>CAYGQZ010000466.1:0-2224 GCA_964352055.1 uncultured Rhodobacterales bacterium
GAGGACAAGGTTCATGACAATGATATCAGGCTCACAATAGGACAGGTATTTCACCGCATCGGTCTGGCCATGGGCCAGTTCAACGCGCATACCGTGTCTTTCAATGTGACGCCGCCACAAGGCCGCCAGTTCCGGGCAACTTTCAACAATCAGAACGTTCATAACCACTCCGGGCCGAACCTATTTCGGTACCATACATGACAAGTTGGAAGAGATTACCTTAACAAACCATTAACAAAGATGAATATGGGTTAACACTTTCCGATCACACTTGATAAATGCGCGGTGATCCGCTCTTTGCTGGCGCGTATCCGCCCATGAGGCCAAAAAACAGACGGGAGCCTTGCACAGTGACTCAATCTCGGGACCACGGCGGTGGAATCGATGCCGCAGCCGCGATCTATGGTGGACACCGCGCGGATTGGATCGACCTGTCGACGGGCATCAACCCGGTTCCATACCCCGTTCCCGACTTGCCAACATCCAGTTGGACGGCTTTGCCTGACCAAGGCGCTGCCGCCGCGCTGGCGGCCGCAGCCCGCCGGTTCTGGGCCGTGCCTGATGGCGCGGATGTTCTGGCCGCACCCGGCGCATCCGCGCTGATCGCGCAGATCCCGCGGCTTGCTGAACCGGCCCGCGTGATCATTCCCGCGCCAACCTATAACGAACATGCCGCCAGTTTCGCGGGTCAGGGATGGCAGGTCGCGGTGCGGGGCACCGCTCCGGCGCAGGTTCTGGTCCATCCCAACAACCCGGATGGGCGGCTTTGGTCTGCGGCCGATGTGTCAGGCGATTTGAGCATCATCGATGAAAGCTTTTGTGATATCGCCCCGGACCAGTCGTTGATGTCCCACGCGGACCAAACTGGGGTTCTGATCCTCAAGAGCTTTGGAAAATTTTGGGGCCTGGCGGGGGTGCGGCTGGGCTTTGTCATCGGCGACCCAAAACTGATCGCTCGGCTGCGCGAGATGCTGGGCCCCTGGCCAGTTTCGGGCATCGCCCTAACCTTGGGTGCCACGGCTTTGCAAGATACAGCGTGGGCCACCCAAACCCGCCAACGCCTGACACGCGACGCGGACCGACTGGATGCGCTGCTGACCAGCCACGGCGCAAAAACAATTGGCGGCACGACTCTCTTCCGGCTCTACGAGGTGGATGGCGCGCAAAGCTGGCAAGACCGCCTTGCAGAGCACCACATCTGGAGCCGCACCTTTCCCTATGCCGCCAACTGGCTGCGCCTCGGCCTGCCCGCGCCACACGACTGGGACCGGGTGGAGGCGGCCCTTTGAACACCGCCCTGTTGCTGGTCCTTGCGCTGATGCTTGATGCGCTCGCGGGCGAGCCGCGCTGGCTCTGGTCCCGCCTGCCGCACCCCGCCGTTCTGATGGGCCGGGCAGTGGGCGCCCTCGACAGCGCGTGGAACAGCACCGGCGGCACCAGACTGCGCGGCAGCATCGCCGTGGCACTTCTGGTCACAGGTGCAGGCGCGCTGGGATGGGCCATCAGCCTCTTGGGCCCTCTCGCCGCGATCCTCGGGGCCGCGATCCTGCTGGCCCAAAAATCACTGGTTGAGCATGTCAAAGCCGTCAGCGACGGTCTGGCCCGGTCCGAGGACGCGGGCCGCAGCGCTGTCGCGATGATCGTGAGCCGCGACGTCAGCCAGTCCAGCGCATCCGACACCGCCCGCGCCGCCATCGAAAGCCTGTCCGAGAATTTCAGCGACGGGGTCATCGCGCCCGCCTTCTGGTTCCTGATCGCGGGGCTTCCCGGGATCATGATCTACAAGGTGGTCAACACCGCGGACAGCATGATCGGATACCTCACGCCGCGCCATGCACAGTTCGGCTGGGCCGCCGCCCGGCTGGACGATGTGCTGAACTGGATACCGGCCCGGATCACGGCTGCACTGATCGCCCTTGTCGGGCGCAGCGCATCCCAATGGCGCGCCATTGCGCAGGACGCCGCCCTGCACCGCTCTCCCAATGCAGGCTGGCCCGAGGCGGCAATGGCGCGCGCGCTTGGCATCGCACTGGCCGGGCCGCGCAGTTACCATGGCACAACGCAGGATCTGGCCTGGGTCAACGGAACAGCACGGCGCGCCCTCGAACCGGTCGATATTGACGCCGCAATAACGATAACGTCGAAAGCATGGGGCCTGGCGATTCTCGTCACTGTAACGATCGGAGGAATTTCATGGGCATTTTGAAACGGATCAGTCTGATAT
>CAYGQZ010000467.1:0-2216 GCA_964352055.1 uncultured Rhodobacterales bacterium
CCGCCGGAGCTCGCGCCGTCCTGCTGCTCTTCCTCAAAGTCGAGATAGACGAATTCAGCGCCCATGGATTCAACCTGCTCGGCCACTTCGGGGCGCACGTCGAAGGCATAGGTGATCGCGCCCAGTGACGTGGACGTCCCGATGGCGGCCAATCCGGCCACACCGGCGCCCACAACCAGAACCTTGGCCGGTGGCACCTTGCCCGCTGCTGTGATCTGGCCGGTAAAGAACCGCCCGAAATTGTTGCCTGCCTCGATGACGGCCCGGTAGCCCGCGATGTTGGCCATAGAGCTCAGGGCGTCCATCTTCTGGGCGCGGCTGATCCGCGGGATCATCTCCATGGCGATGACGGTCGCGCCCTTCGCGGCGGCGGCCTGCATCTTGGCCTCATCGGCCACGGGGCTGAAGAATGAGATCAGCGTCTGACCCGCTCGCAAGCGCTTCATCTCTGTGTCGTCCGGCACGCGCACCTTTGCGACGATGTCGGCCGCTTTCCACAAAGCAGCGCCGGTCTTTACGACCTCAACACCTGCCGCCTCATAGGCCGCATCATCGAACCCTGCCACAAGACCGGCTCCGGTCTCGATCAGGCACTCATGACCCAGTTTCTGCAACGCCAGCGCACTCTCGGGCGTCATCGCGACGCGGCTCTCTCCGGCAAATGTCTCTTTTGGTGTTCCGATCTTCATAGGAACAGATCCCCCGTCTTAAACAGTCTTGAATAGCTGACCAGTCAGGCAACATGACGCACAACGCGTGCTGTCCCCTACATACATGATGCTGAATTTACAATAAGGACGGCAACACCGCCGCGAAAATGCCACACCAGTTCACACCCAGCGGCGTACTTTTTGTTCATAGCGGGCGAATTCGGCCCGAAACACGCGACGCATACGGTCTTCCTCGGGAATGATAAAGTGTCGTTCAATCCACCAGACGAAGACTGGAACCAGAAGCAAGGACAGCACAGCATCGAACCGCAAGATCACGCCCACAAGGATGAGCGCATCTCCCAGATAGATCGGGTTTCTGCTTTTTGAAAAAATGCCTTTGGTGATCAGATGCCCGGGTATCTGATGCGGCATTATGGTTGTGCGGGCCTTGCGAAATTCCATCGCGGCCAGGGCAATCAACACGATCCCGCCGCCAATCAACACACCCGACAGCAAATCCGTCGTGTTGGAGGCCAGGCTCAATCCAAAAGAGGCAAATCGCGCTTGCCACCAGGCGACGATCATTGCGAGGATCAGCCAAACTGGCGGGGTATCGAGGATATTTTTCATCTGAGTGCCGAAATTTCACTGATGCAGGAATGCTGACGCAAAAAAAACGCTCGTGTCAACAGTCAGGTCCGGGACTGACGCAGCCTGTCCGCTCAATCGGGCAATCGCGGTTGATCCGTGGGCAATACCACCCCATGCTGATGCGCAAACAGTGGGCATGGGAACACGGGTCATGGCTTTGACACAGGAATTGGCAGGCAAACACGCTTTGGTCACAGGCGGCGGTACGGGCATTGGCCTCGCCATTGCGCAAGCGCTGGCCGCTCAGGGCGCGCAGGTGACGATCACAGGACGGCGCAAGGAGGTTCTGGACGACGTGGCCACCGACCGCATCTTCGGCGCGGTCATGGATGTCCGGGACGAGGCGTCCGTCTGTGATGTGATTGCAGCCGCGGTTGAAGCGCGCGGCCCGGTGCAGATTTGCGTCGCCAATGCCGGGATTGCCGAAGGGCGCAGCCTGCACAAGACCGATTTGGGATTTTGGCGGGACACGATGGCAACAAACCTCGACGGCGCTTTCTTGACCATTCGCGAATGTCTCGGCGGTATGCGGCAAACCGATTGGGGCCGTGTGATTGGCGTGTCTTCCATTGCGGGGCTGCGGGGATTGCCCGGTGCGGCGGCTTATGCGGCATCAAAACACGGCCTGATCGGTCTGATCCGCTCCCTCAGCGAGGATTACATGGGCCAGCCCTACACATTCAACGCGCTTTGTCCCGGTTATGTCGACACGCGCATCGTGGCCCGCAACGAGGTTGCGATTGCCGCCCGCACAGGGATGAGCGCAGACGCCGCGCGCCAGGTCATGATCGACGCAAACCGTCACAAGCGGTTGCTGGAGGTTGAAGAGGTGGCAGCAGCGGCCCTGTGGCTGGTTGGCCCCGGTTCCCAAAGCATCAACGGCCAGTGCATACAAATCTCGGGCGGACAAAC
>CAYGQZ010000468.1:0-2216 GCA_964352055.1 uncultured Rhodobacterales bacterium
GTGGGGCCGGGGATCAGCAGCAAGGCTGTGGAGGCGGCGACGAAGGTCAGCCAAAGGTCAAATGTCATACGTGTCCCCGTTTCGCACGCAGGAAATCACAGCCCTCCCTCGGCGTCGAGTTGAAAATCAGGGCGGATCGGTGGCGCAGATGCGCAATTGTCTAAAGCAGTGCCTTTGGTGCCGGATGAGCAAGCGCGCGCCTATCATTGCAGCTGGCCTGTCCGCTCCGACCGCGACCGGGCTTGGCATTCATGTTCGGACATCATGGCGAATGAGGCCGTGTTGGCCTTTCCGCGTGCTGGACGGAGCGATTGGATAACGCTCGAGCCAAGCGTCCGCGTTCTTGGGTCGATGAACGGCTAAAGCACCCGCCCCGCGACAGCATCCAGTTTCGCGATGACCGTCGGATCACGCGCTTCGGGTGCGGTCAGAATGGCAAACTCCAGCGCCCGGTCGCAGCCGTGCGGGCAGGGCGCGCGCTCTGACCCCAGAAGGGCTGGCAATCGGCGCACCAGATCGCGCCCCTTGTCCGCGTTGCCCATCAGCGTGGCGATGATCTGGGTCACATCCACCTCGCCATGATCGGGGTGCCAACTGTCATAATCGGTGATCATCGCGACCGAGGCATAGCACAGCTCGGCTTCGCGGGCGAGCTTGGCCTCTGGCATATTGGTCATCCCGATCACGTCCGCCCCCCAGCTTGACCTGTACATCTTGGACTCCGCCAGCGTCGAGAACTGCGGGCCTTCCATCGCCAGATAGGTGCCACCCTTGTGTACGGTGATGCCTGCGTCGGTGGCGGCCGTCAGGCAAGCCTCGGACAGGCGCGGACAGGTGGGATGTGCAACCGACACATGGGCCACGCAACCGGTGCCAAAGAACGACTTTTCGCGCGCAAATGTACGGTCGATGAATTGATCGACGATGACAAAGTCGCCCGGTGCCATTTCTTCGCGAAAGGACCCGCAGGCCGAAACCGAAATCACGTCCGTCACGCCAAGCCTTTTGAGCGCGTCGATATTGGCACGGTAGGGCACCGTGCTGGGCGAATGGACGTGACCCCGCCCGTGGCGTGGCAGAAACACCATATCGACCCCGTCCAACGCTCCGGTGAGCAGTTGATCCGACGGCGCACCCCAGGGCGTGTCGACCGAAACCCAGTCGGCCCCTTCAAGCCCATCTATGTCGTAAATGCCGGAGCCGCCGATAACGGCGATTTTGGTTTGGGTCATGTGGGCCTCTTTCCTGTCGTGCCGGGTGCAGCGTGCCGCCTTTCCGGCCAAAGGAAAAGCCTCAAGACGATCACGTTTGTACCAAGACGCGTTCAACATGCTGTTGGCTGCAAAATCGAGCAAGGTTTTGCGGATGGATCGTGCGGCTTCCGGTCGAGATGCCGTCGGCGCGGTTCTTCAAATGCTGGGCAACCCGGGATCATCCATGTTCATTGAAGACAAGCGAACGATGGAAAAAAAGAGCTGGTAATATCGATCAGTTCACACAAGTAATCGGGATCATGTAGCCGGCCGGTGCTTTCTTGTGGCCAATGATATGTGTGTGACGTCCCTGATCCACCGAACACCCGATCAGGTCCCGCAGGTATTCATTGAAGGCCTTGCTGTTCAGTTGCCGAACGCGGGGCAGTTTTTCGCCCCGCGCGCCAGGTGAAACGGATACAAAGGTCGCGTAGGGCGAGGGGTGCGATACTTTCAGGTCAAAGGACCGGAATGTCGGTTCCGGTTCAGGTTGCGAGCAAGCGGCAACTGAAAGACAGGCCAAAACAGCGAAAAATGTTATGATCTTGGACATGGGAAACACCTCTTACCCGATGCCGGACTTTTACGCCTTTGCCGTGCGCGTCACAAATCATTCGTAAACACAAAGTTAACGCGAGGATTTGCATTTTAGGATAAATCGCAATCCGAAATGAATGTGTGGACGGATTCATACGAGCGTTTTCAGCAGATCCAAGGACGGTCGCAAAGTTGAGAAAGAACGCTTTTTCGCGGCGGCAAGATCGGTTGCAAGGGGGGCGCCCTGCTTTCAACCGTGCGCGTGTTTTCAGACTGCACGTTTTTGCAGCAGTCTCTTGGCGCAGCCACCTTCATTGGCCGCCGCCCCATGGCCTTTCACGGAACGATCCGTTAGACGCCCCGCAACACAGTCCCAACGACAGACGGATTCCCATGGCCCTTTTCGATTTCTCGAACATGAGCACA
>CAYGQZ010000469.1:0-2198 GCA_964352055.1 uncultured Rhodobacterales bacterium
AGCCGCGCAATCGCAGACCCTGTCGGGTGAATGCGAATCTCACAACTGTCGAACATGCCCATGCCAAGGATATCGCAATTCTTGACGGGGCCTGCGCCGACAATCTCGGTGAAAAAGCTCAGACCGATGCCCATCAGCGTCCGCGTCTCACCGCGCTTGAAGGCCTCGACCCGTTCGGCCTGCTCCTTGCGCAGTCCTTCATAGTCAACCGCTTTCAGGGCCTTGTCCCAGGCGGTGTGATAGTCACCGCTGTCATATTCCCAGCCAAGGGCCGAGTTGTAGGGGAACTGCTCTTTCCTGATGAAATTGATCCGGCGCAGTTCGGCCGCGTCCATGTTCATCTCGATGGCCAGAACCTCGATCATCCGTTCGATGAAATAGACCGCCTCGGTGACCCGGAACGAACAGCGATAGCTGACGCCGCCCGGTGCCTTGTTGGTATAGACACCGTCAACGCCCAGATAGGCGATCGGGATGTCATAGGACCCCGTACAGATGTTCATGAAACCCGCCGGAAACTTGGTGGGGTCGGCGCAGGCGTCAAAGGCACCGTGATCGGCCGTCACATGGCAATGCAGCCCGGTGATCTTGCCCTCTTTGGTGGCCGAGATCTTGCCCTTCATCCAATAGTCCCGCGCGAAGGCGGTGGACATCAGGTTTTCCATCCGGTCCTCGACCCATTTGACAGGCACACCCGTCACGATGGAGGCCACGATGGAACAGACGTAGCCGGGATAGACGCCAACCTTGTTGCCGAAACCGCCCCCGATATCGGGGGAAACCACACGGATGTTATGCTCTTCGATGCCTGACAAAAGCGAGGCAACCGTGCGCACCACATGCGGTGCCTGAAACGTGCCGTAGAGTGTTAGTTTGCCGTTCACCTTGTCCATGCTCGCGACACAGCCGCACGGCTCCAGCGGGCACGGATGCGTGCGGTGATAGTACATCGATTCCTCAGCCACGATGTCGGCATCGTCGATGACCGCATTGGTGCCGTCCTCGTCGCCCACTTCCCAGGTAAAGATGTGGTTGTGATGCTTACGCGGGCCATGGGCACCCGGCGCTGTCGGGTCCAGATCCTCGCGCAGCACGACATCCGACTGCATCGCCGCAAAGGGATCGACCAGAACGGGCAGTTCTTCGTAATCCACCTCGACCAGTTCGACGGCATCCGACGCGATATAGCGATCCTTGGCCACAACAAAGGCAACCTCCTGACCTTGAAACAGCACCTTGCCATCCGCCAGAACCATTTGCTTGTCACCGGCCAGCGTCGGCATCCAGTGCAACGACAGCGGCTCAAGATCCTTGGCGGTCAAAACCGCAATCACACCGTCCAGCGCCATGGCCGCATCGATGTTGATCGACTTGATCCGCGCATGGGCATAGGGCGAGCGGACAAAATCGCCCGTCAGCATGCCCGGCATCTTGATGTCGTCTATGTAATTGCCCTTGCCTTGGGTGAAACGCGCATCCTCGACCCGCTTGCGCGAACAGCCCAGCCCCTTGAGGTTGGCGACGCGGTCGTCACGTGTGACTTCGTCCTTCATTGCGCAGCCTCCTTGGCGGCATTCATCTCGGCCGCAGCCGATTGAATGGATTTCACGATGTTCTGGTACCCTGTGCAGCGGCAGATATTGCCGGCAATGCCAAAGCGGATTTCCTCTTCGGTCGGGTTCGGGTTTTCCAGCAGCAAGCGGTGCGCGCGGGTGATCATGCCGGGGGTGCAATAGCCGCACTGAAGGCCGTGATGTTCCTTGAAGTTCTCCTGCAATACATGCAGGGCATCCGGCGTGCCAAGACCTTCGATGGTGGTGATATTCGCCCCCTGCGCCTGCACCGCGAACATGGTGCAGGATTTCACCGACTTGCCGTCCAGTTCAACCGTACACGCGCCGCAATGAGAGGTCTCGCAGCCCACATGCGGGCCCGTCATACCCATCTTTTCCCGCAGCACGTAGATCAGCAATTCGCGCGGCTCGGCAAGCACTTCTTGCTCTGCGCCATTTACCGTCATCTTGATGATTTGTTTTGTCATGATCTGTCCTCCCTTATGCCCGTGACCAGGCGCGCTCGATTGCGCGGGCGATGATGATCCCGGCGACGTGCATCTTGAATTCAACGGGGCCGCGATTGTCCTCGGTGGGGTCGATGTCTGCGAGGGCGGCAGCCACTGCAGCCTTCACGGCAGCAGC
>CAYGQZ010000470.1:0-2192 GCA_964352055.1 uncultured Rhodobacterales bacterium
GACCAATTGATTAACAGTCAACTGCTCTACCGCTGAGCTACGCCGGAACGGTTCGGGCCGTATAGCAAGGGTGTTTTGGGACGTCCAGAGGGATTGCATGCCATAGGCAGAAAAACTTTGACCCTCTAAACGCGTGCAAATTTGACAGTTCCGTCCAGTGGTCCAAGCGCTTTCACTCTGGATTGTCCTATCAAATCGATCAGGTGGGCCAGGACGTTGCGTTCGGCGGCGGGCAAGAGCTTCGGCGGGGTGTCTGTATATACCGTTTGGGTCAGCGCCCGGGCCGTTGCGGGCTGCGAGCCAAGTGCGTTCAGGATGGCGGCTTCGCGGCTTTTGCGGTGGTCGATCAACCAATTCAGGCGGGCGTGCGGGGCGTCGATGGTGGCACCGTGGCCGGGCATAAACCGTTGCCATTCGCGCTGTTGCAACCGTGCGCAGGACGCCATGAAATCTGTCAGATCCCCGTCGGGCGGCGACACCAGAGAGCTGGCCCAGCCCATCACATGATCGGCTGTAAAACACAGATCTTGAAGCGCGAGGCAAATATGATTGCCAAGATGGCCGGGCGTATGAATGACCTCCAGATCCCAGTCTGTCCCCCGCAGGACCTCGCCATCGCGCAAAAGATGGTTGGGCTCAAATGCCTCGTCAATCCCTTCGCCGCCGCCTGCAAGGCCGGACTCTGCCAGTTCCATCATGATCCTGCTGCGCCCGGTCCGGGCGGTGCCAAAGGCCCAAACGGGCGCTCCTGTCCGCTCAGACAGTGGTTTTGCCAGTGGCGAATGATCCAGATGGGTGTGGGTGACCACGATATGGGAGATCTTTTGCGTTGGGCCGCAGGCGGCCAGGATGGCCTCCAGATGGTTAAGATCGAGGGGGCCGGGATCGATCACGGCAAGATCCCGCGTGCCCACCACATAAGTGTTGGTGCCCCGGTAGGTCATGGCCGAGGGATTGGGCGCCACGATGCGCCGAATGCCGGGTGCCAGCGTCTCGGGCACACCGATGACCGGGTTGAAATCGTCTGGGGCTTGCACAGTCTGGGCCTTTCGCATTCTGGCGGGCATCGCTAGGCTCTAGCGCATGTCCTTTGCCTGGCTCAAACAGTATTTTCCTCGCGGCATCTACGGCCGTGCCGCGCTGAGCTTGTTGCTGCCCGTGGTCGTGGTGCAGCTTGTGGTTTCGGTGATCTTTGTGCAGCGCCACTTCGAGGGCGTGACCAAGCAGATGTCGGATACGGTCATTCGCGAGTTGAACCTTGTTCTTGGGGCGGATGATCTGTTGTTGTCGCAGATTGTCGGCCCGCTGGAGATGAGCGTCACACCCGTTGCGCTTGCGGCGCTGGACGAACCGGACACCCGGCTCTGGTACGATTTTGCAGGCATCGTCGTTAAGGATTACCTGGGCGAGAAGCTGTCGCAGATTGCGGTCTTTGATCTTTATGACAACGACATTGTCCGCCTGATCGTGGATGATCCGCGCGGCCCGTTGGAGATTATCTTTGATCGTCGCCGGATTTCGGCCACGAACCCGCATCAGTTGCTGGTGAATATGGTGTTCTTCAGCATTCTGGTGACCGGCATTGCCTTTATATATCTGCGCAATCAGCTGCGCCCGATCAAGCGGCTGGCGCGGGCCGCGACGGCCTTTGGTCGCGGGCGCCACATGCCCTATACGCCACAGGGTGCCACGGAAATGCGCGCGGCAGGGGCCGCCTTTGTCGACATGCGCAACCGTATTGAGCGGCAGATCGAGACCCGCACCCTGATGCTCTCAGGGGTCAGCCACGACCTGCGCACGCCCTTGACCCGCATGAAGCTGGCCTTGTCCATGCTGGAGGACGAGGATCGCATTCCCTTGGAACAGGACGTCACGGAAATGCAGCAGATGATTGATGCTTTCCTAAGCTTTGCGGCCGGCGAAAGCGAAGGCGAGCCCGAAGAGATTGATCCGGCGGAACTGGCGCGATTGCTGGTCAAGGATGCCAAGCGGGCAGGGCAGCCTGTCGAACTATATATGGTGGAAGGCAGTGGAACAGCTGTGTTGCGTCCCATTGCGACCCGGCGCGCGCTTGATAATCTTGTCAGCAATGCTGTGCGTTATGGCAGCCGTGCGGAGGTTTCTGTCACGATCACTGACAAATCCTTGCGGTTCAGTGTCGAGGATGACGGGCCGGGCATTCCGGAGGACAG
>CAYGQZ010000471.1:0-2188 GCA_964352055.1 uncultured Rhodobacterales bacterium
CGCAGGATCTGGGTTTCAGCGGCGGGTTCCGCATAAACGGTCGAGATGAAGGTATGCGGCGCGCCGCGCAGCGCAGACGGGTTCATCGTCAGGATAAACCCGATCCCGGCGGTCGAGAAATCGACCTCGCGAAACGAGGTGATGGTGCCGGTGATGTCGCGGCTGAGGATGTTGATCGTCAGCGTGTCACCGAGGCTCAGGCCCATTTCTTCGGCTTCCTCTGCCGCAAAGCTGATCTGTGGCGGGCCGTCGTAGTCTGCAGGCCACCACTCGCCGCGCGTGATATTGGTCGCCTCTGTCGGCGCTTCGGCATAGGTCACGCCGCGGTCACCGGATACAACCCAATGGTCGCCCGCGACCTCGCGTGCAGGCTTGCCATTGATTTCTGTCACCACGCCGCGCAGCATCGGTGCGGTGTCGATCCGGGTCACAGCCGGGTCGTTTTGCAGCCGTTCGGTATAGCCGTCGATCTGATCCGGTTGGATATCAACAAAGAAATAGCTCGGTGCAATGTCAGGCAGGTTGCCCGAGATCGCATTGCGCAGGTTGCCGTCGATTTGTCCGACGGCGGCCAGCACAGACAGCCCGAGACCCAGTGATAAAACCACCGAAGCGGCACCTTCGCGGGTGCCCGAAATCGCACCAAGCGCCCATCGCAGGGCCGGCCGCCCTTTGGCGTGCGGGGCCGCGCGACGTGCGGCCCAACGGATGCCAAAGGCAGCAAGCGCCAACAGTCCAAGGGCAAAGGCAATGCCGCCAGCGGTCCAGAGCGTCAGCCACCATGTGCCTGAAAACAGGCCTGCCAGCCCGATGAGCGTCGCGAGCCCGATGCCGATCCCGAGCAGATAGCGCGGGGCTGGCAACATGCGCGTGCTGCCCAGAGCGTCACGAAAGAGCGTTGCGGCCCGCACATCCTCGGCCCGTGCCAGCGGCCAAAGCGTAAAGATGAAGGCGGTCAGCAGCCCATAAAGCGCGGCCTCGATCAGCGGGGCGGGGTAGATGGTGAACTGTGCCGGGATCGGCAGGCGCGCCTCGATGATCGGGGCGAGGGCGATGGGTGCTACGGCCCCAAGACAGAGCCCGATGCTGATCCCAAGCAGGGACAGAACGCCAATCTGGATGAAATACGTTTGGAAAATCGTGCTGCGTTCTGCACCCAGCGTGCGAAGTGTGGCAATCACGGAAGTCTTGTCGGCCAGATAGGCGCGCACCGCGGCCGATACACCAACCCCACCAACGGCAAGCCCCGACAAGCCGACCAGCACCAGAAAGGCCCCCAGCCGGTTCACGAATTCAGACACACCCGGTGCGCCATTGCGCGAGTCTGTCCACCGCATCCCGCTGTTCTCGAACTGAGCCTCTGCCTGGGCCTGTGCTGCGACAAGGTCGGTGCCATCGGGCAGAGTCATACGGTATTTCGAGCTGAACAAGGTGCCCGGCGCCAGCAACTGCGCATTCTCGAGGCTGGAGCGGAGCACGATTGTGCGTGGCCCCAGGTTAAACCCGCCTGCGGCGGCGTCCGGCTCCCGTTCCAATATGGCGCTGAGGACAAAATCCTGCGTACCAAGGCGGAAGGTGTCGCCAACGCTGAGGCCCAGACGGTCGATCAGTGCGCGTTCCATCACGCCGCCCGGTACGCCGTCCTGCCCCGCCAGAGCGTCGGCCAGCGGCATGTCGGGCAACAACCCAACCGATCCGATCAGGGGATAGGCGCTGTCGACGGCCTTGATCTGGGTCAGGCCGCGTTCGGCGCCATCTGGGCCATCAACCACGGCCATGGAGCGGAAATCGGCGATCTCCGAGACCTCATCTGCGATGCTGTCGATCCAGGCCCGTTCGTCCTCGCTGGCAAAGCGGTAGGTGAAATCAAGCTCGGCGTCGCCGCCGAGGATGGCGGCCCCTTCCCGGGCGAGCCCGGCTTCGATCCCCGTACGGACGGAGCCAACAGCGGCAATCGCGGCCACGCCAAGTGCAAGACACGCAAGGAATATGCGAAAACCGGACAAACCGCCGCGCAATTCGCGGCGGGCAAAGCGGGCAGAAGTTGCAAGGCTCATTCGGCGGCGGCCCGTTCCGGAGCAACGCGGCCATCGGCCAGCTGGATGACCCGGTCGCAGCGCGCGGCCAGTTCCGGCGCATGGGTGACCAGCACAAGGGTCGCACCATGGCGGTCGCGCAGGGCAAAGAG
>CAYGQZ010000472.1:0-2174 GCA_964352055.1 uncultured Rhodobacterales bacterium
AGGACGGAGGCGGCCTTGTTTGTCGGCGCGAGGATGGCCAGTGTTCGCTTGTCGCGCCGTTTGCGGCTTTCGTAGTCGCCGGAAACGATATCGAGGCCTGCGTTTTCAAGCGCTTTGTAAAGTTCGGCAAGCAGCAGCGTTTTGCCTGATCCGGCTTTGCCCGTGATTGCCATCACTGCTGTCGCGGACCCACGCGGCGGGCTGAGCAGCGCATCATCAAGATCAATGCCAGCGCCGCGTAACATCTCGGTCACGCTGTCAAAAGCGCTGGCTTGATCATCGGAAAGCGAAAGGGCTGTGGTCATGGCGCGACCCTATATGGGGCCTGCGCCATGGGCCAGCGCGATCAGGCGCTGCGGGCGAGTTGAAGGGGTTTTTCGGTGCCAAAAGCCCGGTCGAACCACTGTCGGGACAGGTGCAGCGAGACCCCTGCCCGTTCGGCCACTTGTGCGGCGTCCTGAGCATCGAAATGCCACAGGCCAACGCTGATCTGATTGCGGCCGGATCCGGTGCTGCCCAACACTTCGGGGGAGGCGCCGATCATCCGGTAGATGCGCACCATGCGAGCATCAAATACGCCGACAAAATGCTCAACTCCGAAATTCTGCATGACTTCGCCACCTCCCAGCATCAGCGCCGCTGCGACGTGGCTGCCTGCTCCGCGCGTCAGACAAAAGCGTGTGCATTCCCAGATCAGCGGGCTTGTGATTGGGCCAGACATCAGGTCACCAAAGTGTTCGTTGACCATTGTACGCCCAGTGGTCGGCAAAAAGCGCATCGAGCCGCCATGGCTGCCGTCGGGTTCTTCCCAGATGACATAGAGTGGATTGAGGTCATCATATTCGTCCCGTTCCGCCCCGGTTTCGTCGACTGAGACATCCCAGCCGAGGCGCGTCTTGAACTGGTCCGCACGGTCACGAAACATTGTCCGGGCCAGTTTGGGGTGGTTGTGCAGATCGGCGGCATAAACGTAACGCAACATGAGGGCAGCTCCTTGTCAGACCGTTCAGGAATGACCAAAGTACTACCAGTGCGTGCGTTAACACCCCGTAACGCAGCCGCACGATATTCTCCCGCGGCGGGCAACAAGGTGATTTACACGACGATCAAGCCACGACTCAGTGCGCGGGCAACAGCGTGTGTTGTGTTCATCGCGCCCAGTTTGAAACGGGCGCTTTCGATATAGACGCGCAGCGTATGCTCGGAAATCGACAAGGTGTCGGCGACCTGTGCGCGGCTATAGCCCATGGCAAGAAGTGTCATCGAATCCACTTCGCGCGGGCTGAGCGCTTGGGACTGTTCCGGTTTGCGGCCCGGTTCAAATTCCAGAGCCTTTTGGTTGAAGTAGTGGGCGATCAGGATCAGGTCGCGACGATGCGCTTCGGTCCAGTCCGCCCACCATGCGTCGTTACATGAGTGGCTTACCGTAAAGAGTGCGAACTGACCGTTCGGCCCCCGGATCGGCACGGAATACCCCTGATTGCCGACCCCATATTCAATTGCCTCCGCCTGAAAAGCCTTTGCTGCCTTGCTGGACCAGTCCAATCTTTTCCAATCAACAGGGTGGAACCGTTGAAAGCATCCGATAATGACAGGATCGATCCGTATATAGTTGAGTTCCAGATATCGGGCGCGCCATTGATCGGAATATGTTCCGCATCCGTATTGCCCCCCAACAGAATCCACCCAGTGATAGATGACGTGATCTATTCCGAAGTGTGCGCTTAAGGCCTCGGTCGCGTTCTGAAGCGCCTGAAGTCCTTCAGCTCGTTCCAGTTCCTCCATAATATGTTCCAACGGCTGTGTCGCCGTCATCACGCTGACCATCCTGCGCATTCCTTATCGCGGCGATCTCGGTCATCGCGACAATTGCAGTGTCGTCCAGCTGCTCTGCAAGCGCAGGCATGCCGTTTGCACGTGCAAAGGTCTTGAGGTCCGTAAGAACGTCCAGTATCCAATCACTTCTCATGCCTAGCCTCACCTTCAAGTGGTTAATGAAACGTTAAAACAACTATAGCATGTGTTAACTATCCGAGAAAATTCGCGCATTTTCACTCCCCAGAAATAGGGAGGTGTTGATTTGCAAGCCATTGAAACGGTTAGAGCGCTGCAAAAAGCGAAAACGCCCGCACAATCATAAGATGATTCGCGGGCGCTTGAACTCTGTCAGAGCT
>CAYGQZ010000473.1:0-2173 GCA_964352055.1 uncultured Rhodobacterales bacterium
GCCTGCATCCATTCCCGCGACGCGGCCCCTTGGCACTTTGGGCAATGCCGGTTGCGGCACGAGTTGTAGGCAACGTGCTGGTGACCGCACTTGGTGCAGGCCGCCACGTGACCGCCGAGGGCGGCGGTCCGGCATGCCTCGATTGCGGACATTACTTTCAATTGCGGCAGGTTCAGATGCCCGGCGTGTTCATGGCGGTAGGCAGGCCCATGGGCGCGGAAGATATCCGCGACCTCCAGTTTGGGGCGGGACATAGGACCGGGATCAGCCGGACCCAGCCTCCCGGCGTACCAGCAAATCAAGCGGGCTGGTCACACTCTGGATCGTCTTGGTCGCCACCTTGGTATAGATCGTTGTGGTCTCCAGCTTGGCATGACCCAACAGAACCTGGATGACGCGGATGTCGGTCCCGCCCTCCAGCAGGTGCGTGGCGAAGCTATGCCTCAGCGTATGAGGCGAGACCTTCTTCTTGATCTCGGCAAAGTCGCAAGCCGCCCCAAACGCGCGGTTGAACTGCCGGGTCGAGATCGGGTCGACCCGGTTGCGGGCGGGAAAGAGCCAGCCTGCGGGACGGGCTTCCCGATAATAGTCGCGCAAGAGCTGCAGCAGGCTGGGCGACAGCATCACATGACGATCCTTGCGGCCCTTTCCCTGATCGACCCGGATCAGCATCCGGTCGCTGTCGATGTCGGGCACACGGAGATGGGTCACTTCGCTCGCCCGCAGCCCGCCGCCATAGGCCACGCTGAAGGCGGCTCGGTACTTGAGGCCGGGCCCAGGGGCGACTTCGAGAATGCGGGTGACCTCCTCGGCACTCAGCACCACCGGGATCTTCTTCGCCAGACGCTGATAGCGCATGTGTCGCTTCATCTCCGCACGCGCGCAGGTCACCGAGAAGAAGAAGCCGAGGACGCTCAGCCGGTTGTTGAAGGTAGGTGCGCCGACGCCCTTTTCCTTCATGTCGAGTTGAAAGGCGCGCAGGTCCTCAGGTGTCGCCGTGTCGGGCGAACGGCCCAGAAATTGCGTGAAGTCGCGCATCGCCCGCAGACCTTTGATGCGCATATCTTCGAGAAACCGCCGACGCAAAGCGGGAACATGTTGATCGGACATGGAAACCTCCTGTCATCTGATTGAGAAGGTCCCAATCGTCCGACAGACGCGCCCATCTACCAAATCCCGGCGCCCAGATCAGCGCGCTTCACTTGCCTCAAGCGCCCATACCGCGAGAGCGGTTTCGTCCCCGTCCGCGAACTGTGATTTCGCTGACGAGGCGATTGTGGTGCTGCAGCGAATAGCTCCTTCGACGGGCCGCACCGCACCAACCCAGATCACCGGTCAATGGCGGCAAAGGGCCGTACTTGAGGGCCGTGACCTGAAACCTCACCGCAGATGCTGCAGCAACTGTAACGACCGCCAAGAGCCCAAGGCAGTCAAGCGAAACGATTTAATTGGCGCTGCCATTCGTTGCTACTAATATGACCGAATGCACCGCAAAAGGAGGGAGAAAACGATGCCAGCCTACGTAATTGGCCAACTCGACATACATGACCCTGAGGCATACCAAGCCTATCTAAATGGATTTATGCCAAGCTTCCAAAGGCACGGAGGGGAGTTGCTGGCAACGTCGCGCGCGGAAACGGAAATCCTTGAAGGGTCATGGGGGCATTGCCAAGTTGTTTGATTGTTCTGAATTAGATATAGGGCGTCGCATGAAAATACCGACGTCAATGCCGCGCCTGAAGGGCTTTCGCCACCCCCGTGAAGTCATTGCCTACGCGGTCTGAGCATACCATCGTTTTGCGCTGAGTACGGCGGATATTGAAGATCTGCTTGCCGAGCGTGGCGTGATGGTCAGCCGGGAAACAATACGCGGCTGGGTCAATCGGTTTGGAGCGCATTTCGCCGCGTGCATCCGCCGTGACCGGCCGCGACCGAACGACAAATGGCATCTCGACGAGGTTGTGATTCCGATCAACGGCTTGAAGCATTGGCTCTGGCGTGCTGTCGACGCCAACTGTGATACGCTCGATATTCTTGTCCAAACGCGCCGAAATGCGAAAGCTGCGAAGCGTTTCATGGCAAGGCTGATCGTGCAATTTGGCAAGCCAAGGGTTGTCATCACAGACAAGCTGCGTAGCTACATCAAGCCGATTGCCCATCAAGCACCGGGCGT
>CAYGQZ010000474.1:0-2167 GCA_964352055.1 uncultured Rhodobacterales bacterium
TTGAGGAGGACTGCACCCCATGACCCATATTCTTGCCATTGATCAGGGGACCACGTCCTCGCGTGCGATTGTGTTTGACGGTGCCATGCAACCCATTGCCAGCGCGCAGGAGGAGTTCACCCAGCACTTTCCGGCCAGTGGCTGGGTCGAGCATGATCCGGCGGATTTGTGGGCGACTGTGCAGTCGACCTGCACCGCCGCGCTGGCCAAGGCGAAACTGTCGGCGGATGATATTGCGGCCATCGGCATCACCAATCAGCGCGAGACAACGGTGATCTGGGATGCCGTAACCGGCGCGCCCCTGCACAACGCCATCGTATGGCAAGACCGGCGGACAGCGCCCATCTGTGAGGATTTGCGCGCGGCGGGCCATGCCGACCGGGTGACCGAGATCACGGGCCTGCTGCTTGATCCCTATTTCAGCGCCACCAAGGTCAAGTGGATCCTCGATCAGACCGAAGGCGCGCGGGCGCGGGCGGCGGCGGGAGAGGTGCTGTTTGGTACGGTCGATTGCTTTTTGATCTGGCACATGACCGGCGGCAAGGCCCATGTCACCGATGCCACCAACGCGGCCCGTACGATGCTGTATGACATCCACAAGGGCGAATGGAGCGCGGAGATGTGCGCCATGCTCGACATCCCGATGCAGATGCTGCCGGAGGTCCGCGATTGCGCCTCTGATTTCGGAGTGACGGACATGCTGGGTGGCCAGACCCCTATTCTGGGTGTGGCGGGCGATCAGCAGGCGGCGACCATCGGGCAGGCCTGTTTCGAGCCGGGGATGCTGAAATCGACATACGGCACCGGTTGTTTTGCGCTGCTCAACACGGGCGACACGCCGACGCGGTCGGAAAACCGGTTGCTGACCACCGTGGCCTATCAACTGGACGGCAAGCCGACCTATGCGCTGGAAGGGTCGATCTTTGTGGCGGGTGCCGTGGTGCAATGGTTGCGCGACGGGCTGGGCATCATCGCCACCGCGTCCGAGACGCAGGCGCTGGCCGAGCAGGGCCGGGGCGGTGTGACGCTGGTGCCTGCCTTTACCGGCCTTGGCGCGCCCTATTGGCAGCCCGATTGCCGGGGGGCTGTCTTTGGTCTGACCCGCGATACCAGCGCTGCGGACATGGCCCGTGCGGCGTTGGAAAGCATCGGCTTTCAGACCCGTGATCTGTGGGAGGCGATGCGCGCGGACTGGCCCGACGGGGGCGATGCGGTCTTGCGCGTCGATGGGGGCCTGAGTGCCAACGACTGGGCGATGCAGTTTCTGGCGGACATGCTGGGCGCGCCTGTGGATCGTCCCGCAGTTTTGGAAACGACCGCATTGGGCGTTGCGTGGCTGGCGGGCATGCGCGCGGGCATCTATCCCGACATGGCGGAATTTGCGCGGTCCTGGGCCTGTGATGCAGAGTTTGCGCCGCAGATGAGCGCCGCGGATCGCGAGGCGCATTATGCGCGCTGGAAACGGGCGATTGCGGCGACGCAGGCGGTTTGACGTGCAGGGCGGGAACCTGCGCTAGAGGATCGGCGCGAACAACCGTGCCGCGACGGACCCCCAGCGGACGCTGAACGGCTGTTCGGCCCATTTCCGGGTCAGCCGCGTTGCGTTCCCGAAATCCTGCACCAGCATGCCGGCCAGCGCATCCGTGGCCCGCGTGTCAAAGAAGATGGCGGTGGCCTCGAAGTTGAGCCTGCAGGATCGGTTGTCGAGATTGGTGGTGCCGACCGAGGCGATGGTGTCATCCACCAGCAGCACCTTTTGGTGCATGAACCCGTCGGTGTAGCGCCAGATCTGCACGCCTGCGTCCATCAGCTCGTCGAAATAGGCGAAGGCGGCGAGCCAGGTCACCCAATGATCCGCCTGTTCCGGCACCAGAATGCGCACATCGACCCCGCGCATGGCGGCCAGTTTGAGGTTGGTCAGAATGTCGCCTTCGGGCACGAAATAGGGGGAGGCGATCCAGAGCCGGGTGCGCGCCGCCGAGATGGCGGCGGAGAAATAGAGGCTTCCGGTCTCCATCTCGTCGGCGGGACCGGTGGCCATGATCAGCGCGTCCATGCCGTTTTCGACCCGGCCGGCGTTCCAGTTGAGATCGGAGATCAGGTTTTCTTCGTTCGCGAAGGCCCAGTCTTCGACAAAGATCAGTTGCAGTTGGGACACGACCGGACC
>CAYGQZ010000475.1:0-2165 GCA_964352055.1 uncultured Rhodobacterales bacterium
CGGTTTGAATGCAAGGGGTCAAAGGCCCAAAATTTGCGCCATGTGATCAATCTCTCCCTTCAGGAAGGCGTCAAAGCGGGGGCCGGGCTGACGCACCTTGAAGGTCTGTTCAAAGGGATCGGGGGCGGTGACGGCGCTGCCGGACAAGGCTTGGATCGTGGCGTGACCGCAGAACGGGACATAGGCCTCGGAATAGCCGCCTTCATGGACCAGAACCAGCTTTCCATCGCACAGGCGGGCCGCGAGGTCTTTGATTTTCAACGTCATCTGACGGAACGTATCCGCAGTGGCCAGCATCCGCGCCATGGGGTCGATGGCGCTGGCATCATAGCCGCAGGCCACGATGATCAGGTCGGGTTTGAACGCCTCGATGGCCGGGATCGCGATGCGGTCCATTGCATGCAAATAGGCGCTGTGCCCGGTGCCTGCGGGCAAGGGCAGGTTGATGTTCAGACCTTCGCCCGGACCTTGGCCACGATCCGCAATATCGCCGGTGTCCAGCGGGTAGTTTCCGTCCTGGTGAAAGGAGATCGTCAGAACGTCGTCCCGATCGTAATAGATGGCTTCGGTTCCGTTGCCGTGATGCACGTCCCAATCCAGCACCGCGACCTTCAGATCAGGGCGGGTGGCTTGGGCGGCTTCGATGGCGATGGCGATATTGGCAAGCAGGCAGAACCCGTTGGGAAAATCGGGCAGGCAGTGATGACCGGGCGGGCGGCTGAGCGCGTAGGCATTTGCATGGGTGCCGTCCAGCACCGCTTCGACGGCCGCAACAGCAAGGCCTGCGGACAGGGCGCTCAGCTCATAGCCTCCGGCAGCGAAAGGCGTGCGCCGCCCCAGTTCTCCGCCGCCCGCATCCGACAACGCTTTGAACTCCTTGAGGTAATAGTCCGGATGGATGCGCAGCAATTGCTCTGTGCTGGCGGGTGGGGCGGATGAAACGGCGAGGTCACGCATCAAGCCGGTAACGTCCATCAGGTTCTTCAGGCGGCGCTTGGTTTCAGGGTTTTCGGGCAAACCCCCTGCGGCAAGGGGCTGGACCAGCCCACCGATTGGCAGCGTATAGGTATAGTTGCCACCTGCATGCCAGAAAGTCTGCTCGTCCCAGTAAAAACCTGTGCTCATCCTGTGCTCCCCTCTTGCGCGCACCAAAGCGGTTTTGTCCCGTGGGCGCAATGTGGTGCGGGCAGGTGAAAGGTTTTTTGTAGGATACGGCGTTGGGATCGACACAGCGGATTGCGACTGCGGCCTGATCCATCAAGGCTGCACCCCTTTCAACGGTGCGGTCAGGTCGCCGCTTTTGCATCTGCGAGGAGGGCCGGAACATCCAGCGGCGTGTTCACCATTGACAGGGTTCCATCTGCATTGCGTGGCCACGCGCTGGTCTCGCGGTCACGGTAAAGCTCTACGCCATTGCCATCGGGATCACGGAAATACACCGCTTCCGAGACACCATGATCCGCGGCACCGTCCAGCGGCGTGCCATGGTCCAGAACCCGCTGCAAAGCGGCCCCCAGCGACGCCCGGTCGGGAAACAGGAATGCGCTGTGATAGAGGCCGGGCGCACGCTCTGGCGCGGGACCCGCCCCTTTGGAATGCCATGTGTTCAGACCGATGTGGTGATGGTACTCCCCCGCCGCCAGAAAGGCCGCCTGACCGCCATAGCGTTGGGTGACGGAAAAACCGAGCACATCCGAATAGAAATGGATCGAACGATCAAGATCGCTGACCTTGAGGTGAATATGGCCGACGCGAGTGTCGGCGGGAACTGTGACTGACATCTGCTTTGGCTCCGCATGGACGATGACACAAGGATGAACTCTGCAAGCGGCAAAGCAAATGCGAATTTACGCGCAGGTATCGTGCGGGAATGCTGTGCGCGCGGCAGCACCGGATATTGTCGGCGCTCCGCTTGATCAGAAAACAACGTCAGAAGCGGATGCGCGCACCGAGCAAGGGACCACTCACGGTAAGGCCTTTCAATGCGGAGCCATTGCCCAGATCCCAATCCATATAGCGGTAACCTATGACCGCATCCCACTTCTTGAAGCGGTAATTCACACCTGCAAACAACTGGTAGGTCAGATCGCTTTGGCCCGTGCCGACATCGGCATAATAGGTCAGATACCAATTCTCGTTGATATCGGTCTTGCCGCGCAAGCCGA
>CAYGQZ010000476.1:0-2165 GCA_964352055.1 uncultured Rhodobacterales bacterium
CTTTTGCGGCCAGTTTTTCAACACGGAGCGTATCGCCCGATTGAACTTTGTACTGTTTGCCGCCGGTTTTGAGAACCGCGAACATATGTCGTTCCTTTATCTACCGCGTTCTGTGGCCCCGGATCCCGGTGTTTTCGGCCCCTGTGTCGGGAACCGCCTCGAACAGCGCGCCCCGGTCGGGGACGTCATTTAAACAAAACAAGCCAGCACGTGCTGGCCTAAGATGCGGGCTTATGTGCGGATCGCGCGTCCAAGTCAAGCCACAAATCGGACTAGAGTTCGCCAGCCGGCACCAGCAGTCCAACCGCCTGACCCAGCGCAAAGGACAAGGTCGTATAGCTGTCGCCAAAGGCCTGGAAAACCGCATCATCCACAGCCGCGCCAACCTCTGTCTGCCAGAACTGGGAATAGGTCTCGATGTCCGTATTGCTCAACGCAGATTGGACCAGCGCGTAATACCCCAAGAGCCAGGTTTCGGTCTCGGCGTGAATGCTTTCGCGCAACACCTCGCCGTCCGGCGCAGGCAGATCGGATCTGGTGGCCTGTGTATACCCATCAAAGAACGCGCTTTGTGCGGCAACGCCAGTGTCCGTGTTGCGTTCCACAAGATCGCGCAGTGCGAGAAAGTCCCTGACCCGTGCGTCCGCCTGTGCTCCGGCGGCCTTCGCCATGGTTTCAACGTCCTCGTCCAGCATCGCCTCGCGGGCCTGAACTTCCAACGCCGTGATACGCTGGCCCAAATCGCTTTCAAAAAAGAGCAATGCGGTTCGGGCTGTTTCCGGGTCCAATGTTTCGGCCACGCCAATCCGTAGCGCATTCTCCAGTCGCGTAGGGTCATAGAGCTTGCGCACGGTTTCGGCCCAGACCGAACCACCCTGCCCGCTCAGGAATTCCGCATCCATCGTTTTGCCTGCGGCTTCGCCCTCGATGCTGAAGGCGCGGATCAGCTCCGGCATCCCCATGGCGTCAATCAATCGATCGACGTCCGGGTCCGCCATCGCCGCGCCGGCAGCGATACAGAGGCTGAACAAAGGCGCAAGAACCCGCATTACAATTCCTGACTGGGTTGCAGGCTGCTCATGGCACGGGCCAGGGCTTCGAACCGGTTTGCCATCACCTCGAACTGCACCGCATTCATCAAGTCATAAACCTGCCGCATCTTGGGATGCTCCAGCGCCTCGGTATAGATCAAGACTTCGTCATCCGAGAACGCCTGATAGGTGTAGGCCGCGCCCTTGATAGCATTTTGCTCGGATTCGGCGCGCACTTCTTCTTCATTCGCACTCAGGAGTTCGCGCAAGTCAGGCTCTTCCAGGCGAAGCTCAATGACCCCAGCTCCGGCGGCCGCCATAAGGAAGCGGACCTGCACCTCGCGGAACGCGCGCAGGCCCGTTCCGGCGCTGTCGGATGCCTGCATCATCCGCTTGAGATAGGTCAAGCGCGCACTGTCCAATTGCTCGAGCCCAGCCACGATTGCGGCCCCGCTTTCGGATTTCAGGTCGTCATCCTCACTCAAATGCGAGGCGTTCTCTGCCACGACAAGACGTTTGCCAAGATCCGTGGCGTAAAAGTCGGCAGCATGGGCCAACAGGTCCTCGCTCAGTGTTTCCTCAAGGATATCGAGCGCCATGTCGTGCATGTCATCGGTTTTGAAGATTTTCCGCGTCAGGCGTGTCCATTCCGAGCCGAAGTCGTCAGCCTCCATGCCCAGCATACTGGGCGCCGCCCCTGCGGAAAGCGCGATGCTTTCCAGGGCGACGTCGAACCCTGTCACCTCCAGAAAGCTCTCAAGTTTGGCCCGGTCAGCGGCAGCCGCAAATGTCGGCACGAGCAGGCAGAGTGACATGATCGAAAACACGGAACGCAACGCGCGCATGTAAATCCTTTCTAACGGCAAAGCCGATTTTCGGTACGCTTAGAAGGTATGTGAATTCGCGCCAAGGTCCACCAAAAATCCCGTGAGCCGCAAATCGTTTGAAAAGTACCTTGCTCTTGGAGAGCGCAGACACTAAACGGCGCGAACCAGACCCCCGCGGAGAGGTGCCGGAGTGGTCGAACGGGGCGGTCTCGAAAACCGTTGTGGGTGCAAGCCCACCCAGGGTTCGAATCCCTGTCTCTCCGCCATTACACCATTGATTTCATTCGGAAATTCGGCAAGTTGCCGA
>CAYGQZ010000477.1:0-2164 GCA_964352055.1 uncultured Rhodobacterales bacterium
CGCGTCATTGATCGCACGATGCTGATCCAGCAGCGCTTCGCGTGTGGTGCGCTGTTTGAACATGACCTGTCGGTTGTAAAACACGCCTTCCTGCAGCAATTCATACATGGACCGCATCATGTGAAGCATGACAACGTTGTGGCTTGCTTCGGTGATTGCCATGTGAAATTGGGCGTCGAGCCGGGCTTCCGCGTCGCAATTTCGTTTCGGATGCGCACGTTCCATTTTGTTGAAGACAGCCTGCACAACAGCAAGATCGGTATCAGAGGCCAGCCGTGCGGCCCGTTCGGCGGCGAGCCCTTCCATATCGCGCCGAAAGCTGAGGTAATCAAAGACGGCCTCATCATGGCGGGCAAAGAGTTGCGTGAGGGCTGGGGAAAAGGCTGAGCCCAGCACGTCGGCGACATAAACGCCGGCCCCCGGGCGCGCCGTGAGCAGGCCCGCGTCCTGCAGCACACCAATGGCATCGCGCAGCGAGGGACGCGAGACGCCCATCCGCTCGGCCAGGTCCCGTTCGGGGGGCAAGCGTTCTCCCGGTCGCAAGATGCCACGCAGGATCAATTGCTCGATTTGGCGCACGACGGCTGTGGACAGTTTTTCCGGTTGCACGGGGCGGAAAGGCATATCTGCTCCTGTTCGAATTGGTAAATTCATATGACCAATCAAACGAGGGTGCAACAATCCCCGTAAGGCGGACGCATCGTCCGCCATGGTTAATGTGGTGTTAACCCGAGGCTGGCATTTGTATCTGATGCGGATCTTGCTTCTCTTGGTACTGGTTCTGGCCGGGTGCAACACGGCGGGCCCTCGCTTTCGGGGTTTGCCTGCGACCACGGTGACCATTGATGGATCAACCTTTGATGTGCGTGTGAACGGCCGCCTTGCCGAGGCGATCCGCACGAACCCGGAATATGCGCCCCGGTTTGGCCCCATCCGGAACAGGGCCGGCCAAGCCATGGCCTTTGTCAGCGGTTGCGAGGTCAAGGAAGTGCGCGGGGATCAGGCCGTGGCAACCGGCATTCTGGATTGCGGCACTGGCAGCCAGACCATCGACCAGTCCCGGCCGCAAGGCGAATACGAGTGTTTTGCAATCGACAGGTACGTGAGTCCAGCTACCAATGAAGTGGTCCTCGATCTGGATTGTGCCTCCGTCTGAGCCAGATCATCGGCAGGAAACCGCAATATCTTGTGGATAAGGTGGCCGCATCCCCTGTTTGTGGGGGCCACACGTTGACACCACCGCCTTGCCGCGTTCAACATTGCCCCCGAATATCAGCAGATCGGAGCGGCGGCAGGTGCGCTTTTCAAAACTCAGACTGACAGGTTTCAAATCCTTTGTTGATCCAACGGATCTGATCATTGCGGACGGCCTGACCGGCGTCGTCGGGCCCAACGGATGCGGCAAGTCAAACCTGCTGGAGGCCCTACGCTGGGTCATGGGCGAAAACCGTCCGACCGCGATGCGCGGCGGCGGGATGGAAGACGTGATCTTTGCGGGTGCCGCCACCCGCCCCGCGCGCAACTTTGCCGAGGTCAGTCTGCATCTGGACAACTCCGAACGGTTGGCGCCTGCGGGGTTCAACGATCTGGATACGCTGGATATCGTGCGTCGCATCACGCGAGATGTGGGCAGCGCCTACAAGACCAACGGCAAGGACGTGCGGGCGCGGGACGTGCAGATGCTCTTTGCCGATGCCTCGACCGGCGCGCACAGCCCGGCCCTTGTTCGGCAAGGTCAGATTGCCGAACTGATCAACGCAAAGCCTCAGAACCGCCGTCGCATTCTGGAAGAAGCGGCGGGGATTTCAGGCCTTTATCAGCGCCGTCACGAGGCCGAGTTGAAGCTGAACGGGGCCGAGCAAAACCTGGCTCGCGTCGATGACGTCATCGAACAGCTGGCGGCGCAACTGGCGCAACTGGCCCGGCAAGCCCGTCAGGCCTCCCGCTACCGAGAGATTGGGGAAAACTTGCGCAGTGCGGAAGGCCAATTGCTTTATCGCCGCTGGCGCGAGGCGGACACGGCGCGGGCCAAGTCGGATGATGAATTGCGCGCCCGTACCACCAGCGCAGCGCAGGCCGAAGGTGCTGTGCGCATCACGGCCAAAGCCCGCGAGGCAGCTGAGGCGGCGTTGCCATCCTTGCGCGAAGAGGATGCGATTGCCGC
>CAYGQZ010000478.1:0-2158 GCA_964352055.1 uncultured Rhodobacterales bacterium
AGGAGAGACCATGGCCAAGGAAGATACGCTCGAATTTCCCGGTGTCGTAAAGGAACTCCTGCCCAATGCGACGTTCCGGGTCGAGCTTGAAAATGGCCATGAGATCATCGCACACACGGCAGGAAAAATGCGCAAGAATCGCATCCGGGTTCTGGCTGGTGACAAGGTTCAGGTGGAAATGACGCCTTATGACCTGACCAAGGGCCGCATCAACTACCGCTTCAAGTAACGCTGGCACATGGCTTTTGTGCTGGGATCCGCAAGCCCGAGACGCCTGGAGCTGCTCGGGCAATTGGGCATTGTGCCTGATGCGGTGCGCCCTCCGGACATTGACGAAGATCCGGTGAAAGGCGAATTGCCCCGTGCCTATTGTTCCCGGATTGCACAGGAAAAGGCGGCGGCTGTCACCGCTGCGCCAGACGACATTGTGCTCTGCGCGGACACGACCGTTGCCTTGGGTCGGCGTATTTTGGGCAAGCCTGTTGATGTCTCCGAAGCCAAGGCGTTTCTGCGTTTGATGTCAGGTCGGCGTCACCGCGTGATCACCGCCGTCGCCGTTCGGAAGGGCGCGCAAGTCTGGGCAAGGGATGTGATGAGCACGGTCCGGATGAAGGCTCTGTCAGATGCTGAAATCGAGGGATATCTGGCGTTGAACGATTGGCAGGGTAAGGCCGGCGGATATGGGATCCAGGGACCGGCCGGAGCCTTGATCCCCTGGATCAGTGGCTCGTTTACCGGCATCGTTGGCTTGCCATTGGCGGAAACCGCAGGCCTGTTGCAGGCTGCAGGCATGAAGGTGTGGGCATGAAGGGACGTCAGATCTTGCTGGACCACGTCCAAGGGCGCGAAGCTGCGGCCTTGATGGTGGATGGCCAGTTGCATGACTTGTTGATCGACGGGGATGCGCCGCGCCCCGGAACGATCTACCGTGCCGTAACCGACCGTCCCGTCAAAGGGCAGGGCGGTGTGTTCGTGAAAACGCCGGCCGGTTCAGCGTATCTGCGCGGCGTCAAGGGGATCGACCAGGGCGAGATGCTGCATGTTCAGGTGACAGGCTATGCTGAACCCGGCAAGGCGATCCCGGTCACACATAAACTGCTTTTCAAGAGCCGCTATGCGATTGTCACGCCGGATGCGCCGGGCCTGAACCTGTCTCGCAGCATCCGGGATGATGATGTGCGCGACGCGCTTATGGTACTGGCACATGACGGCATGGACGGGTCCGAAATGGGCCTCATTCTGCGCTCTGCCAGCGCGGATGCGAACCCTGATGAGGTCGCAGACGATATCGCCGCCATGCGCCAACTGGCCGAAGATGTCACTGCAGATACGATTGAAACGCCCGCAGTCCTTGTCGAAGGCGATGGGCCCCACGTTCTGGCCTGGCGCGATTGGATCGCACCTGCCGAGGTCGTGACCGAAGGGGGCTGTTTTGAGAGCCACTCTGTCATGGATGCCATTGAGCTTGCTCTGAGTGTTTCGGTGCCCTTGGGGGACGGCGCGTCGATGTTTGTCGAAGCGACCCGGGCCCTGATCGCGGTCGATGTAAACACCGGAGCGGACGGCTCGTTTGCGGCTGGCCTCAAGGCCAATATCGCCTGTGCCCGCGCATTGCCGGTCGCCTTGAGGGTGCGGGGGCTTGGCGGTCAGATCACACTTGACCTGGCGCCGATGCCGAAAAAGGAACGCCGCACGTTCGAGGCCGTGCTGCGCGCTGCGCTTCGTGGCGATGATGTCGATACAGTGATGGCGGGATGGACACCGCTGGGGCACTATGAACTGCAACGCAAACGCGCCCGTCTGCCCCTGACGGAGGTACTGGGATGATCTGCCCGATCTGTGCAAACGAGACAGAGCAAAAGTACCGTCCCTTCTGCTCACAACGCTGTGCGAATGTAGATCTGGCGCGCTGGATGAGCGGAGCTTACGCGGTTCCGTCGGATGAGGTCACAGACCCGGGTGACGTCTTGGATGCCACCCAAGACGCAGATCGCAAACCGCACTGAATTGAGAAAGGCGTTTGCACGAAGAAAACCGGCGAAAGGCTCTGGACACCCTAGCGCAGAGGCCCTAGAAACCGCTCACCCGAACGATAATCGTTCACCCGTGCCCGGGTAGCTCAGGGGTAGAGCAGTGGATTGAAAATCCTCGTGTCGGT
>CAYGQZ010000479.1:0-2136 GCA_964352055.1 uncultured Rhodobacterales bacterium
CTGATGAAGTTCCAGAACATCGATGTCGAGATTACCGACATGATCATTTCATCCACAGTGCCCCGTGTGGTGTTCAATCTGCGTGTTTTGGCAGATCGATACTTTGGCACCCGGCCTTATGTTGTGGGCAAGCCCGATTGCCTTTTGCCCGTTGGCGTGCGGGTGGATGAAGGCACTCAGGTGGGCCCAGACAGGTTGGTCAACACTGTGGCGGGCCACGATTTATATGGCGGAGACCTGATCATGGTGGATTTTGGCACGGCCACGACATTTGATGTGGTGGATCAGGATGGCGCCTATATCGGCGGCGTGATCGCCCCCGGCGTGAACCTCAGCCTTGAAGCGCTGCACAATGCGGCGGCTGCCTTGCCCCATGTCGATATCTCGAAACCTCAATCCGTGATCGGCACCAACACTGTTGCCTGTATGCAATCGGGTGTCTTTTGGGGTTACGTGGGCCTTGTCCGTGAGATATGTGCCCGGATCAAGGCGGAACGCGACCGCGACATGCGCGTGATCTCTACGGGCGGGCTGGCCCCATTGTTCCAGCAGACCGAGAGACTTTTTGACGACTATAAAGATGATTTGACGATGCATGGCCTGACGGTCATCCACCGCTATAACAAGGAAAAAAACTGATCTCATGAGCAGTGAACGATTGATCTACCTGCCCCTTGGGGGGGCGGGCGAAATTGGCATGAATGCCTATGTCTATGGCTATGGCGCACCGGATCAGGAACGCCTGATTGTGGTCGACCTTGGCGTGACTTTCCCCGATATGGACGGCAGCCCGGGCGTGGACCTGATCCTGCCCGACATCACCTGGCTGGCAGAACGCAAGAACCGCATCGACGGAATTTTCATCACCCACGCCCACGAAGACCATGTGGGCGCGGTGTCCCACTGCTATGACAAGCTGGGTGCGCCAATCTTTGCGCGCCCCTTTACGGCGAATATCGCGCGGCGCAAGCTGGACGAAATGGGCTATCCAGAAGACACGGTGACAGTGGCGGGCACCTGGCCTGAAACCGTCACGGTCGGCCCCTTTACGGTTGGCTTTTTGCCAATGTCCCACTCGATCCCCGAAAGTGCTGCGCTGATCATCGACAGCCCGCAAGGCCGGGTGATTCATTCTGGTGACTTCAAGCTGGACGAGACGCCGCTGGTCGGCGAGCCCTTTGATCCGGACCTTTGGGCTGAGGTCAGCAAGAATGGGGTGAAGGCACTGGTCTGTGACAGCACCAACGTCTTTTCGCCGCATCCCGGCAGGTCCGAAGCAACCGTGGGTCCCGAAATCGAAAAGCTGATCCGTGGACATACAGACGGCATCGTCGTTGCCACAACCTTTGCCTCCAACGTGGCGCGGGTCAAAACGCTGGCCGAAGCGGGTGTGCGGGCGGGCCGATCCATCGTTTTGCTGGGTCGCGCGATGCGGCGGATGATCGAAGCCTCAATTGAAACGGGTGTCTTGAAGGATTTTCCCGGCGTCATCAGTCCGGAGGATGCGCGCAATGTGCCGCGTGAAAATCTGATGCTGCTGGTGACCGGCTCGCAGGGCGAACGCCGCGCGGCGTCGGCCCAGTTGGCGAATGGCAAATATATGGGCCTGGAGTTGCAAGAAGGGGATCTGTTCCTGTTTTCCTCCAAAACCATTCCGGGGAATGAGCGCGGCGTGATCCGCATCATGAACCAGCTGTCGGAAAAGGGCGTGGATGTGGTCGACGACTCGTCGGGCCTCTATCACGTTTCGGGCCACGCGAACCGGCCGGACATCGAACGCCTTCATGACATCGTGAACCCGCAGATTGTTGTGCCCATGCACGGCGAGCATCGGCATTTGCGCGAACATGTGAAACTGTCCGAGGGCAGGGGGCGTGCGGCGGTTCTGGCCGTCAATGGCATGATGATCGATCTGTCGGGCAATGCGCCCAAGGTGGTGGAGTATATCGAGACGGGACGGACCTACCTGGATGGATCGGTGCAGATCGGCGCGCTGGACGGTGTCGTGCGCGACCGTATTCGCATGGCGCTGAACGGCCATGTGCTGGTGACGCTGATCCTTGACGAAGAAGACGAGCCATTGGGTGAGCCATGGTGCGAAACCATGGGCCTGGCCGAGACGGGACAGTCGCGGGC
>CAYGQZ010000480.1:0-2134 GCA_964352055.1 uncultured Rhodobacterales bacterium
ATCCTTGAACGCTATGGCATGACCGAGACGAACATGATCACGTCCAACCCCTATGTCGGTGCGCGGGTGGCGGGCACCGTTGGCTATGCTTTGCCGGGGACTGAGGTGCAGATCACCGGCAATGGCCAGCCTGTTGCAGACGGTGAGATCGGGATGATCGAAGTGCGTGGCGACAATGTCTTTCAGGGATATTGGAACATGCCCGAGAAGACGGCGGAAGAGCTGCGCGACAACGGGTTCTTCATCACGGGCGACTTGGGCGTCCGGGCCAATGACGGTCGGATTTCGATTGTCGGGCGGCAAAAGGACCTGATTATTTCGGGTGGTTACAACATCTATCCCAAGGAAATCGAGGACGTGATCAACGACGTGGACGGCGTGCTGGAAAGTGCGGTTTTTGGTGTGCCGCACCCGGATTTTGGCGAAAGTGTGCTGGCCGCTGTGGTGCTCGAAGATGCAAACCTGTCAGCAGACGCCATCGCCGCACAGGTGGAACCACATCTGGCGCGCTTCAAGCATCCAAGGCGTTATATCATCGCCGAAGCCTTGCCGCGCAATACGATGGGCAAGGTGCAAAAGAACGTGCTGCGGGCTGAGCATGGTGCCTGATGAAATGTAGCTGACGGGCGGATCAGGTCTTTTTGCGTTGAAAAACGGCCCAGCTGCGGCGGCGATGGAAAACCTTGGCGCTGACACAGAAGACAACGGCGCAAAGCGCGATCTTTGATATGGGTTCCATCGTGCCTTGGATCAGCACCGTGTGAACAATGGCACCCGTGACTATGACGACAGCCAGTGCGGTGTGTGCCGCGCGCCAGACCGGCAGCTTGAACCGGTTGCGAAACAGCGCGATCAGTGCAGCCGCAAAGACGGCCCACATCGCAATGACACCCCAAACCGAGAACGGCGTGGGCGAGCGAAAGAGCAGCGCGTCGACGACGTCCGGTGGGCTGGTGATCCAGAGCCCGCCGACATGAACCACAATGGACAGAACCAATATCGCCCCGACCGCCCGATGTACCTGCCGTCCGCGCAGTGCAGGCAGGCCGGGCACATACCCGGCGACCAACAGGGGCTGAAGAACAAGCAGGGTCAGCGCAATCACTCCCGCAAAGCCCGACGCGATGTAGATCGGTTCGCGCCACGCCAGAAGCGGGCTCATCGCGGCGGCGACAAGTGGCACAAGGATCGCCGCGATGAGGGCAAGCCAGACCAGTGCGCCGCGCAGCGCGCTATGCCTCTGCGGCTGCATCGATCTCAGGCAGGCTGAAGGACGAAATCTGCGCTCAGGGTGGTATCGCTGGCGTTTGGCATGATGGGGCGCAGGAATACCGTTTTGAATTCACCGCTGTCATAGGCCAGATGCCCGTGGGGCTGGCCAAAGGCGGGAACGATCTGTGGCATCTCGAGGCGGTAATTGCCATTGGCATCAGTCAGCGTCGCGCCATGGCTTTCCGGATCGCGCTCGTGGCCTTCGGTTGTGTGTGCCCAAATCTGAATACGCTGGCCGGGAAGGGGCGCGCCGTCGCCCGCGCGGCGCACCGTACCCGTCATCCAGAACCCGCCACCGCCGATCCGCGTCACGATCGGAGCGCCGGGACGGTAGTTGTTGGACCCGCCCCGCATGGATTGGGTGGGGGCTAACCCTTTGGCGCGTGCCGGTACAAGCAGGCCTGTTGCCGCTGTCACGACAACCGCTCCAGCGGTTGCAATCAGAGTTCTGCGCGCAATTGCATTTTTCATCATAAGACCCGGCCCTGTCTGAACTATGAATTTATCAATGATACATCATGGCGGCCCTTTCGGGCACCCAACAAACGCGTGACACCATACCGTCGTGCGTCTGTTTGCGTTACTCACAGTCAGATAGGAACGGCTCTGATGAATTCAAATAAAAAGCCGCCCCCGGTCGGGGGGCGGCCTAAGTGTCGCATCAAGGCGACGTTCATGTGCAAACAGCTTTTGGCTTATGGATTGCCCGCGGGGGCAGTGAGTTTCTCCATCACCTGTTCCAGGCTGAAGCTGGCCGCTTTCTGGCGTGGTGGATATTCCTGGAATGTCTCGAGGAATTGTCCAACGTAGGCCTGTGCGGGAACAAGGAAGAACGCACGATCCAGCAACCAGTCATAGTAGG
>CAYGQZ010000481.1:0-2116 GCA_964352055.1 uncultured Rhodobacterales bacterium
TGCCGCACTCATCGCGAGATGGGCGCAGGTCGACGTCTTGCCGACGCCGCCCTTGAAATTGGCCACGGCGAGAACCTTGGCATCGAGATCCTTGGGCCGGTAGGGGCGGTACTCGCGATGCGACGCACCCTCGGTTGCGAAGTGATCCCGCAGCGTCATGATCTCTTCCAGAGAGTACCATTTCGAGTTTCCCTCGCCGACCCCTTGAGGCAGGTCGGGCCGGGCCTTCAGCACCCGCCGGAAATGGGCAGGCGCCACCGGAATGAGATAGCGGCAAATCTCCCAGGTGGAGAATTTGCGCAATCGTTTCTTGCCGTCCGGTGCATGCCCGGCCTTGGCCAATTCCGCGCGTCCGCGTGCCGCAAAAGCCGCGGCTTTTGCGAATCGCGCCGTGCGGATAGGGTCGGGCAGGGAGGTTGCCGCCTCTGCGGGGTCGATCCCGAAGTAAGGGGGCAGGGGAGCTTTGCCTTGTGATGTCATAGTGTTCTGCCGATGTTTTATGTTTATTGCATTTTCGGCAAACCTAGCTGACATGGCCCTGTTTGAGGAGCCTAAATTCTTCGAATATCCAAAGAAAACAGCACCTTTGTTTAGGATATATAGAATCTTTAAGGTCTTTGCGGAGAAATAAGCGTTCTACACCAATGGTTTATATGGCTTTGGGGACCCGGCTGCGGGACAAGGGGCACCTTGATACAGGATAAACGGGACCCGTGTGCGTTCAGAAAGGTGCCGATTCGCGGGATGGGGTCCCTAATTGTCCTGTTAGAGACTGCATGACAGACACCGCGCACGGTACCAGCCTGTAAACGGGTACCTTTCGTCTGCCGGACAAGACCATGCTAAAGTATCTCAACCGCGGTTGCGAGCAGGTACCTTATCGGGTAGCCTTTGGGCACAAGCTCGGAGAAGCTTGACCAGAGAGCAGTGGAGCGGCGATGCAGGACATCCCAAAAGACAAGCTGACCGGCGCGTTGCGTCGGGACGCTGTCAAGAAACACGTGGCCGCGATTCATGTCTCGGGCAAGCTGAGCCTGTTGCAGCGCAAGCTGAGCAATGTCTTGTTGCTCAATGCCTATGATACCCTCACGCAGGCGCAGAGCTTTCAGATGGATGCCCGCACCCTCTGTCTGATGGTGGGGTATAATTCGAATGACTTCGACACCCTCAAGGCGTCCTTGCGCGGGCTGGCCGAAACGGTCGCGGAATGGGATATGCTGGATTCCGATGGCAAGCAGGAATGGGGCGTGTCGAGCCTGCTGAGCTATGCCAAGCTGAAGGGCGGTGTCTGTGAATACGCGTATTCTCCGGCGCTTGCGCAAAAACTGTCTGACCCCAAGGTTTTTGCCCTGATCAACCTGAACATTCAGCGGCGGTTTACTTCGGGCCATGCGCTGGCGCTGTATGAAAACTGTTATCGCTTTCACCGTACGGGCAGCACGGGGTGGTGGTCGCTGGATACGTTTCGGCGCCTGATGGGCGTGGACGACAGCACCTATTACGAAGTGTACAAGCACCTGAACGCCAAGATCATCAAGCCTGCCGTGGCCGAGGTGAACAAGACCAGCAACATTGTCATCACGCCGGATGTGCGCAAGCGGGGCAGGGCGGTCACCGACATCCGTTTTGCCATCGCGCCAAACCCGCAACTGGCCATTCTGGATCTGGATGACGGGGTGGGGCTGCGCAAGGCGCCGGTCTATGACCGGCTGCGCGCCCTGGGTGTCAGCGACCGGTTGGCGCGTCAGTGGATGGCGCAGCACGGCGAGGACATTGTTGCGGGCAAGCTGGATTATGTCGCGGGTCAGTCCGGTGTGAACAGCCCGGCAAAGTACCTTGCTGCTGCCTTGCGCGATGACTATGCGACGGGTGCTGTCGGGCAGGGCAGGGGACCCGCCCCGCCGGTGTCGGGCCGTGTCACATCTGAGCGCGCACAGCGATTGGGCATCGTGCGGGATCTGGCCGCGCGCCGGTCACCGACCCAGCGCGATGCGGACAAGCGCCTGTTTCTGGCCGGTATCGAGGATGCGTCGGCCCGTGCCGATTTCGAGCGTCACGGATGGATGTCGGCCCTGAACGCGCAGGCGATCGTGGCGTTCTGGCAAGACCTGTTTCC
>CAYGQZ010000482.1:0-2106 GCA_964352055.1 uncultured Rhodobacterales bacterium
CCCAATGGCCCAGGGCCCCACGCGGCGCTTCGGTCGTGCCGACACCCATGGCTTCCTTCGGCCATGTTTTTGGATCCCACTTCGCGACGTTCGCTGTGCTTTCATCGCCATTCTTGATGTTGGTGATCAGCTTATCGAAAAAATGCTTTTGCAAGCGGCCGCAATATTCGCTTTCCAGCGCGCGGGCTGCTGTACGACCCAAGGTCGAGAACAAGGCATCCACCGGCAGGTCCATCGTCCGCAAAAGGCCATTGACCTGTTCGGTGATGTCTTCGTGGCCTTGGGCATAGCCGACGATGTAGCGGGCCAGCGGCCCCACTTCCATCGCATGGCCGCGCCAGCGCGGCGCCTTGATCCAGCTGTATTTGGCACCCTCGTCAATCTGCTTGATGTTGGTGCGTGTCCCCTTGAGGTTGGGACCCAACTCGAACTTGGCCTCGGTCTCCCCGTCCCAGGGGTGCAGGCCCTTGCCCTTTTCGGCATATTCGTACCACGAATGGTCGACGAACTCCTGAATTTGCTCAGGATCGCGCACATCCACATCATGAACCGTTGTCATGTCACCATTGATGATCGCGCCACGCGGCATGTGCATTTGCTCGGGCGAAAAGTCATTGGGATGCTCTGGAATATCGCCATAGGCCAGACAGGCCTGAGACGACAGACCGCCACCATAAAGCCAGTTCTTGTAGAAGCCGCCAATTGCCACCACGTCGGGCAGATAGACGTTCTGGTTGAACTCGCGGCACTTGTCGATGATCGAGGACACGAGGTTGAGGCGTTCCATGTTGATCGCGCCGACCGCTCCGGTGGAATGCACGTTGATCGGGCACGGCACGCCGCCCACCAGCCAGTTGGGGTGCGGGTTTTTGCCGCCAAAGATCGTATGGACCTTCACAACCTCTTTTTGCAGATCCAAAGCTTCGAGGTAGTGGGTCGTGGCCATCAGATCCGCTTCGGGCGGCAACAGGTAAGCCGGGTTGTCCCAGTACCCATTCTTGAACAGGCCAAGCTGACCGCTTTCCACAAACTGCTTCAACCGGTTCTGGACGTCCCGGAAATAGCCGGGCGACGACAGAGGATGGCTGGGTGAAACGGCCTGCTGCAATTCGCTGGTCGCTTTGGGATCGGCGCGCAGAGCGTTGATCGGATTGACCCAGTCCAGCGCGTGCAGGTGATAGAAGTGCACGATGTGGTCATGGATTTGCAGGTTGAGTTGCATGATGTTGCGGATCGAGTTGGCGTTGTCCGGGATGGTGATCCCCAGCGCATCCTCGACCGCGCGCACAGAAGTCAACGCATGGGTGCCGGTGCACACCCCGCAGATACGCTCGGTAAAGGCCCAGGCATCGCGCGGATCGCGGCCCTTGAGGATGACCTCAAGCCCACGCCACATCGTACCCGTCGAAACCGCATTGCGGATATAACCTTCGTCATCCACATTCACTTCGCAGCGCATATGGCCTTCGATCCGTGTGACCGGGTCGACAACGATACGCTGGCCGGTGTCGTCTAGGTTGAAGCCGTTGGGTGTCTGGACAACCATGCGTCACACCTCCTCATTGCTAGGGGTTGGTTTCTTTTGTGCCTTGTTCTGCGCGGATTTCAGGGCGGAAATGGCGGCATGCGCGGCAACGCCAGCCCCCACGACACCCGCCGCGGCAAAGCCGATCTGGTCCGCGTTTGCCTCTACGCCGAACTGCGTCAGGTCGGTCACGCGGTCATAGAATGTGCCCTGGTCCCAGAACCCATCCTCGGAACAGCCGATGCAGCCATGGCCGGACTGGATGGGAAAGCTCACGCCCTCGTTCCAGCGAATGGTGGAACAGGCGTTGTAGGTGGTCGGACCCTTGCAGCCCATTTTATAAAGGCAGTACCCCTTGCGCGCGCCCTCGTCGTCCCATTCTTCGACAAACTGCCCGGCATCAAAATGCGGACGGCGATAGCATTTGTCATGGATGCGCTGGCCGTAAAACATCGCCGGTCGCCCCTGTCGGTCCAGTTCGGGGAGCCGATCAAAGGTCAGCATATACGTGATAACGCCGGTCATCACTTCGGCAATGGGCGGACAGCCCGGCACCTTGATGATCGGCTTGTCGGTGATGA
>CAYGQZ010000483.1:0-2093 GCA_964352055.1 uncultured Rhodobacterales bacterium
CAGCGAGCCGAACTTTGGCGATAGATGCAGCGATCACATGCGCCGTATCTGCCCATTGCGGAAGCGTAACCGATAACTCAGTCGATTTGGTGGACAGCCTGCCCGCCTCTACCGGGTCTTCCATGATACGGCGCAATGCGCCTGCAAGACTGGATGGATCATCCGGAGGCACAAGGATTGCGGCATCTCCAACTGTTGTCGGCACGGCCCCAACGCTGCAAGAGACGACAGGCAGTCCAAACATCATCGCCTCGCTCAACACCAGCCCATAGCCTTCATAGCGCGTGGCCAGAGCAAACACGGATGCAGCATTATAACGCGCATTCAGCGTTTCCTCATCAAGTTCGCCCGCCAAATCAACCCGCGAGTCGAGCTCAAGCGAGATGGTGAGTGCCTTCAACGTGGCGGCATAAGAAGGGTCATGAGTCTTGCCGACAATTTGCGCCTGCCAGACAAGATCCTTAATCTGCGCCAAAGCCTTGAGCAAAACGTCGTGCCCCTTGCGCGGTGCAAGCAATCCAACCGACAGGATAAGTGGCGGATCAACAGGTTGGCGGTTCACCACGGGCCGGTCAAAGCCGGGCAGAGCAATCGTGATCCGATCTGAATCTGCGCCAAAATCGCTGCAAAGGATGCGTGCGGTTTCCGGGCTGGGCACAAGGATGTGCTTGACATGGCGCAAAGCGGCAGCTTCATTTTGCAGAAGAAATGCCGCGCGATCCTTTGACAATCCGGTTTCAAGCCCGAGAGGATGGTGGATCATGGCGATCACCGGTGCGCCAACCTGCGCCAAACCGTCTGGATCAATAGACCCAAAAACAAGGCCATCAAGGATAATCGGCTGGTCGTTCGGGACAGCCTTGAGCGCCTTGAAGGTGGCGGCCATGTCCGTTGGCGTGGGGTCGGGAAAGCTGTCTGGAAGTTGCAGATGCTTTGTTGGGCAGCCGATCCTGTTCAATTCATCCAAAACACGTGCTTCATAGATAAAGCCGCCGGTACGCTGATCTTTGTCGCCCGGAATGGCAAAGACTGCCTGTGTCATGATACCTGCTCGCTTGCGTAAATACTCAGGACAATGCGTTCCAACATTGCGACGGCGGCATAGAACATCACTGCGACGATGGCCAGTGCGGCGACGCAGGACCAAAGCATGTTGTAATTCGATGTGCTGGCAGTCATTGCCATCAGAACACCGATGCCTTTGCCAGTTGCAAGCCACTCCACCGTGGTCACTGCCAGCAAGGCCGCAGGCACGGCCATCCGGGCAGAGGCAAAGAACGCGGGCAGCATCGCCGGGATCTGGGCTGCACGCAGCAAGTGCCAGCGCCCGGACCCGTAGCTTTTGAACAGATCGACGATCTGACCGGGCGTCTGGCGCAACCCTTGCTGGCAGGCAACAAAGGTTGGAAAGAATATCATCACGGCAACGACCACCATGGTTCCGATCAGACCCCGTCCAAAGGCAAGCACCAGCAGCGGTGCCGTCGTTATGATCGGCACAGCACGCAGCGCCACGGCAACGGGCATCACCGTCTGGCTCAGCGCGGGTGACAACATCAAAACGGCGGCCAAGGCTGCACCCAGCGCCAGCCCGGCCAGATATCCCGGCGCTGCGAAGGTCAGGGTTTCCGCGAGAGCGGCCAAAAGCGCATTGCGGTTTTCGCTTATCATCAGAAACGCCCAGACATCTCCGGGGCGTTTGGCAAAGAACTGGTTGAGGTCGAACGCGTCCATCGACAACTGCCAAATGGTCAGGACGAGTACCGTGATGAATGCCACCTCGATTCCGCGCACCCAAAGTGGTCGATGTCCGGGTTCCACGGGCGTGGACAATAATACGACAGGTGCATAGCCAACCATCCGCCGGCCAAGCCAACCGATCGATGCATAAGCGGCCATCGCGATCAGCGCAGCCAGAATCGCGAGGACCCAGGTCGCATCCGTATCCAGCCCCCGCATGGCCCGCAGCGTCAGAACGCCCATTCCGCGTTCCGCTCCGGTGAACTCCCCAATCATGGCACCAAGGAATGCGGCAGGTGCGCTGATCTGCAATCCGACAAACAGATACGGCAGACTGGCACGGGCCCTGACGC
>CAYGQZ010000484.1:0-2062 GCA_964352055.1 uncultured Rhodobacterales bacterium
ATAGGCCGATCCGGAACCGGGACAGGGAGGCGCCCGACGACATAGTCAGGATCCAACCAAGGGCATCTCGACTTCCGGATCGAACAGCGCCTGACAAAACTGGCGCAAACCGGCGCCATCTGGGTGCGATGTCGACGACGGCGCGCAGGACTGTCATGGGTTCCATCCCTCGGTTGGCGCGCGGCGCGCGAGGTCTTCACGGCTTCTCCGCCTTTGGCCAGTAGGTGCCGAAGCACCATAGGTTGCCCTCCTGATCGCGGCAGATGAACTCGCGGCTGCCGTAGTCTCGGTCGACGAGCCCTTCCTCGATCACAACGCCAGAGGCGGCAATTCGGGTGTGCAGGGCGTCCACATCCTCGACCGCGACATAAATCGACTTTCCGCCGTCCTGCCCTGGAGCACCGACGCGCGCGCCATAGGCGTCGTCTCGGACCGCGCCGAGCATGATCATCGACGATCCGTAGGCCAACTCGGCATGGGCGACATTGCCTTCGGCCGGATGGCGTGCATGGACGGTGAAACCGACGGTATCGCACAACCATGCGATAATGGCTGCCGGGTCACGGTAGCGGAAGGTGGGGTAAATCCTCGGGGCCTCGGTCATCTTCAATCTCCATGTATGTGGCTTCCATCGGAGCTTAGCCGTGATCGTCCGCGGATGGATTGAAGATTTGTTTCGACGTGGGTTTGTTGAAATTTCTCCGCCACCGCTCCGGCGCGGCGCCGGCGAAGGTCGTGAAGTCGCGGACCAGATGCGCCTGATCGGCATAGCCGCAGTCGACCGCGATGCCGGCCCAGTCCGGGCGGCCAGCACTGTTTGCAAGGTCAACGGCGTGGTGAAACCGTGCGATCCGGGCCAGCCGCTTTGGCGTCAGACCGAACGCGTCGCGGGAATAGGCCGCCAAACGCTTGCGGCTCCATCCGAGATCATCGGTCAACCGGTCGATCCGCACCCCGCCCCGGCTGCGTTGGATCGCTGACCAGATAAAGGCTGCCGCAGGATCGACTTGCCGTCCAAGCAGCCGCTGTTCGAGGAAAGCGACCGCGATCCCCAACCGCTCGGGCCGTGTCCCGGTTACGGCGAGCCGCTCGCCCAAGTCGTTCAGGGCCGGATCCCCGACATCCTCCAGCGGCACGAGGCGCGTGGCGAAATCGGACATCGGCTGGCGGAAGAAGAGGCCTGCGCCGAGGGGAGTGAGGTCGATCTGGACACATGAGACCGGGCCGCCATAGTCGATATCGACGTAGCCGGGATGTAGACCGGATACGAAGCTGCCGATCCGCTGATCTGGTAATGGAGTGCGGTCAAAGGCGATCAGGAACGGATCGGCGAAACTGAAAATGACGGGTACGACAAAGGAGGCGATCTCGCGGTCAACGTTACCGTCCATTCCTTCTGCGTCGTAACATGTGATCCCTGACACCAGATGTGTCAGAGCGGCAGGTATCGCTGCCTCGACCAATGGGATTGGAGTTAACCCAGCGTGCGCTTCCCGTACCATTCGTGCCTCTGTTTATCGCGTGTCCTTTGATACAATATCATGACTTCGGAGCACCGTGGAAACTATGCATCGGCAGGCGGACAGACCAGTCACCGCATCGTTTTCTTTGCCGTCCGCACAGTATCCAATAATAATCCAAGGGTAGCTGAATAGGAAGGCTACGTCTGAATCACATCGGGCAACCGCGAATGGACGAACAAGTGCGTCAGTCTTGGCGAGCAAACTAAGTTCTGGTGCACCATGCCATTCCAAGTGTCGCGTAGCCCTTAATTGGTGTCATCCTCAATTTATGTGTCATGATCTGACTGAGCTTCGCAGATTGAGGGGATCAGGCCGTGGTATTTAAGAAGCATTGGGCAAAGCGACCCCTGCGAAACACTCAACCTTTTTAACACCCCTGAACACAGCGCCCAGAAAGAACGTCTGAGAAGGGCTTTGGCAGACTGGCGGACACGGACCATGCTTGAGGGTGCGGATCTCTTTGAGGACGCCCGCTAGAACTTACGGAACGTCTGATCAACGCTTTTGGCTTCGCCGCCGTCCCGGTTTGAAGGCAGTTT
>CAYGQZ010000485.1:0-2050 GCA_964352055.1 uncultured Rhodobacterales bacterium
GTGCCGTGTGTGAACGTATGCGGCTGCGGGACCCGACCCGCCTGACGTTGCAAATGGTCGTCGCCGATCATGCGGGCCGCGTTCAGAGCCTCTTCCAGATCGCCCCGCTCCATCAGATCGCCGACATTTCGCGCCCAAATGCCTGACAGGCAATCCGCCATCAGTTCCAGACGCACGGTCAGCGCGTTGGCCTCGACCTGGGACGCCCGCTGGCGTGCAGCATCGACCTGAGACAGAATGCCCAATTCATTCTGAACATGATGCGCGACTTCGTGTGCGATCACATAGGCCGCTGCAAAGTCCCCGCGCGCGCCCAACTGGGTGTGCATGGTCGAGAAAAAGCTGGTGTCGAGATAGGCTTTCTTGTCTGCTGGACAATAAAACGGTCCCGTGGCCCCGGATGCGCCGCCACATGGGCTTTGCGTCACGCCGGAAAACAAGACCATGACCGGCGGCGTATAGGCGCGTCCGACCTGGGCCGGAAACTCGCGCGCCCAGACGGCTTCGGTCGTGGCCAGCACCTGTGCCGCAAATTCGCCCTCGCGTGCATCGGCCTCGGAATAGTTCGCCGTGGTTTGTTGCGGCACCGACCCGCCTTGCACGAAAGGCATCACATCAATGCCCGTGACCCAGCCGATGACCAGGATCACCAGAATGGCCCCAATTCCAAGGCCACCCGCGGCCCCGCCGCGTCCACGTCCACGACCGCGCCGATCCTCGACATTGCGGCTTTTCAGAATACCCTTCAGGCGCATTGTGATTTTCCCGTTTTGTTGAAGAACAGCTACCACGTCACAATAGTTCCATATCGACAAAAACTCAAAGCCTGAGCGACGATAACAGATCATTGAGGCGCCTTGCTGCCAACCGGTCCTAGACGCCGCTCGCTGCCGCCACTAGGTTTGACAGGTCACTCCGAATCCCAAAGCAGGTCCATGTCCGACGCATCCCCCAAATATCAGGTGCTTGCACGCAAATACCGTCCCGAGACCTTCGCGGATCTCGTCGGTCAGGACGCTATGGTCCGCACGCTCAAGAACGCGTTTCAGGCGGATCGGATCGCGCAGGCCTTTGTCATGACAGGCATCCGCGGGACCGGAAAAACCACGACCGCGCGGATCATTGCAAAGGGGATCAATTGTATCGGCCCTGACGGCAATGGTGGGCCGACAACTGAACCTTGCGGCCAATGCGAACACTGCGTGGCCATCATGGAAGGGCGCCATGTCGATGTGCTCGAAATGGACGCGGCCTCGAACACGTCCGTCAACGACATCCGCGAGATCATCGACTCGGTGCATTATCGCGCGGCCTCGGCCCGCTATAAGATTTATATCATCGACGAAGTGCACATGCTCTCCAACAGTGCGTTCAACGCGCTGCTGAAAACACTCGAAGAGCCGCCCGCCCATGTGAAGTTCATCTTTGCCACAACCGAGATTCGCAAGGTGCCTGTGACGGTTTTGTCCCGGTGCCAGCGCTTTGACCTGCGACGGATCGAACCCGACGTCATGATCACGATGCTGCGCAAGATCGCAGCAGGCGAAAAGGCCCAGATTGCAGATGACGCGTTGGCGCTGATCACACGGGCCGCCGAAGGATCGGCACGGGATGCAACGTCACTGCTGGATCAGGCGATTTCCCATGGTGCGGGCGAAACATCCGCCGATCAGGTGCGCGCGATGCTGGGACTGGCCGACAGGGGCCGAGTCCTCGACCTCTTTGACATGATCCTCAAGGGCGATGCCGCAGGCGCTTTGACCGAGCTTGGCGGACAATACGCGGATGGGGCGGACCCGATGGCGGTGTTGCGCGACCTGGCCGAAATCACCCATTGGGTGTCCGTGGTGAAAATCACGCCAGAGGCCGCTGACGACCCGACGATTTCCCCGGACGAGCGCAGCCGGGGCCAGCACATGGCCGCAGCACTGCCCATGCGGGTGCTGACCCGCCTGTGGCAGATGCTGCTCAAGGCTCTGGACGAAGTAGCCGCCGCGCCCAATGCGATGATGGCCGCCGAAATGGCCGTGATCCGGCTGACCCACGTGGC
>CAYGQZ010000486.1:0-2043 GCA_964352055.1 uncultured Rhodobacterales bacterium
CTGCGCGTCATGCGGCTTTTCCAAGTGTGGATGACTGGGTGGTGCTGCAATTATTATCGCGACGGGCATAGTTATGCCAAAACCCCTGTTTTGGTTTGCCACGAAACGGGGGTATGTTTTACCACGTAGGCGTACAGCACTGAATTAAAATGATTTTGGCCGAATGGAATATCTCGGCCAAAACTCACCTAGTGACCTTGGATGCCGGTACTCTGGTCATGGAAGTCTGAAGAAACCGCTGTGCCTATTGATCCTGATTTGCGAAACGCGGGATAGTAGGCCGCTGCACTTCAACGCGGCAACATTAAAAATAGTCAAATTGTAGGTCCCGTATCTGGCGGGTTTTCGGTTTTGCGCGGTCCTTTTAGTGGGACCGCGCCGACACGAAAACACGGCCTCCTACGGATAAAACGACATCTTCATGAGGTGGGCCATGCTCTTATGATAAAAACTGACATCGAGAAATTCGCAACGCTGGACTTTGAAGCGTCCAGCGTGTCGCATGAAAGCTGGCCGATTGAGGTTGGTCTTTCGTGGCTTGCTGGTGGTGAGGTGCAATCATGGAGCACATTGATCCGACCTGCACCAGACTGGAACCTTTCCGACTGGGCACCCCAGAGTGCTGCCGTTCATGGAATCGCGCTTGAGGAGCTTGACGATGCACCGGCCGCATACAGAGTAGCGGGCGATCTGCTGGGGCATTTGGGAGACAGAGTGCTGGTGTCTGGTGCTCCGGAGTTTGAAACGCGCTGGCTGACCCGATTGATGATGACCGGTATGCAAATCGCTATACCAAGCTGAAGTGTCATCTGGCGGACACGATGCTCGACAATGTTGTGTTGAAAGATTTGCTGGGAAAGAACTGACGACCCCGAATTTGCGACGGGCTGTAGCACGCAAGGCAATTCGGGATCACGATATCTCGCAACGTCGTGCGTGCAGGCTGGTCGGTGTCGATCCGAAGACTGTTCGGCGAGATCATCCGCCGGACAATCTGAAGTTCGCGAAGAGATGAAGGCGATTGTCAGCAAGCAACGTCGGTTCGGTTATCGTCGGATCGGTGTTCCGTTGGAACGCAAAGGCATAATTATAAACCACAAGATTCTGCATCGTATCTACGCCGAGGAAAAGCTGGGCGTCAGACGGCGAAGAGGTCGCACCCAAACGGATTTGTGCGCTATGTCGAAGTCATCCGCCTGCTGACACGGCCACACTATGTCGGATACATCGAAGTGCCGGATTGGGCATATCACTGCGTTAGGGCCATCATGAGGGGCTCATCACGCTGGAGACCTATATGCGCAATCAGGAACGCATCAAGGAAGGCGCGCGCGTCGCCGCGCGGGCTGACATCAACGAAGACTTCCCGCTGCGCGGCTTTGCGCTCTGCGGTGATTGTGAGAACCCGCTCACTTCCTGCTGGTCAATGAGCAAGACAGGGAAAAGGCACGCCTACTATCTGTGCTTCAAGAAGGGCTGCGCGAGCTACCGAAAATCGATCCGACAAGATGAAATCTAGGGAGAGTTCGCCGAGTTGATCAGCACCGTCACACTCTCGCGCGGAAAACTGGCGGTCGCAAAACGCACGTTTGCAGATACTTGGGATGCCCGTCGGTCGAAGTCAAAAGAACAGGCGCCGCGACATAAGGGCAAAATTGATAGCCTTGATAAGCAGGTTGATGCTCTGCTGGTTCGATTAGTCGAAGCTGACATCAAAACCGTCATTGCCGCCTATTAGAAAAAGATCGCACAGCTCGAACAGCAAAAGCTTCTTGTTGCCGAAAAAGCCGCTGACGCTGGCCAGCCAAAGCGACCCTTTGGGCAAATGTTCAAACTCGCCAGCCAGTTTCTCGCAAGCCCTTGTAAAGTATGGGTAAGTGGCCGCTATGACCTGCAAAGACTCGTGCTTTAACTGATGTTTACGGAGAGGTCGGCATACTGCCGAAAATCGGGGTTTCGAACCCCTGAATTAGGCCTAATGTTCAACGCCTTAGGGGGCAAAAATACGCTTAAATGTAATATGGCGGAGACGAAGTCCGCCTT
>CAYGQZ010000487.1:0-2031 GCA_964352055.1 uncultured Rhodobacterales bacterium
ACAACTGGACCAAGGCACATCACGAGATCATCAAGAAGGCGGCCAAGGACAAGCGCACGGCACGCATCTTTGTCTTTCCCGGCGCAAAGGTGCAGATGTGCAATGACGAAAAGGGCAACCGCAGCTGGTTGCGCAAAGTGCGCCCCTGGTGGGGCCATCACTATCATTTCCACGTTCGTTTGAACTGCCCCCGCGGCGCAAGCGGTTGTGTCGAGCAAAGCCCGCCCCCCCGTGGTGACGGGTGCGCCGATGCGCAGCAATGGGTGAACAACATTCTGAACCCACCACCGCCACAGCCGCGCGACCCCAATGCCCCCGCCGCCAAGCCGCAAGGCGAATTGCGTCTCGCTGATCTGCCGCAACAATGCGCTGGCGTCTTAGCGTCGCGCTGATCTGGCTTGCCTCCGCGTCACTGGCCGACCCGCTGACCTACCTGCGAAGCATTTCGCTTGAGGGGCTGGGCGGGTTGTCAGCGATCGAGGTCGAGCCAGGCGGAACACCCGCTCTCGTCTTGTCGGACCGCGGGACAGGGCACCGGTTTGATATCATCCGCACGGGTGATACGGGCCGCATTGCCAATCTTGAAACCATCAGATTGCCGTATCCAGACCGCGACACCGAAGGCCTCGCCAAAAGCCAGTCAGGTACGTTTTACAGCTACGAAGATCCGGGCCGCGTGAGCCGAAGCAACGGAGAGCCGCTGCCCAGCCATCCGGATTTCGCGCGCTATGATGAAAACGGATCACTTGAGGCGCTGGCTGCAGCACCCGACGGCACACTCTATACCTTGCCGGAACGGTCAAGCGCACGACACGAACCCTTTCCAATCTACCGCTTTAGGGGTGGCTCATGGGACATCATCGCCCTGTTGCCGCGCCGCGGACCCTTTCAGCCAACCGGCGCCGACATCGGGCCTGACGGTTTGCTCTATATTCTAGAGCGTGCCTTTACCGCCCTGGGGTTTCGCAGCCGCATCCGTCGCCTTGATCCAGAGCGGCCAGACGCAGGCGCCAAGACCCTGATCACGACCCCCCTTGGGCTGCACGACAACCTGGAAGGCATTTCTGTCTGGCGCTCGGACACGGGTGCGACATGCCTGACCCTGGTCTCGGACGATAACTTTCTATCGATCCAAACCAGTGAATTGGTGGAATACGCCCTGACGGAAACCCTTGCGGGCGGCGCATCCTGCAACTAAGACGCCCAAATCCCGAATCCTCGGGATCAAGTCGCCGCAACCTTGCTAAAACGGGCATCAGATATGACACGCGCACACCTTCCCGGCATTATTGCCATGGCCCTCATCGTGCTGGCCTCAAACATCCTTGTTCAATTCCTGTTCGGCAACTGGCTGACCTGGGGGGCATTTACCTACCCGCTGGCCTTTCTGGTGACCGACATCATGAACCGTGTCTATGGCGCGGGGCCCGCACGCACTGTCGTCCTGGTTGGGTTTGTCGTCGGGTTGATCTGTAGCCTGATCGGCACGCAGATCATCGGCGAATTCGGCCCGCTGGTGACCCTGCGCATCGCGCTGGGGTCCGGCATTGCGTTTCTGACCGCGCAATTGCTGGATGTCGGCATCTTCTCGGCCTTGCGTCGGGGCGTCTGGTGGAAAGCACCGCTGGTCTCGACCCTCGCGGGCAGCACTGTCGACACAGCGCTCTTCTTCTCCATCGCGTTTTCGGCAAGCTTTGCCTTCATTCACCCTGCGACAGATGTCTCCTGGGCAGGCGAAATGCTGCCCATCCTCGGGGTGGGCCCGGTGGCACCGCTTTGGGTCTCGCTGGCGATTGCGGATTGGGCGGTGAAACTGTCGCTCGCGCTTATTGCGTTGGCACCATTTCGCTGGGTGACCGCAAAGTTGCCCACTGCCGCTTAAATGCGTTGACTTTTGGCCTCGCTATGCGAGTCTGTTTATGAGTTCAACAAATGTAAAGGAGGTGATCCAGTGTCAAGAACGGTATTGGAGAGAGGTGTCGGAACAGCTTTGGAGGTCGCCTGCTGAGGCAGCCCTTACGCGGGCAAACC
>CAYGQZ010000488.1:0-2027 GCA_964352055.1 uncultured Rhodobacterales bacterium
GACAGCACGACGATCCCATGGATCGGTGAGATCACCTGGCTGGACGACATCGTCAGTTGGGGCTCGTTCTTTTTATTCTTTGGCCTGTCGATTTTCCTGATGATGCCAGTCGCATCGGCCATCACCTCGATGTTTCTGGATGAGGTGGCACAGGCGGTCGAAGACAGACATTATCCCAACCTGCCACCTGCGCACAGCGTACCCTTTGGCGATGCCGTTGTGGACACGATCAGTTTTCTGGGCGTGCTGGTCGGCGCGAACCTGTTGGCCCTGATCCTCTATGTGATGTTTCCACCTGCCGCCATTTTCATCTTCTGGGGCCTGAACGGGCTGTTGCTCGGGCGGGAGTATTTCACCCTCGCCGCCATGCGCCGGATGAGCCGCGCCGAGGCAAAGGAGCTGCGCAAGGCCTATTCCGGCACCATATGGCTGGCCGGAACGCTGATGGCGATCCCGCTCTCCGTGCCGTTGATCAACCTGCTGATTCCCATCATCGGAGCGGCGACGTTCACACACCTCTTTCATAGGATCAAAGGGGCGCAAGCGCGCGGTCAAACCAGTTCATATCGCTGAGGCTGATCCAACCGGACAGAATGATTCCCGCAATAATGATCCACAGCACCAGTGCCACCCAGGTCACGATCCAGGCTTTGCGACGGCTGTGGTGATGCTCGGGCGCGCCCGCATGGGTGCCCGGTTCGACCTTTCCCAGATCACCTTGGGTCTGCACCTTGATCGGCAGCGCGATCAAAAAGCACATCCACCAGATGACCGCATAAAGCACGAGGGCTGAGGTAATGCCCATCGTTACACCTGCTCCAACTCGACCAGACAGCCGTTGAAATCCTTGGGGTGAAGGAAAAGGACGGGTTTGCCATGGGCGCCGATCTTGGGCTCTCCGGTGCCCAGAACACGTGCGCCAGAGGCTTGCAGATGATCGCGGGCCGCGATGATATCCTCGACCTCATAACAGATGTGATGAATGCCGCCCGAGGGGTTCTTTTCCAGAAACCCGTTGATCGGGCTGTTATCCCCCAACGGGTAAAGCAATTCGATCTTGGTGTTGGGCAATTCGATAAAGATCACGGTAACCCCGTGATCCGGTTCGTCCTGTGGCGCGCCAACCTTGGCCCCCAAAGCGCCGCGATACTGGGCGGCGGCGGCGTCAAGGTCAGGCACGGCAATGGCCACGTGGTTCAGTCGTCCAATCATGTTCAGGTTCCTTTCCATAGGCGTTGCGCCCTTATCGCCAAGGCGAAAGGCACGTGCAATGGGACACGTTAACGCCCTGTTATCCATCCGCGCGTAACGATTGAGTCGCGCCATATGTAGGAGGATCTGATGGACACGACAGACCCGTTCAAACCAAATTATCCCGCGCCCACTGCTATGCGCCCTCTTTTGGGCCTGACAGTGCTGGTGATCGAAGACAGCCGTTATGCGTGCGAGGCGATGCGTCTGCTGTGCCTGCGCAGCGGTGCCCGCATCAGACGGGCTGATACGCTGAGGTCCGCGCGCAGGCACTTGCAGGTGTACCGCCCCAGCGTGGCGATCATAGACCTCGGCTTGCCCGATGGCAGCGGCGCCGATCTGATCCGGGAACTTGCGCTGGCCAGCCCACGTCCCGAGGTCATCCTTGGCACCTCCGGCGACGACAACAGCGAAGCCATTGCGATGGATGCCGGGGCTGATGGGTTCCTCGCGAAACCGGTCACCGCCCTGTCCGTGTTTCAGGAATGCATCGTCTCGAACCTGCCTGCGGAACGGCGTCCACGTGGCCTCCGCCCCGTCGTTCAGGATGTTGTTGAGCCGGATCCGATCGCCTACCGCGATGACATGGCGCATGTGGCGGACGTTTTGGACAACATCGCGGACACGCGCACCCTGGACTACATCGCCCAGTTTGTCGGTGGCGTGGCGCGCAGTGCCGAAGACAACGAGTTGGTCATGGCGTCTGATGCCTTGGCGGCCAAACGGGCGCGCGGGGGTTCCGCCGCATCCGAACTGGCGGCCATGGCCGGTCTTGT
>CAYGQZ010000489.1:0-2022 GCA_964352055.1 uncultured Rhodobacterales bacterium
AGGGCCGCAAGAAACAGGGTGGAGGCCGATATGCCCAGAACAAGGCCGATGATGATGTAGGCAATGGAGGGCGGGATCAGGATGCCGGTACAGGCGCCCGCAGCGACCAGCGCACAGGCATAGGGGCGCGGATATCCGCTTTCGACCAGCCGCGCGATTGTCATCCGCCCTACCGCAGCAGCACCCGCCGCGTCAGAGCCCGATATGGCCGCGAACATGCCGCACACAAGCACGGTGGCAGAGCCAAAACCGCCTTTGGCAAAGCAGGTCAGCGCCTCGGCCACGTCCAGGAATTTTCGCGAAAGCCCGGTGCGCACCAGCACGTCACCCGTCAGGATAAACAGCGGCACAGCCGTCAGGGCGAAGGCATCGATGCCCGTGAACAGTTTTTCGCCCACAAGGCTCAGCGGCAGGTCGCCCGACATCACCAGCATGGCAATCGCAGACGTACCGATCGCGGCCCAGACCGGGATCGCAAGCGCAATTAGGACAACGAACATGATGACGGGAAGATAGAAATCCCATCCCAGTTCGACTGTTTGATTCATAGTTTGCCAAAGCATTTCGGTATTCCTTAATCAAACAGTGTGTCGCCCTGATAGACGGGTGTGCCATCCTTCAGAGAGCGCAGGTCACGGCGGAACGACTGCAGCAGCCGCCAGACAATGAGGGCAAAACCCAGTGGCACTGACATCAGGAACCAGACCTTGGAAATCCGCAGCCCGTCCGTCACCGATCCGAACTTGGCCGAGACATGGACCGTCTCAAGCGACCAGTAGAGCGCGATCACGGCCACAAAGAACATGACCAGATCACCCAGGATATAGAGCAGTGTTTTGATCCGCGGGCTGACGTAATGCATGATCACGTCAATGCGGATATGCGCGCGTTCCTTGACCGCAGCCGCAGCGCCAATCCATGCGAGGTAAATAAACGAGTATCGCACAATCTCTTCGCCCCAGATCGACGAGTAAGAGAAGATTTCGCGTCGCAACACTTCGACGGCCATCGTGGCAACCAGCATTACGTAAAAAACCAATAGCAACCAAAGCTCGGCATCGCGGTCTATTCGACGCAATAAACTCATGTCTTTTCCTATCATTTGGCAAAGCGGTACTGATCGGCCCAACAAGGGGCGGGCCGTTCGGTACGCTGACAAAGGGAGAGTGGCGGGCGCTTGGTTTTGCGCCCGCCGTATGACTTACGCGTCGTGCACGAAGTACTTGCCTTGGGTGCCTGCCGCTTCTGCAAGCTTGTCGAAGGCCTCCATGGAACCGGCCAATTCGACTTTGAACTCGTCCCACTCGGACCGCTGGAAGCCACCGGCTTCTTTCCATTCGCCCAGCTGATCTTCGCTCAGCGAGTGGAATTCAACACCCGCCTTGTTCAGTTCGGCCATGGCGTAAGCACGCGCCGACGGAACTTTGGCAAGGTTCTGGTGCGCCGTCATTTCAGAGCCCCACATGATGCCTTCCTGGACGTCCGCTGGCATCGAATTGAACCATTCCAGATTACACGAATAAACCTGGCTGTCCGGAACGGCTTGCGTAAAGGTCACGTGGCTCAGGATGTCCTTGAAGCCGAACACGTACAAAGCACCAACGGACGGATCAAGCGCGTCTGCAACGCCCTGCTTGATCGCGGATGGTGTTTCGCCCCATGCAACCGGCGTCGGGTTCGCGCCGACCATACGGTAATACTGCTGCAGCATCTTGGAGCCCGGCACGCGGAACTTGACGCCTGACAGATCGGATGGGCTTAGCACCGCCCCTGCGCCGCCCTTGCGGACCGCAACGACGCGTGGATCGATGTTGACGTAGAACAATGGCTTGAAGCCTGCGGCCTCGACGCTGGGATGGATCTCGGACGCCCAATAATCGGACGTGACAAGGTTGGTAAAGCGCTGGTTGGAACCGCAGAGGTAAGGCATGTTGATCAGGTCAACCGCAGAGGCAAACGGCGCAAAGTTCGACAGCGAGTGCTGCGCTGCCTGAATGGTGCCGCCCTGAACGGCCTGCACCA
>CAYGQZ010000490.1:0-2020 GCA_964352055.1 uncultured Rhodobacterales bacterium
GCATCGAAGTCGCGTAATAGGCGTCCGCCTGTTCGCGTACGTTGCCCGCAGCGTCTGGTGCAAAAACGGAAAGCTGGTCCAGGCTTCCGCCCAGCTTGTCGCGTGCTTCATTGGCGCGCCGCTCGGACAGTGTCAGCAGGCTGACGGACAAATCCGTTAACCAATACCGCATCTCGCCAAAATGACGATCAGCCTGCGCGGCCACTTCCAAACGATGAAAACTGGCGTTTGCATCCTGTATGCGGGTCTGGTTACGGCGAAGGTCGAACGCCATCACAATTGTGCTGAGCACCAAGGCTGCCAGCAGAAATGCCGACAGTGAACCGATGCGCAGCGGAATGGTGTTGCGCGACATCCAACGCCCGCTGGCCCGCACCTTCGAACGTTCGGTCATTTATACAAGGTGATGCTGATCGCCCCGGCAAGATCACCAAGCTGGCCACCTTCTTTGGGAAATCCGGTCACATCCGTTTCGCCTGCCGGGGACCCGTGGCAGGCAAGGCAGGATTCAGAATAGTATTCCGGGATCAGCATTCTAAACGCCGGAGATCCGGACACGTCAGTATCTTCATAAAATGCCTGCCCAACAGGCCAGGACGCGCCCTGAAACCGGTCTTCTATCACACTGTTTTCCCATGTGTCGGGACGGGCCATCCGGTTGCGCACAAGCGCCATCGGAGCTGTCACCTTGACCTTGGCCACCGATGCCATCTCTGCCGCGAATTGTTCGTTGACCAATCGGGCAAAAATCGCTGGAATAAACCCTTTGAATGCCAACCCTTCGGCATTGATGATCTGCTGGTTTGCATCAATGACGGTGACCATTGCCTGCAGCTGCGTTTCGGTCAGCTTGCGTTCCACGGGGTCCAGCCCATCATGAAGCGGCGGTTCGCCATTGGCCTCAAGGTATGCGGCAATGACTTGCTCGTAGAACACATCACCTGTCAGGCCCTTATCCGTAATATCAGGGTCGTTGATCAGATGCTGGCTGTTTGACACAACGGTACGGCCGGCCCGCAATACGTCCGCCATCCGGTTGCCTCTTTCGACTTCCTCTTTGGTCTGTGCCGCAACACGGTCTGAAACGCCGAGGCCAAACGTCGTTAAGATGACCGCTGCAACCCATAACAGTTTTTTCAACGAACCAACGCCTCCATACAAATTTGAACGTAAAACCAATAAGGAAGCCTAGCAAGAAAACTTGAAATTGTCAGAGAAATTCGGCCCGGTCGGCTTTTGCTTTGAGAAACTGATGAAAAAATTGGGTCGGCGTACTGATACTTTTTGCATCCGCATCAGTCCGCTGTGTTCGCACGTTGTGAACGTGTCATTGCTGTCTTTCCCGCTGTTTCAGCTTCGTTTTGCACAACCGCACTGCGTTTTGCGACCGTCACGCGGGGCTGTCTGATGGATGTCGGGTGGCGCGGAGCAAGGACAGCGTCTTGTGCGTGTTACATCAAGGATCGGATATAGGCGCCCACGTGGCGCGCATCGACTGTGGCCTCACGCACCAGCCAGTCAAAGTGCTGCGTCAGCGATTTCACACGCTCAGCCTCGCGAAAGGCCAGATAGCATTGCCCAACATAAACGACCGCCAGATAGGGGCCAAAGACCGTAACGGGCGAACTATAGACCCTGTGCGCATCAAACAGGAAGATCCGCAATCGTGGAAACATCGCGTCACATCGATCAGCGATGAGGTTCAATTGCTCGTGTCGTGTTTGCTGATCCACACCCTTGTAATATGCGGTTCCATCCGCGCAGGCTTCGATCTCGTGGACGGGCAAGGCGATTTCATAATCCGACACCCCAGAGGCGAGCCACGCGAGTTGATCCTGCATCGCTGCGAATGCCTCGTCCGTGCGGCGTTCCGGAACATTCGCATATTCCCAGCGCAGCATCCTTTCGGTCTTTAGAATATCGGGCAGTGTCGCTGGAACGTGGCGCACCTTGTAACCCGCGGCCTCGTGATGCCATTCCAACAACTGTTCATCCGCAGACGTGCGTTCCGCCGGGCTCA
>CAYGQZ010000491.1:0-2020 GCA_964352055.1 uncultured Rhodobacterales bacterium
CCCAAAGCGCAATCAGGCACAGGCCAAGGGCCAGGGCTCTGGTCAGCATGGCGGCACGCTTTGGGCCTTCAGGCAAACCGGAATGATCACACAGGCTGTCATATTCATGCTCCTCGGAAATTCCATCCGCGCCGACAGGGCCACCGGGATTGTCGTGCATCCAAACAGCCCTGCCATGGGACGTCAACACAGCAAGGACCGCGCGCCGTGATCCAAGCGTATTCCCACGCAAAACCGCTGCGTTTCGCCCATGCCCTGCATGACCCACACATCGACCGGCCCTCTGCATGTGCACGCCACAAACCATCCCGCGTTGTATTCGCTGGCCAAGACATGCCACAGTCACGCAACCGCACGCGCTGGAACAAAAACGCAAGGAGCACAGCCAGATGGCCACCAAAGCTGAACTGGAAAAAGAACTCGCCGCCCTCAAACAGGAACTGGCGAAAAGTCGGGACACGTCCGAGGCGAAAGGCACATCCGCCACAAAGAAGGACGACACGTCCGATGACAATGCCAATGGATTGAAAAAGCTGCTGGCAGATCACGGCGTGGACGCGGACAACATCGAAAGCCTGAGCGAGACGCTGCTCGATGAGCTGAAATCGCTGCAAAAGGAAAAACCGTTGACCCTGGCGCTGGCCGCCTTCGCCCTCGGGCTTGTCGTGGGCCGCGCGTCAAAATAGGAGAGCACAATGAACCGGATCAGTCGGAATATCACCACGATCTATCGCACCGAAAGCCTGATTGCCCGCAGACGTCTGGCCGTCATCCAGAACCAGACCATCCTGATGGTCTTGGCAGGGTTGATCGCGGTGATCGGTTTGGCCTTCATCAACATGTGCTTCTATTTCGTGCTCGGCGCGTGGCTTTCGCCCGCGGCGGCCGCAGGCCTCCTGGGCGTCCTGAACGTGGGTCTGGCAGCTGTGCTCGCGTCCACCGCCGGACGGATGAGCGTCGAACAGGAAATCGCGCCTGCCGTCGAGGTGCGCGACATCGCAATCTCCGATCTTGAGGCCGAGATCGAGAGTATGGGCGGCGATGTGCGGCAGATGATGGACCGGTTCAAATCGGTGCCCAAGGATCCTTTCGGCTCATTGATCAGCCTGCTGTTGCCCATTTTGACGGCGGCGCTCAAAAAGAAATGACAGCCGTGCCAGACCACGCCTTTCATGATCCGAACGCCAGCGGGGATATCATGACATGGTGACATCGCTTTGGGTTTTTGCATATCTGCTGTTGGAATTGACCGCGATTGCCTTTGCATTCCGTGCCGCCGCCAGTTCGCGCACACCACAAGGTGCCGTGGCCTGGGTCGTGTTTCTGGTCACGGCCCCCCCGCTGGCTGTGCCAGCCTATCTCTTCCTCGGGCATTCAAAATTCCAAGGCTACGTCATTGCGCGGCGCGTCTCCAAAGAGGTCATCGAGGGCGTGGCACAGGCCCGGATTGCCCATGCTCCGACCCGACCGGATCAAAACGGCGTCGTCTATGCCGCGTTTGAACGCACCGCCAATACCCCTGTGATCTCCGGCAATGCCATTGATCTGCTGATCGACGGGCAGGCCACGTTTGACGCGATTTTCGAGGCGCTGGACAAGGCCGAGACATACGTTCTCTTTCAGTCCTACATCATCCGGGATGACGATCTGGGCAAGGCGCTGCAGGCGCGGCTTCTGGCCTGCGCCGAACGGGGCGTAAAGGTCCGCCTGCTCTTTGACTCCGTGGGCTGTTCGAAACTGCCCTCGGCCTATCTTCGAACGCTCGAAAAGGGCGGCGTTGACGTGATGAACGTGCACGCGATGCGCGGCCCAAAGACGCGGTTTCAGCTGAATTTCCGGAACCACCGAAAGACCATTGTGGTGGACGGCAGAACCGCCTTCATCGGCGGGCTGAATGTGGGCGACGAATATATGGGCCAGGACCCAGCCTTCGGGCGCTGGCGCGACACCCACAGCAGGCTGACGGGTCCGGTCGTGTCCCAACTGCAACTGATCTTTGTCGAAGACTGGGCCTTCGCGA
>CAYGQZ010000492.1:0-2019 GCA_964352055.1 uncultured Rhodobacterales bacterium
GCATCGAAGTCGCGTAATAGGCGTCCGCCTGTTCGCGTACGTTGCCCGCAGCGTCAGGTGCAAAACCGGAGAGCTGGTCCAGGCTTTCGCCCAGCTTGTCGCGTGCTTCATTGGCGCGCCGCTCGGACAGCGTCAGCAGGCTGACCGACAAATCCGTTAACCAATACCGCATCTCGCCAAAATGGCGATCAGCCTGCGCCGCCACTTCCAAACGGTGAAAACTGGCGTTTGCATCCTGTATGCGGGTCTGGTTCCGCCGCAGGTCGAACGCCATCACAATTGTGCTGACCACCAAGGCTGCCAGCAGAAATGCCGACAGTGAACCAATGCGCAGCGGAATGGTGTTGCGCGACATCCAAAGCCCGCTGTCCCGCACGTTCGAACGTTCGGTCATTTATACAAGGTGATGCTGATCGCCCCGGCAAGATCACCAAGCTGGCCACCTTCTTTGGGAAATCCGGTCACATCCGTTTCGCCTGCCGGGGACCCGTGGCAGGCAAGGCAGGATTCAGAATAGTATTCCGGGATCAGCATTCTAAACGCCGGAGATCCGGACACGTCAGTATCTTCATAAAATGCCTGCCCAACAGGCCAGGACGCGCCCTGAAACCGGTCTTCTATCACACTGTTTTCCCATGTGTCGGGACGGGCCATCCGGTTGCGCACAAGCGCCATCGGAGCTGTCACCTTGACCTTGGCCACCGATGCCATCTCTGCCGCGAATTGTTCGTTGACCAATCGGGCAAAAATCGCTGGAATAAACCCTTTGAATGCCAACCCTTCGGCATTGATGATCTGCTGGTTTGCATCAATGACGGTGACCATTGCCTGCAGCTGCGTTTCGGTCAGCTTGCGTTCCACGGGGTCCAGCCCATCATGAAGCGGCGGTTCGCCATTGGCCTCAAGGTATGCGGCAATGACTTGCTCGTAGAACACATCACCTGTCAGGCCCTTATCCGTAATATCAGGGTCGTTGATCAGATGCTGGCTGTTTGACACAACGGTACGGCCGGCCCGCAATACGTCCGCCATCCGGTTGCCTCTTTCGACTTCCTCTTTGGTCTGTGCCGCAACACGGTCTGAAACGCCGAGGCCAAACGTCGTTAAGATGACCGCTGCAACCCATAACAGTTTTTTCAACGAACCAACGCCTCCATACAAATTTGAACGTAAAACCAATAAGGAAGCCTAGCAAGAAAACTTGAAATTGTCAGAGAAATTCGGCCCGGTCAGCGTTTGCTTTGAGAAACTGATGAAAAAGATGGTCAGTGTACTGATACTTTGTGCATCCGCATCAGTCCGGTGTGTTTGCACGTTGTGAACATGTCATTGCTGTCTTTCCCGCTGTTTCAGCTTCGATTTGAACAACCGCACTGCCTTTTGCGAGCGTCACGCGGGGCTGCCTGATAGATGTGAGGTGGCGCGGGGCACGGACAGCGTCTTGTGCCGGTTACATCAAGGATCGGATATGGGCGCCCACGTGGCGCGCATCGACTGTAGCCTCTCGGACCAGCCAGTCAAAGTGCTGCGTCAGCGATTTCACACGCTCAGCCTCGCGAAAGGCCAGATAGCATTGCCCAACATAAACGACCGCCAGATAGGGGCCAAAGACCGTAACGGGCGAACTATAGACCCTGTGCGCATCAAACAGGAATATCCGCAAACGTGGAAACATTGCCTCACATCGATCAGCGATGAAGTTCAATTGCTCGTGTCGCGTTTGCTGATCCACACCCTTGTAATATGCGGTTCCATCCGCACAGGCTTCGATCTCGTGGACGGGCAAGGCGATTTCATAATCCGAAACCCCAGAGGCGAGCCACGCCAGTTGATCTTGCATCGCCGCGAATGCCTCGTCCGTGCGGCGTTCCGGAACGTTCGCGTATTCCCAGCGCAGCATCCTTTCGGTCTTTAGAATGTCGGGCAGTGTCGCTGGAACGTGACGCACCTTGTAACCAGCGGCTTCGTGATGCCATTCCAACAACTGTTCATCCGCAGACGTGCGTTCCGCCGGGCTCA
>CAYGQZ010000493.1:0-2000 GCA_964352055.1 uncultured Rhodobacterales bacterium
GACAGGAATTGTCGGATGACGGCAGTCAGCCCAAAGGAGACCATCGGCTATAGACGCAAATTTCTGACAGCCGACCTTCGCCGCGCTGTTCGCGAACTGGTAAGATGCGGGACTTTCCCGACATTGATGCTTGGGCATGTTGCTGACGCAGCATCGCTTCGCGGGTGCGGTACGCACGTCGCTGCGTGCAGCCAAAGTCGCAAAATCGGTCATTTAAAGCCCCGCCGAGCCACAAATTTCAAACCGTGCTTTCGCCGCAGACGGTTCCAACGCTTCAGTCGCGGGACGAGGCAGTCTCTGAGTCTGTCTACCTTTCGGATCACGCATCACCCCCCGCTTCAGCCCGCGCAAGTGGACCCGGCTCTTCGCGAATCGGGAGGTGGATCAAAGCGGCCAACAGGCCCAGCACCACCGCAGCCCACCACATCAGCGTGTAGTCTTGTGCCACGTCATAGATGCGACCACCAAGCCAAGCACCGATGAAACTGCCAGTTTGGTGACTGAAGAAAACAAGACCCGCCAAGGTTGAGAAGAACTTCAGCCCTTGTGTCTGCGCCACCAGTCCCATCGTCAATGGCACGGTTGAAAGCCAAAGCAGGCCCATTACGGCCGAGAACACCAGAACACTGACCTCTGTGACCGGCACCAGAACAAACAGCGAGATCACCACGGCGCGCGCAAAGTAGATGCCGCTAAGAACGGCTTTCTTTGACAAATGCTGGCCCGACCATCCCGCGAAGAACGACCCGGCGATGTTAAACAGGCCGATCAATGCTAGCGACCAGGCCCCGATAGATGCGGCAAGGCCAAGATCCATGACATAGGCGGGCAAATGGGTCTGGATGAACGCCACGTGAAACCCGCAAACGAAAAAGCCGAAGAACAGGCAAAGATAACTCCGGTCGGTGAAGGCAACCGACAAGGCGTGGCCGAAATCGCTCGCGCTTGACCCAGATGCGGTTGGCTTCGCCACGCGCGCGATGAAGATCAGGAAAGGCAGGATGAGTGCAAAACTGCATCCGATCACGATCAGAGCGGTTTGCCATCCGATTGTGCCAATCATCGTTGTTGCCGTGGGTGCCGCGACAAACATCCCAAGCGAGGCCGCTGCGGTCCCCAGACCCAAGATGAAACTTCTACGTTCCGCACTGACAATCTTGCCCAGGGCGCCGATCACGATTGGAAACGAGGCCGCCCCGGTGCCTGCCCCAACGAAAATGCCGGTCAGGACAAATGCCGTCGGATCGGTCGTCATCCCACGCAGGGCAAATCCGATACCTGCGCATATTGCGCCAAAGGCGAGAACCCGCGCCGTTCCAAACCTGTCTGCAACCGCCCCGGCAATGGGTTGGGCAAATCCCCAAGTGAGAAGTTGGACAGCGACGGAAAGAGAGAATACCTCTCGACCCCAGCCAAGGTCCTGAGACATGGGGGTCAGAAAAACGCCAAAGGTGGCGGCAAATCCAAATCCCAGAAAGGCCACCATACACCCAGCCAAAATGGCCGCCCGAAGGCCTGGTGTCTTTTCTTCATCCGTCTTCATTACTGCCCCCTATCGATGTTTGAAACTTTGCCCGATACGCTGTCGCTGAAGACCGGATCACTTCCCCTCGAACCGGGGCGTTTCCTTGGCCAGAAAAGCCGCGATCCCGGCAGGACCATCCGCTGTGCGCATCATGTCGGCGATAGAGCGCGTCTCGCGATCCAGCTGGGTTTCCAAGCCATCTGAAAATGCCGTGTCCAGAAGTCTTTTCACACCGCCAAAAGCCTTGGTCGGCCCGCTGGCGATGCATTGCGCCATTGCTCGGGCTTCGTCCATCACGGTCTCTGTCGGGACCACCTTGTTGACCAGGCCCCAGGCCTGAGCCTCGTCAGCTGTCAGGACGCGATTTGTCAGCATCAGCTCTTTTGCTCGCAGCAACCCGACGTGTTTCGCAAGGTAGTAGGTCGACGATCCGTCCGGTGTCAGCCCGGAGGACGTGTAGGCCGAGACAAACTTG
>CAYGQZ010000494.1:0-1998 GCA_964352055.1 uncultured Rhodobacterales bacterium
CGCCCAATGCGATGATGGCCGCCGAAATGGCCGTGATCCGGCTGACCCACGTGGCCGATCTGCCCAGCCCCGAAGAGCTGGTGCGCAAGCTTCAATCCACTCAGACGGCAAGTCCGGCCCCGACGGGCGGCCCCGGCCCTGCACCCTCTTCCGGCGCGCAGGCGGTACATCTTGGGCAAACGCGCGTGATCTCAAACGCGAATGCATCGGGCCAAACCACGGCGTTGGCCCATGACCACAAAGCGGCTTTGGCACGCTTTTCCAGCTTTGAGCACGTCCTAGAACTGATCCGGACCAATCGGGACGTCAAACTGCTGGTCGAGGTGGAAACAACCCTACGGCTGGCGAACTACCAGCCCGGACGGATCGAATTCGAGCCAACAGACCGCGCGCCTCGTGATCTGGCGCAACGACTGGGCGCACGGCTTCAGATGTGGACAGGCAACCGCTGGGCTGTCACGGTCGTCAATAAGGGTGGTGCCGAAACGGTGGCCGAGGTGCGCGACGCCGCTGAAAACGCGCTGCGCTCGCAAGCGGAAAGCCATCCGCTGGTTCAGGCCGTCCTGACCCATTTCCCGAAGGCAAAGATCACGGACATCCGCACGCCACAAGATATCGCCAACGAGGCACATATCGAAGCGCTGCCCGAAGTGGACGATGAATGGGACCCGTTCGAAGAGGATTGACCCTTGCGGCCCTGCCTGGCGCTGCTCTGGCAGACACCTGCGCGGTCCAACGCCCGGACTGGGACGGCACGCCGGTTTCGGCTATCGGTGAAGCCGTTCAACTGACGTTGTCCCCGATCACGCTGATCCTGATTGCAATGACGTTGCTGGTGATCCGCTTTCGCAGCCAGTGGGGCGGGGTCGCGATTGTCGTCCTCTGGACCATTCTGGTGTCCATGCTGACCATGCTTGACCCCACCGGGCTGCGCGCGCCTGGCATGGCCGAGGGCTGTATTGGCTCACCGTCCTTGTTCATCGCCGCCGTGGCTGCAATATGTGTGGCAACCATTCTTTACACCGCCCCGCGCAAAAGCGGGGCCTGACCATCGGAGACGAAAGACATGCTCAAAGGACTAGGCGGGCTCGGCGATATGGCCGGGATGATGAAAAAAGCACAGGAAATGCAGACCAAGATGGCCGAAATGCAGGAACAGCTGCAAAATGTCATGGTGACTGGCGAGAGCGGCGCAGGGCTTGTCAAGGCAACAGCCACGGCCAAGGGTGAGTTGACTGCCCTAGATATCGACCCATCAATCTTCAATGGCGATGACAAGGAAGTGGTCGAAGACCTGATCCTCGCCGCCATCAAGGATGCGCAAGTCAAGGCCAGCGAAAAAGCCAAGGAAGAAATGAGCAAATTGACCGAAGGGCTCGGCCTGCCCGCAGGCATGAAGCTGCCGTTCTAAGAACGGTCCCATGCTTCATCTTGCCAAATAAACTCCCGCCGGAGGCTCCCTCCCGCGCAACACGGACCGCCCATTGAGCAGCACACGCGACATCGACGCCCTGATCGAGATGATGGCAAAGCTGCCGGGTCTCGGGCCACGTTCGGCCCGGCGCGCGGTTCTGCATCTGATCCGCAAGCGCGCGCTTTTGCTGACGCCGCTGGCGGACATGATGCAGACGGTGGCCGCAACGGCGCGCGAGTGTTTGAACTGTGGAAATGTCGGCACCGCTGACATCTGCGATATTTGCGTGTCCGAAAAACGGGGAAACGGAGAGCTTTGTGTCGTCGAAGACGTCGCCGACCTCTGGGCCATGGAACGGTCTGGTTCGTTCAAGGGGCGCTATCACGTGTTGGGCGGCACACTTTCCGCGCTCGACGCCATAGGCCCTTCTGAATTGCGCATCCCACGCCTGATCGATCGGGTCGCCACCGAAAACATCACCGAGGTGATCCTCGCCCTCAATGCCACCATAGACGGTCAAACGACCGCACATTACATCGCCGACCAGCTTGACGGACAGGTCTCGCTCACCTCTCTTGCACAGG
>CAYGQZ010000495.1:0-1992 GCA_964352055.1 uncultured Rhodobacterales bacterium
ATCGCTGTCGACAAAGCGGTCGTTGCCGTTGCCGCCAAAGGCCAGATCGCGGCCAAAGCCGCCAAAGATCAAATCGTTGCCGTCCTCGCCCTGCAGGGTGTCGAACTGATCCCCCCCGCGCAGCGTGTCGTTGCCGACCCCGCCTTCAAGGGTGTCATTGCCGACCCCGCCCACGAGGCTGTCATTGCCAGCGCCACCCACAAGGGTGTCGTCGCCGCCGCGTGCATCGAAACGGTCGTTTCCGCCAAGAAGGTCCAGAAAGTCACCTTCTGCACTGCCCTCAAAAATATCGTCCCCGTTTGTCGCAGTGGTGAGGTCCTCTATGGCGACGAGCGTTTGATCCGTCCCGAGCCTCACAGGATTCGCAAAAATATTGGCTTCATCCTCACCAACAGGTGTGCCGAGCGCAAAGGTGAAGGTCTCATCCGTGCCAAGCGTATTGTCGTTCAGGATATCGAGGGTCACGCGCTGCACGTTCGAGCCATCTGCGAAAAATCGCAGCACACCCGACACCGCTCCGTCCACCACATCGGTGCCCGGCCCCTGCAATTCCCAGGGCACCTCGACGTCAAAATCTGTGTCGCCCACGCGGATCACAGCGATGGAAACACTTTCTCCCTCTTCTTCGCTTATTGTGTCCTGTGCGACATAGATAAGTGCGTTGGTGCGTTCGGTACGGATGCTTCCAGCGACGCCGGGGGCACTTTCAACGAGCCCGAAAGGACTAGTGTGAGAGCCCGCGCCAGCGTTGCCCGGGCTACCGTCAGCCCCGTCATCGCCGCTGCTGCCATTTTCACCGTCGGGGAAGGGAAAAAAGCCATTTCCCCCACTGCCACCCGCACCGCCCTGACCGCCCGCACCCCCTGCGCCAGCGCGTCCGCCCAGTGCACCGACTGTATTGAAAAAAGCCGCATCGCTATATGCGATGGCGGTCAGATCATTCAAAACGGCACCGTCGGTCAGGATCATACCATTGCTGGCCCAGCCGGCATCCCCGCCATCGCCACCGTTGCCGCCCTTGCCACCGTAACCTCCGTCACCGCCATCGCCGGGGCCGGGAATTATCGAACTGTCACCACCGTCACCGCCATCGCCGCCAGCGGACCCGGCGGCGCCATCTCCGCCGCGCCCCCCCGCCATACTGACGGCGCGGGCGTCCCCTGCAAAAGCGACATCGCGAAGCGTCAGTTCGCCGCCATCCATAATAATGGGCGCAGCATCGGCACGGTCCGGTGTCGCATCGCCGCCATTGCCGCCACTGCCGCCATCCCAGCCATCGCTGCCGTCGAAGCTCCTGTTGCCATCGGTCCCGTCGCGCCCATCTGAGGGCGTCGCACCATCGCCCCCGCGCACACTTTCCGCATAGGTTCCATCAAGATCACCGACCTCGATATCGGAAAAGGTGACACGGGTGAGCGAGACATCGGTGTCTCTCACCTTGAGCACAGCTACACTGGGGCTGAAACTTGCGGCATCGGTACCACTTGTAGAGCGATTTTGACCCGTCAAGCCATCAACCCCTTTGGTAACGCCCGAAGCTTGAGGTCGCACGGCGAAACCGTCAAAACCAAGGTTGCGGAATTCCATTTGGCCGGGACCGGAGATGTTGAACACAAATCCGCTTATTGAGCCGTCATCTCGTGGAGACACCAGGTTGATGTCCGATACACTGTCGCCATCGGTATCGCCATCAATCAGCAGGGAATGCCCTTCATCCAGAACTATGAAACTTCTGTTAAATGCGACATTCTCCAAACCTTGGGAAAAGCGGATAATGTCATCGGTATCGGCGTTGTCGCGTGCGGCTGAAATTGCTTCTTGCAGCGACAGGACGCCGTCATCGGGATCTACGTCGGGCGAGGCGGTGTCTACGGTAAAAATGGCCAAGATATTTCCTTAATCTACACATCAAAATTTATCCGACATTCTCCCAGCAGAATGCCATTCCTTCCTTTTTGTAACTGTTTTGCGTGTGGATCAAGCGTCTTGGGC
>CAYGQZ010000496.1:0-1982 GCA_964352055.1 uncultured Rhodobacterales bacterium
GCCATGACGCTCTCAAACCGCATCGATGCAAAACGGGATGACCTGATCGCACTGACACAGGCCCTGATCCGAATCCCGACGCTGAACCCGCCCGGCAGGCACTACCATGACATCTGCGCTATGCTTGATGCACGGCTCAAGGCGCACGGGTTCGAAACCGAAATGATCCGCGCCCATGGCACACCTGGCGACAGCGACAGCTTTCCCCGCTGGAATATTGTGGCACGACGGTCGGGCAAAACGCCCGGGGAGTGCGTCCATTTCAACAGCCATCATGACGTCGTCGAGGTCGGACACGGTTGGACCCGCGACCCCTTTGGTGCAGAGGTTGACGGCGACAGGATTTATGGGCGCGGGGCTTGCGACATGAAAGGCGGGCTCGCCGCCTCGATCATCGCGGCGGAGACCTTTGTCGAAGCGTTCCCCGAGTTTTGCGGCGCGATTGAGATCAGCGCAACGGCGGACGAGGAATCCGGCGGCTATGGGGGCGTGGCCTATCTGGCTGAAAAAGGCTATTTCTCGCCCGAGCGGGTCCAGCATGTGATCATTCCCGAACCGCTCAACAAAGACCGAATCTGTCTCGGCCATCGCGGCGGCTGGTGGGCCGAGATCGAGACCAAGGGCGAAATTGCCCACGGCTCCATGCCCTTCCTTGGCGATTGCGCCGTGCGCCACATGGGCGCGGTTTTGGACCGGTTCGAAACGGATCTTTTCCCGGCCATGGCCGCGCGGTACACCGATATGCCTGTGGTGCCCGAAGGCGCGCGACATTCGACGATGAACATCAACTCGATCCATGGTGGGCAGGCCGAACCGAGCGTCGATTACAACGGGTTGCCTTCCCATTGCGTGCCCGACAGCTGCCGCATCGTCATAGATCGGCGATTTCTGATGGAAGAGTCGGTGGATGAGGTCCGCGGTGAAATCCTGGCTCTGCTGGAAGGTCTGAAAGCCTCGCGCGCCCGCTTCGACTATGACTTGCGGGAATTGAACGTGGTGCTGCCCTCAATGACGGACCGATCCGCACCCGTGGTCGAGACCGTGCACGCCGCCATCGAAAGCGTTCTGGGTCGGGCGCCGACATATGTCGCCTCGCCCGGCTCATATGACCAGAAGCACATCGACCGGATCGGCAAATTGCGCAATTGCATCGCCTACGGGCCGGGTGAGCTGGAACTGGCCCACAAACCGGATGAATGGGTGGGGATCACCGACATGCTTGACAGCGCAAAGGTCATGGGCCGCGCACTGGAAAGCCTGCTCTTGCCCCCCTAGGCCGCGTTTTCCGATCCGGAAAACGGCCGGACTTCGTCTCGAAGTCCGTTGCGCCACTTTGAAACCGGGCGCAAACTTCGCAAACCACTCTTGCGGAACCGGCCGTAAAAGGGAAAGCTATCGCACAAATCCATCGATTGGGAGATCACGATGCTTAAGAAACTGACCATGACCGCCGCCGTGCTGGCCCTGAGCGCCGGCACGCTGTGGGCCAGGACCGACATCACGGTGGCCATGCAGCTTGAGCCACCGCATCTCGATCCCACCTCTGCCGCCGCAGGGGCCATCGATTCCGTTCTGTATTCCAACGTCTTCGAAGGATTGACCCGCTTCACCGGCGACGGAGCCATCGTGCCGGGTCTCGCATCGTCATGGGAGATTTCCGATGACGGACTGACCTATACCTTTACCCTGCGCAGCGGCGTCACCTTCCACGATGGCACCACGATGGACGCCGAAGACGTCAAATTCTCCCTTGACCGCATCCTCGCCGAAGACAGCGCCAATGCGCAAAAGGCGCTCTATGCCGCGATCAGCAGTGTCGAGGTCGTCGACCCCCAGACGGTCCGGCTGACCCTGTCCGAACCCAATGGCAACATGCTCTTCAACCTGGCCTGGGGCGATGCGGTCATCGTCGCCCCCGAAAGCATCGAGAACATCAAGCAGGTCCCCATCGGCACCGGCCCGTTCAAGTTCGACCTCTGGAC
>CAYGQZ010000497.1:0-1976 GCA_964352055.1 uncultured Rhodobacterales bacterium
TCAAGAACAGCTATCGCAAGTTCAACATCAAGGGCGATGACCTGACGCCGGGTGACGATTTCGGAATGATGAAAGAGGTGCTGAACCGTCGGTTCACGCGGCTGTTGCGCGAAGACCCGGACCGCGACAAAGGCATGTGGCCTGATCTGCTGTTGATTGACGGCGGTGCCGGGCAAGTGTCCGCCGTGGCGCACATCATGCGCGAACACGGGGTCGAGGACATTCCGATGGTCGGGGTGGCCAAAGGGATCGACCGCGATGCGGGCAAGGAAGAATTTCACCGGGTCGGCAAACAGCCCTTTGCGCTGCGCCACAATGATCCCGTGCTTTATTTTGTGCAGCGGATGCGGGACGAGGCGCACCGCTTTGCCATTGGCACCCACCGCGCCAAGCGGGCCAAGTCCAACATGGCCAATCCGCTGGATGACATTCCCGGCGTGGGGGCGGCCCGCAAACGGGCTTTGCTGGCCCATTTCGGCTCGGCCAAGGCGGTTGCGCGCGCCAATCTTGCCGACCTGAAAGCGGTAGATGGCGTATCCGAAGGGCTGGCGCAAAAAGTCTATGACTTTTTTCATGAACAGGGATAGGCCGAACTGCGTACCCAATGGGGCGCACCCCCTTTCAGGTGCCTGATGAACCAAGTAGACTAAGTCCCATGACGTGGAACATACCCAATATCCTGACGACTCTGCGTTTGCTCGCGGCCCCCTTGGTCGCTGTGATCTTTTTGTTTTTCACCCGGCCATTTGCGGATATCTTTGCGGTCACCCTGTTCATAGGGGCGGCGATTACCGATTGGTTCGACGGGTATCTGGCGCGGGCCTGGGGGCAACAGACCCGGCTTGGAACAATGCTTGATCCGATCGCCGACAAGGCCATGGTGGTCATTGCGCTGATGGTCATCATCGGGTTTTCCTCCTGGTCGCCCTGGCTGGTCCTGCCTGCGACGGTGATCCTTTTTCGCGAGGTGTTTGTGTCCGGATTGCGCGAGTTTCTGGGCGATACGGCAGGCACTTTGAAGGTGACCCCGCTGGCGAAATGGAAGACGACCTTTCAGATGGTCGCCATCGCGGTGCTGTTTTCACAAGGTGTGTTCGAGCATTATTTCGGTATGTCGATCTGGGGGATGGACAGTGATATGGTCAGTGCCATCCTGAATGGGGACGAACCCGACTTGCATGGGTTGTCCTGGAAATTGGCGGGTGCGGAATGGGCGGGCCGTATCGGCTTGTGGCTGCTTTGGGTGGCCGCGGCTTTGACCCTGATCACCGGCTTTGACTACTTCCGCAAAGCGCTGCCCTATCTGAAAGGCTGATGGCGATGGATGTTCTATATTTCGCATGGGTCCGTGAACGGATTGGCTTGCCGCGCGAGACAGTCGAGGCCGATGTTGCAACGGTCATGGATCTTGTCGAAGTTCTGCGCGCGCGCGAGGATCGCTATGATGCGGCCTTTGCGGATCTGTCCGCGTTGCGCGTTGCCGTGGATCAACAATTGTCCGATTTTGATGCTCCACTGAAAGACGCCCGCGAGGTCGCGTTTTTTCCGCCAATGACAGGCGGTTGATCCGTGCGGATCGCTGTACAGGATCAACCCTTTGATTTTGGCGCAGAGGCCGATGCCTTTGCCAGAGGGCGGCGCGTATCAGGTGCCGTCGTGACCTTCACGGGCATTGTGCGCGATGTCGCGGGCGGCTTGCAGGCGATGGAGATCGAGCATTACCCTGGAATGACCCAAGCCGCCTTGACCGAGATCGCCGCCGAAGCAGAACGGCGATGGTCGCTGGAAGACACTCTGGTCATCCATAGGTACGGGACGCTGGTACCAGGGGACATGATCATGATGGTCGCCACAGCAGCGCGCCATCGCAAGGACGCGTTCGAAGCGGCCGAGTATCTGATGGATTACCTGAAATCACGCGCCCCGTTCTGGAAGCGCGAGATCACAGGCGATAGCGCAACCTGGGTTGCATCCCG
>CAYGQZ010000498.1:0-1976 GCA_964352055.1 uncultured Rhodobacterales bacterium
GGTCCAGCTGGACCTGCCTTTCAGGCAAACGCCTCAGCGGAGAGTTTGGGTGCAGTTCCAATGGGCGCAATGGAACTGCAATGCTGTCTGAGGGATCGTTTTTACCAGCAGAGTCAAGGTTCGCAGGCTCCCAAAGGTAGGTGCCAGTGGCGCTCGCCGCAAGCCAACTCATCAGCACCATCAGAAGTGACAAGCGCTGCATATCTGGGCTCCGAAGTTTTCAGCTATCAAGGCGCTAGCAGATAAACGGCCACCGCGCAAAACCTAAGCCACCACACGCCATTGCACCCGCACCTGCGCACCTGTATCTGACGCAAAACCGATCCGCTTTTCCGAAGGAGCCTTCCCATGGCCGCTTATCAATACGTCTATCATATGTCCGGCGTGTCCAAGACCTATCCCGGCGGCAAGAAGTGCTTTGAAAACATTCATCTGAACTTCCTGCCCGGCGTCAAGATTGGCGTTGTCGGTGTGAACGGCGCAGGGAAATCCACGCTGATGAAGATCATGGCAGGCATGGATACCGACTTTACGGGCGAGGCTTGGGTCGCCGAAGGGGCCAAGGTTGGTTATCTGCCTCAGGAACCCAAGCTTGATCCGGACCTGACCGTGCGTGAAAACGTGATGCTTGGCGTGGCCAAGAAGAAAGCAGTTCTGGATCGCTACAACGAATTGGCGATGAACTACTCGGATGAGACGGCCGAAGAGATGGGCAAGCTTCAGGATCAGATCGATGCCGAAAACCTCTGGGATCTCGACAGCCAGATCGACGTGAGCATGGAAGCCCTGCGCTGCCCTCCAGATGATGCCAACGTCACAACCCTGTCAGGGGGTGAGGCCCGCCGTGTCGCGTTGTGCAAACTGCTGCTCGAAGCACCCGAAATGCTGTTGCTGGACGAACCGACCAACCACCTTGATGCGGAAACCATCGCGTGGCTGCAGCAGCACTTGATCGACTACAAGGGCACGATCCTGATCGTCACCCACGACCGCTATTTCCTCGACAGCATCACCGGCTGGATTCTCGAACTGGATCGCGGCAAGGGCGTGCCATGGGAAGGCAACTATTCCTCGTGGGTTGAGCAAAAGGCCAAGCGCCTGGCGCAGGAAGCCCGTGAAGACAAGAGCCGCCAGAAGACTCTGGAACGCGAATTGCAGTGGATGCGTCAGGGGGCCAAGGCTCGGCAGGCGAAATCCAAGGCCCGGATCAACGCCTATAACGACATGCTCGAGACCTCCGAGCGCGAAAAACTGGCCTATGCCCAGATCGTCATTCCCAACGGGCAGCGCCTTGGCTCAAAGGTGATCGAGGTCGAAGGGCTGACCAAACACATGGGCGACAAGCTCTTGGTCGAGGGGCTGGATTTTTCGATCCCGCCCGGTGCCATCGTTGGGGTTATCGGCCCGAACGGCGCAGGCAAATCCACCCTGTTCAAGATGATCACCGGCCAGGAAAAACCCGATGCCGGCACGGTTGAGATCGGTGATACCGTTCAACTCAGCTATGTGGACCAGTCGCGGGATGATCTGAACGCAGATGACAACGTCTGGGAGGCCATTTCCGGCGGCGCGGAATTGATCGCGCTTGGCAATGCCGAGGTCAACTCACGCGCCTATTGCTCCTCCTTCAACTTCAAGGGCGGCGATCAGCAAAAGAAAGTCGGCCTGCTGTCTGGCGGGGAACGCAACCGCGTGCACATGGCGCGTTTGCTGAAAGAAGGCGGCAATGTACTGCTGCTCGACGAGCCGACAAACGATCTGGATGTGGAAACGCTGCGCGCGCTCGAAGACGCGTTGGTCGATTTTGGCGGTTGCGCCGTTGTAATCTCGCACGACCGCTTCTTCCTCGACCGGATCTGCACACACATACTGGCATTTGAGGGCAACGCCCACGTGGAATGGTTCGAAGGCAACTTTGAAGACTACGAAGAAGACAAGAAACGTCGCCTTGGCCCGGATGCGCTTGAGCCGAAACG
>CAYGQZ010000499.1:0-1975 GCA_964352055.1 uncultured Rhodobacterales bacterium
TCGTGATGCCATTCCAACAACTGTTCATCCGCAGACGTGCGTTCCGCCGGGCTCAGGGACAGGGCCGCCGCCACGATATCGCCCGGGGTTTCCGGCCTGTTTGTCAGCCCGAGCAGCCAGTCAGTGCTGACGCCCAAGGCATCGGCAACATCAGCGGCGAGTTGGGCATTCGGCAAGCGCGGATGGTCGTCCTTCAGCAGTTGCCCGATCGTCGAACGATCCACGTGGGTTTTTCGGGACAGACCGCTTTTTGTAACGCCCTTGAGCGCCATTGCATCCGCAAGTCGCTTGCGAAAGAGTTCAGCGCGATCCCGTTTGTCCATTATTTTACACTTTGCAGTATTTAATCAACAAAACAGAGTTTACGCAGCAAATTTACCAAATGTCCATGTCGGTTATTCCAGATTACCCATCATCATTGCAAAGCATGCCGGAGGGAACGCACGTGGACAGTACAGTCAGATTGATCAGCAAGGCTGTGACATGGCAGGTCGCCGGACTGTTCGTCATGACCGCAGTTGGTTTTTTGTTCACAGGATCGATTGCGGCTGGTGGAGGTATTGCCGTTGTCGGATCTTGCGTCGGGTTCGTGTCGTATTTTCTGCACGAGATGGCCTGGTCCAGAGTCTCTTGGGGCAAGGGGCCGACGCGGACAAATTGACGGCAGTGATCCCCCCGAAATGGCGGGTCTCTATGAGCCTGTCATTTTCAACGCGCTGTCATCGTGAAACCGACGCACAACAAAATCAATGAAGGCGCGGGTTTTCGGGGGCAGATTGCGTCGTTCGGCAAACATGACAACGATATCGGTGCTGGGCGGGGCATATTGCGGCATCACATGCACCAATTCGCCGGTACGGAACTTCTGCTCGGTCATGTAAAGTGGCAAACGGGCAATTCCGACCCCGGCCAAAGTGGCGCGCAGGATAACGTCGGTGCTGTTGCCCTCAAAGTTCCCCTTGGCTTCAAAGCCGTGCGCCGTGGTCGGATCCGGGGCCTGCCACCAGTTGCGTCGGCTGTTGCCGGCAATCCTGAGGCAATTGTGCCGGGCAAGGTCCCGAAAGTCGGCGGGCATACCGTGCCGGTCAAGATATGCGGGGGACGCGCACAAGACGCGGCGGCTTTTCATAACGCGGCGGACAACCGTATCGGGATGCGCGCGCTGTTCGGCAAAGCAGATGGCGGCGTCGAACCCTTCGCTTTGCAAATCCAGTTCCCGATCTGTCAGGTTCAGTGAGACCTGAACTTCGGGAAACTCTTCCATAAAGACCGGCAACGCGGGGATCAGCTGTGATTTGCCAAAGGCAACCGTGCACGCAACCCTGATCTGGCCCCGCGGCGTGCCATCGCGATTGAGGAACAAGGCCTCGGCTTCCTTGAACTTTTCGGCCATCTCCTGACACTTTTCGTAAAATTCCTGCCCCTCCTGCGTGGGCCGAACCCCTGTTCGGGTACGGTTGAGCAATCGGTAATGCACATGATCCTCCAGCAAGCTGATCTGCTTGCTGACAGCGGATGGAGTTTGGCCCATCGAGCGCGCCGCAGCAGAAATGCTGCCCCGCTCGACGACAGTGGCAAAGATCAGCATTTGCGCAGAAATATCCATGTCACTTGTTTCCTATGTTCCAAATTGGCACGGGTCCTATGCCAAATCCGCAAATTGTGAGCGCTACCAAACCACCCTATCTCTGCATTGCAGCAAAAATACTGCACTGCAGCAATAGACGGGATATAATCATGGCAATTACACAAACAAGCACTGTGTCAGGCGTCGTTCTCGATGCTGGCCGCACATTTTTTGATCACAAACGCAAGCAGATCCAGATGGCTCTGGCCAAACGCGGTGTCTACAACACGACGCGGCGCGAGCTTTCGGCCTTGTCGGACCGTGATCTGACCGACCTGGGAATCGCGCGCTGCGATATCAACAGGCTCGCGCGGGAGGCTGCTTATGGCAACTGATACCCATATCGAC
>CAYGQZ010000500.1:0-1975 GCA_964352055.1 uncultured Rhodobacterales bacterium
CGACCGCGACCCCAGAAGATAAGCACCAACCCCACCCTCGACGGCCCAGGAGGCCTGCGCAATTGCGCCAAAGGCGGCAGCACAAACGATGCAGAGGCTTTTTTTCATAGGCTTTTTCCAATGACAGAACCAGATCGGCAAAGCCCGGATGCGGTGCTGGAACGCAGCACCCTTCGGGTTCATCGCGTCCTGAGCAATTGCAGGTCGTGACGCCGTCGCGCCAATCCAGGATATCCGAGACGTTTCTTCATGTCTGGTTTTATCGACATACCCAAGCCCTTGAAACTGCTTTTTTGCTCATCCCAATACGTCGTTGGCTGACCTGCACACGTCCGGTCGAGGCATGATCCCGGCAGTCCATCAAAATGGCGGTCTTTGTTTGGTTTTGGATCACGGTTTGGTTTCGGATCATGGCTTGCGTTGCTCATTATTGAAGATACCACAGGTCGGGTTTCCAGGGTGCCGACACAGGCGCCGTTCTGCCCGGCGCCCGGGCTTCGGGCAGATTGCCTTTCTTCGACGACCGCTATTATGGTTTTGCGGCGAGCTCTCGCACTGACCCGTGCGACAAGCGCACCAAGTTGGTGTGTTTCGCTGCATCCGATCCGCATCAGGGGTCTTGTCTCTTATGATCTTCAGTCAACTGTGTTGACGAACACGGCCGAGTGCCCAGTTAACACTTGCAGTGTGTGCGTTTCGGGCCGATGTGGCCAGACACATTCATCCAATAGACCCGGGTTCATCCAATAGACCCGGGGAAACTGGACCTATCGCGGTTTGATGCCGCTCCTTTGATAGCATTTACTGCACCAAAGGAGACTCAGTATGGGACTGAAACGGACGAAATCCGCCAAGATGCAGCGCCGATTGCGCTGACCAGCTGGCCTACCCGTGCCAGGCAGCTATTCCAGCTTCGCACAGGAACTGCTCGATTCATAAGACAAGAGGGGGACACCGACCACAAGTTCAATATCGCGCCCAACCTGCTGGATCGGGACTTCACGGCTGAACGCCCAACCAGAAGTGGGCTGGCGACATCAGCTATGTTTGGACGCGTGAGGACAGGCTGTGCTTGGCATGGAACGCCTGCAGACAGGCTGAGAGGGCCACCTTCGAATACATCAATGGCTTTTATACAATCCACGACGCTGATACTCAGCACTCGGCTGGAAAAGCCCGGTCGCCTTTGAACCGAAAGTGGCTTGAACGAGCACTTGGGGCAACGCAAACGCGGGACAGGTCCGGAGTTTCGGATACGCCCCACCGTTCGCATTTTCGCTTGAGGGATAGTCTATGTGATCACACTTTTTCCGAGATCTCCTCGCACATGACATGCAAACAGCGTTTACGATATCACTGTTCACACAGATCTTATTCGTACAAGGCTTGGCATTGCCCGTCGCGCCACGCAATTGCTCCTAAACAAACAGGAAGTCATTCGCATCTAGGTCTGTTACCAGCGTGTTTTCAAGAATGACGGTGCCCTCGATCAGCTCCAAAACAGCATCATCGCCCGACTGATCAAGAGTGAGTTGCTGGAAATTGTTATAGGCGCCGCTTAGAATTCTTATCTGGTCGACACCGTCTTCAAAATCTCTGACACGGTCATTTCCATGCGCGCCGGTCAAAGTGAACGTGTCCGCACCGCCGCCGCCCCACAATGTATCGTTACCATTGCCCCCATTCAATGTATCGTCACCATCGCCCGCTTTCATGGTATCGTTTCCATCGCCACCCCGTACAAGATCCCGTCCAACACCGCCCTCGATACTGTCATTGCCCGCGCCCCCGGCCACGGTGTCGTTGCCGGCTCCACCGTATAACTCATCATTGCCGCCGCCGCCGTTCAGAACGTCATTGCCGCCGAAGCCAAAGACCGTGTCGCGGCCCAGATCGCCGCCCTGGCTGTTGTCGTTGAAAACATCGTTGCCTTCGCCCAGAAAGATCAGGTCGCGCCCGTCGCCGCCAAAGGCCG
>CAYGQZ010000501.1:0-1964 GCA_964352055.1 uncultured Rhodobacterales bacterium
CGCGGGCCAAGGGTGACAGGCAGGGAATTGACGCCCATCTGCCGGTCACCTTCCAGCGCCTTGAAGTCATTGAGGGTCATGATGCCATGGGCCCCGATGCCGTATAGAAGTGCAATGATCAGAACTTCGGCGCTCGGGGCGCCCGCGCTCAGCACCGCAGCCCCGGTGATCCAGGGCAATGTTTCATAGCTCAGGCCGACAAGGCCCGGACCCCACCAGCCGGATCGTTTCAGACGGACCGGTTCTGCCGAATAGGCCCACGCTGCCAGCACACCAACCACAGTCGCGGCAAACCCCCAGGGCCCCAATTGCCAACCAACGAACAAGGACAGGACGGACATCGCCAAAGCAATCCACAGACCCCAGCGGCCCGGAATACGACCCGATGGGATCGGACGGTCCGGTTCGTTGATGGCGTCCACGTGTCGATCACACCAGTCATTGGCCGCCTGACTCATCCCGCAGACAATCGGACCGGCCAGCAAGACGCCCAGCAGGACCAGATGCCATTGCCCGGCAGGGGACGCCCCCGACGCGATCAGCCCACACACATAGGCCCACATCGGTGGGAACCACGTGATCGGTTTGATCAGACGCAGGGCAGCCGCAGGCTCGGGAAAACGGCGCACATGTAAGGATTGGCTAACATCCATGTGTCAACTATGTCTGACACTTTGAGTCGGCGCAAGTGTCAGGCGGCTGTGTCAGTCACTCTTTTGTAAGCAAGCCGTACTTGCGCAGTTTGACATAGAGGGACTGACGCGAGAGGCCCAGCATCTCGGCCGCAGCGACGCGATTGTTGCGCGTCAGGTTCACCGCCGTCTCGATACAGATCTTCTCTACGACATCGGTTGTTTCGGCTACAATCTCTTTGAGTGTTGCGGAGCCAACCAAATTCATGACGTTGTCGTTGGGATCTTTGACCGTGGACTGACCTTCGGCTTTGCGGACACCTTCAAGACGGCTCACGTCGCGCAGGATCAGGGCAATGACCGGGTGATCGGGATCCTGCAGCCGCGTCGCAGAGACCTCGACCGGGACCCGTGCCCCAAGATCATTGACGAGGCGCGTGGCGTAGGCCCGCATATGGCCGGCCCGACCGGTGTTGTCCAACAGAACATCCAGGTCGATCTGACCGCGCGCCATGAAGTCGGACAATTTGACGCCGATGACGTCGCCCTTGTGCGCTTCGCCAATCAGGTTGAGGAAGGCATCGTTGACGGACAGGACAGCGCCCTGCATGTCCATGAATACAATCCCATCCGTTGTGTGCTGCACCAGGGCAGTGGCGTGGCTGGAGGACGTATCGTCAGAGACGGACGCGTCGGCTGCGTCCAGAAGACGGCACATCATGATGCGTTGCCCGCCGGCCCGGAAGACGAAGGGCACCAGCGATAGGGCTTGCCGTGTGCGGGTGGACCGCACGCTGACCGGCCCCGCGTCATTGGACAAGGTCGCATTCATCAGACTGTTGACCAGTTCACTGCCGGAGCGATCCGAAAACAGGCTGGCAAAGGTGGCACCCGTCAACGCGTCCTGCTTCATCCCAAGCAAGGCTGCCGCGCGGGCGTTTGCATCTTCAACGCGGCCGGATTGGACGGATACGAAAACAACGGCGTCCTGAACATTCGCCATGACCACGCGGTAGCGCGCGTCAAACTCGCGGCGGGCTTCATAGCCTTGTTCCAGCGCAATCTGCGCCTGCACAAGTTGTTGCTGCGTTTCGGCAATCGGGCGCAAATCCCGACCCAGAAGCAAGGCGGCGTTCTCTTTGCCAAAGCGGTGAAACGTATAGCGCACCGGGTACTGCCAGACGGCATTGTCTGAATGGTTCAGCTCCAGCGGTTTCTTGGGGACAGTGCCCGCCAGGTATGCCGCATGGGCGGCGTTGAATTTGACCACACTTTCTACGGTGAGGAAGTCAACGATGGATCGACCTTCCCAATGGCGAAGATTTCCAAAGG
>CAYGQZ010000502.1:0-1955 GCA_964352055.1 uncultured Rhodobacterales bacterium
TCAAGATGTTTGGCAGGGCTTGTCCGTATATCGCTGATGTGCGTCCACTGAGGACGGACCCGTATTGAAACGCGGTTTCGTAAACAACGGCCAAGCAGTTGACACTGGTCTGTTTGAACACCACGCGCCAACTGGATGTCCCGCGCGCGAAAAAATGCTTCAGGTCCACACTGGGGTCGAAACGGTTTGTGTTGCGGCGTCCCGAGACGCCAGAGCCATGGAAAACCGACAGCATCCCGATGAGAATACCCAAGACATCAACATGGCCTGAATGGCTGTTTGGTGCTGGACCTTGTTTGCCGACCAGTTTGCGTGCGTCCGCGTGAAGCCCATTCCGGATGCGTGGTATCAAGCAGCGACAATCGATGTGATGAGCCATTGTGCATTGTTCCGTTACACGGCGGCCGCCGGAATGCCGGTGCGCAGAAGCGCGCAACCCTGCTTCGTTTGGTGGGCAGTTTCATGGTCTGCACCGTGATGACCAACCTTGATCAGCAGAGAGTGGCCTGATCAAGCCGGGTGGCAGCAGGTGCCATCCGGCTCTTTTATGGTGCGTTCAATTGGCTGGCAACAAATACTCATTTGTGTACCAGGCACTCACGTCTGGCATTGTGTCCAGCACCCGACCGTCTTCTGCGCGCATGATCCCGGCCTCGAACAGAAACTGTGTTATTTCGCTGATCTTGGTGTCGTCGATCAGGCCCGCCGGTTCGCCCGGTTCTTGCAGATAGTTGCCTGCAGCCAAAGCCTGCATCGACGCGCGGACGAGGTCGGGATTGCTCAGCATCCCTGCGGTTTCTGCAATCAGGATCTCAGCGGCCTCTTGCGGCTGGGCCGCGGCGAAGGCGTAGCCTCGCTGTGCCGCCTGCACAAATGCTGCGGCGGTTTCAGGGTTCGCGGCCAGCCAGGTGCTGTTGCCACCCAGAAACGTGGTGTGCTGATCCGGCACCCCATAGTCGGCATAGCGGAAGGCGCGCTGCGGCCGGTTCAGCAGGACTGAATTGACGCCCTCCCATGTGCTGACCTCCAGCGTAAAATCAACGCTGCCATTGGCCAGCGCCTCATAGGCCGAGGTGCCCAATGTGACGGTATCGAACGCCCCGGTCCCACCGTCATTGCGGATAATGGATGAGATCAGCGCCTCTTCCCAGGCGCTGCCGAACCCGGCATATGTCATTCCGTCCAGATCGGCGGGGCGCTGGATGTCCTCGCGTTCACCGTTAAAGACCAAGCGGCCGGTCTCATGCTGCACGACCGCCATGACGACGGTGACATCTGCGCTGGTCGCACGCTGGGTGTGAAAGCCCACAGCGCTCAGGATGCCGAATTCGGCCACGCCAGCCGCGACCAGAGTGCCGGAGGATGTGTCGGTATAGGGCAGGATATCAACGTCCAACCCGGCTTGCTCAAACCAGCCCTTGGCCTGGGCCACGTAAAGGCCGACATGGTTGGTGTTGGGCGTCCAATCCAGCGCAACGCTCAGTTTTTCCTGCGCCGTGGCAGGCAGGGCTAGGGCGATCAGGGCAGCAGTCATGATATGTTTCAAAGTCTCTCTCCGGTTTGGTGAAGTAAAATGTCGAGAAGGTGCGCCTCGATGGCGTGGGCCTGCGCGCAGGGCGGGCGGCCCAGTCTCGGGCGTGGGATCGGCACGGTGATGTCGGCGATCACGCGCGCAGGACGGCGCGACAGCACATAAATCCGGTCTGACAGGGCAACGGCTTCGCGCACATCATGGGTGATCAGCAAAGTGGTCCAGCGGGCGCTTTGCCAGCGGGTTTCAAACCACGTCTGCATCTGGGTGCGGGTCAAAGCATCCAAGGCGCCGAAAGGCTCATCAAGCAGTTGCACCGCCCGGCCTTGGACGATGGTGCGCAACAACGCCGCCCGTTGGCGCATGCCGCCGGACAGTTGGGCCGGGTAGTGTTCGGTAAACCCGTCCAACCCGAAATCCGCCA
>CAYGQZ010000503.1:0-1940 GCA_964352055.1 uncultured Rhodobacterales bacterium
ACGAACAGTTGAAGTATTGGGGCATCGCGGCTGCGGTTTTCTTTGTGTTGCTTTACGCACTTGGAAATCAACTTTTGCCGTTTTTCCTGGGTGCCGCAATTGCCTATTTTCTGGATCCGGTCGCTGACTGGCTCGAAAAGCATGGTTGCAGTCGGGCACTCGCCACAGGGCTGATCACGGTCGGTGGCATCATCACTTTTGTGATCGTGACACTTCTTGTCGTGCCCAAACTGATCGAACAAGCCATTCAGCTGTTCAATACCGCCCCGAGTGTTGCCAGCAATCTCGGCGTGTTCCTGACCGAGAGATTTCCCAGCCTGCTCGACGAGCAATCCACCTTGCGCCAAAGCCTCGACACGCTGGGGCAGACAGTTTCCGAACAAGGGGCTCAGGTGATGAACACGGCGCTCGCCTCGGTCGCAGGCGTGCTCAATGTCGTTGTGCTCTTTGTCATTGTTCCGGTGGTATCGGTTTACCTGTTGTTGGACTGGGATCGCATGATTGCCAGGATTGACGATCTGTTGCCACGCGACCACGCACCGGTGATCCGTCGTCTGGCCCTCGAAATCGACAAAACGCTGTCGGGCTTTATCCGCGGCATGGGCACCGTTTGCCTGATCCTGGGCACGTATTATGCCATCGCGCTGATGTTGGTCGGGCTTCAGTTCGGCTTGGTCGTCGGATTTGTGGCCGGGCTGTTGACATTCATCCCCTATGTCGGCGCTCTTGTCGGCGGCGCATTGGCGATCGGGTTGGCGCTCTTCCAATTCTGGGGAGAATGGTTTTGGATCGGGGCCGTTGCCGTTATTTTCATGATTGGCCAAATGGCCGAAGGGAATGTGCTGACGCCCAAGCTGGTCGGCAACAGTGTCGGGCTGCATCCCGTCTGGCTGATCCTTTCGCTGTCGGTCTTTGGCGCACTCTTTGGCTTTGTGGGCATGCTGGTTGCTGTGCCAATGGCCGCCGCCATCGGCGTTTTTGTCCGCTTTGCACTCAGCCAATATCGCAGGGGGCTGCTCTATCAGGGTGTCTCCGGCAGCGCGCAATCCAAGGCCGCGAACAGGTCCGAGGACTAGGCAATGGCCGTTCAATTGGGGTTCGACCTGCCCACGCGCGCGGCTCTTGGGCGCGATGACTTCATGGTGTCGCCGTCAAATGCCGTGGCCCTTGCGATGATCGACACCTGGCAGAACTGGCCACTGGCGAAACTGGCGTTGACGGGGCCGCCCGGATCAGGAAAGTCGCATTTGACCCATGTCTGGGCCAGCGATGCGCGCGCCCGGATCATTGCCGCCCGCGATATCGTGGAACACGCGCCAAACACGCTCGCACAACAGCCTGTCGCGGTGGAAGGTGTCGATACCATCCGTGACGACATACCCGCGCAAACCGCCCTTTTCCATCTGCACAATCTTTTGCAAACCGCAGGGCTGCCCTTGCTGATGACAGGTGTTCAGGCCCCGAACCTGTGGCGGCTCAGCCTTGCCGATCTGCAAAGCCGGGTCGATGCTGCGGGCCACGCCGCCCTTGATTCGCCTGATGACATCCTGCTGGGCGCAGTTCTGGCCAAACTTTTTGCCGACCGGCAACTGACGCCAAGGGCCGATGTCATTCCTTACCTCGTAACCCGGATGGAACGCAGCTTTGCCGCCGCCCGCCAAATCGTGGCAGCACTCGACATCGAAAGCCTTGCGCGCAAAAAGCCCGTCAGCCGCAAGCTTGCTGCCGAGTTACTGGACAAGAGCGCCCCACCTGAGGGATAACTGACATTCCACTCACGCTTAGCCGCCATAGGGCCAGAATGACCAACGCTGATTTCCTAGAATCCTCATTCCCCGCACCTGTGGAACTGCCCGACCTGGACGCAACGGGTCCCGGTCGTTTTTTCAATCGCGAACTGAGCTGGCTGGGCTTTAACTGGCGCGTTCTGGAGGAAGCGG
>CAYGQZ010000504.1:0-1940 GCA_964352055.1 uncultured Rhodobacterales bacterium
ACGAACAGTTGAAGTATTGGGGCATCGCGGCTGCGGTTTTCTTTGTGTTGCTTTATGCGCTTGGAAATCAGCTTCTGCCGTTTTTCCTGGGTGCTGCGATAGCCTATTTCCTGGATCCGGTCGCTGACTGGCTCGAAAAGCAGGGTTGCAGCCGGGCACTTGCGACAGGGCTGATCACAGTTGGCGGCGTCATCACGTTTGTAATCGTGATGCTCCTGGTTGTGCCCAATTTGATCGAACAGGCCATTCAACTGTTCAACACCGCCCCGAGTGTTGCCAGCAATCTTGGTGTGTTCCTGACCGAAAGGTTCCCCAGCCTGCTCGACGAGCAATCAACCCTGCGCCAAAGCCTCGACACACTGGGCAAGACGGTTTCCGAACAAGGGGCTCAGGTGATGAACACCGCGCTCGCCTCGGTCGCAGGCGTGCTCAATGTCGTTGTGCTCTTTGTCATTGTTCCGGTGGTGTCGGTTTACCTGTTGCTGGACTGGGATCGCATGATCGCAATGATTGACGACCTGTTGCCGCGCGACCACGCGCCGGTCATCCGCCAACTGGCCACCGACATCGACAAGACACTCTCAGGATTTATCCGGGGCATGGGCACGGTTTGTCTGGTGCTGGGCGCGTATTATGCCATTGCTCTGATGCTGGTTGGCCTTCAATTCGGTTTGGTTGTCGGATTTGTGGCCGGGCTATTGACCTTCATCCCCTATGTCGGCGCCCTTGTTGGCGGCGCACTGGCGATTGGACTGGCACTGTTCCAGTTTTGGGGGGAATGGTTCTGGATCGGGGCCGTTGCGGTCATTTTCGTTGTTGGCCAAATGGCCGAAGGGAATGTGCTGACGCCCAAGCTGGTCGGCAACAGTGTCGGGCTGCATCCCGTCTGGCTGATCCTCTCCCTGTCGGTCTTTGGCGCACTCTTTGGCTTTGTGGGCATGCTTGTGGCCGTGCCGATGGCCGCAGCGATCGGCGTTTTCGTACGCTTTGCACTGAGCCAGTATCGCAACGGGTTGCTCTATCAAGGGGTCGCCGGCCGCGCGCAATCCAAGACCGCGAACCGGTCCGAGGACTAGGCAATGGCCGTTCAATTGGGGTTCGACCTGCCCGCGCGCGCGGCTCTTGGGCGCGATGACTTCATGGTGTCGCCGTCAAATGCCGTAGCCCTTGCGATGATCGACACCTGGCAGAACTGGCCACTGGCGAAACTGGCGTTGACGGGGCCGCCCGGATCCGGAAAGTCGCATTTGACCCATCTCTGGGCCAGCGATGCGCGCGCCCGGATCATTGCCGCCAGCGATATCGTGGATCACGCGCCAAACACGCTCGCACAACAGCCTGTCGCGGTGGAAGGTGTCGATACAATCCGGGACGACCTACAGGCGCAAACCGCACTTTTCCATCTGCACAACCTTTTGCAAAGCGCAGGGCTGCCCCTGCTGATGACGGGTGTACAGGCCCCTAACCTGTGGCGGCTGAGCCTTGCCGATCTGCAAAGCAGGGTCGATGCAGCGGGCCACGCCGCACTTGATCCGCCCGACGACATCCTGCTGGGCGCGGTTCTGGCCAAGCTCTTTGCCGACCGGCAACTGACGCCAAGGGCCGATGTCATTCCTTACCTCATAACCCGAATGGAACGCAGCTTTGCTGCGGCCCGGCACATCGTTGCTGCACTGGACAGCGAAAGCCTTGCGCGGAAAAAGCCCGTCAGCCGCAAGCTTGCTGCCGAGCTACTGGACAAGAGCGTCCCACCTGAGGGATAACCGACATTCCACTCACGCTTAGCCGCCATAGGGCCCGAATGACCAACGCTGATTTCCTCGAATCCTCGTTCCCCGCACCTGTGGAACTGCCCGACCTGGACGCAACTGGTCCCGGTCGTTTCTTCAATCGCGAACTGAGCTGGCTGGGCTTTAACTGGCGCGTTCTGGAGGAAGCGG
>CAYGQZ010000505.1:0-1922 GCA_964352055.1 uncultured Rhodobacterales bacterium
CGCCCGCCATTATCCCGACCAGAACCGGCACCCAGACGCGGGCCGCGGCAATTTTGTCGTCCCGGTAAATAATCCGCGATTTGATCAACCACAGGAACAGGGCCGCGATGGCCCCGCCCAGCACGGGCGAGATCACCCAACTCGCGGCAATGGCCCCCATTGTCGGCCAGTTCACAGCCGCAAACCCGGCAGCCGCGATGCCAGCCCCCATCACGCCGCCCACCACGGAATGCGTGGTTGAAACCGGTGCACCGACCCAGGTCGCCAGATTGACCCAAAGGGCTGCCGACAGCAGCGCCGACATCATCGCCCAGACAAAGATCGAAGCGGTGCCCATGCTGTGCGGTGCAATTATGCCGTTGGCGATGGTCGACACGACATCGCCCCCCGCGATCAGGGCCCCGGCGCTTTCAAAGAAAACGGCAATCGCAATGGCCCCGCCCATGGACAGAACGTTGGCACCGACGGCAGGGCCCATATTGTTGGCGACGTCATTGGCACCGATGTTCAGCGCCATGTAAGCCCCGAGACAGGCGGCAATCACCACAATGATCGTGTTGTTTTCCTGCCCGAAAAAAAGCATTGCGATGATACCGGCAAGCACGACGAACACGAGGGAAATGCCCATGCCCACAATGGGGCGGGACACGATGCTGGCGGCCATCTCAAGATTTGAAAACCGTGCCAGATCGCGATCAAGCGTTTCCAGGTGGCGTGGATCGCTTGGCTGCTCGGTCATATGCCTCTTCCCCGTTTCTGGCAGAGCCTTATCGCTCACCATAACGGGAAATCAAGCGGTCATACGCTAACGCAATGCAGTATGCTGTGCGCGGAAAATCGACTTCAACTGTGTTTCGTTGACCAGTTCCGCCGCGACATCCGCAGAAACCCACTTGCGCTTGCGTTCGTGTGCTTCGGGGAAATCCTCGGCCAGATCGTTCACCTCGACGGAATAGACCAGCGTCTCGACCGGTACTTCGAACCCGTTTGCGCGTTTCTTTTGGTAGGTATAGCTGCCGATCGGGTCCGACGCGACGGGACTGTTGATCACGCCGGCTTCTTCCCACGCTTCGCGCAGGGCTGTTTCGCTGGATTTGAGGCCGCGTATCGGCCAACCTTTGGGAATGATCCAGCGCGCTGTGTCTCTGGACGTGACCAAAAGAAACTCTTTGTCGCGACCTTCGCCGCGATGGCACAACGCGGCCATTTGCAGTTTTTTAGGCCGCCACAGCATAGGGCTCAGGAAACTGTCCCAGACAGTTCGCACAGGGTTTAACACACAGACACCGCTCAGGTACTTTTTTTTGATTGATGCAATATATAATCGATCTTGCAGGATAATTCAAATGCCGCCGAAAGGCGTTTGGAAAGCCGCACGGTTGCACACGGCCTAACGGACAAGGGTTTACCAGAACTTAATGAGCGAGGTTTTCACTTCGATCACACAGCTTGGCAAAGCGTTGACATGGGGGCAACGGCCCATATTTCGGGCCCATAGCCTTTTCATCCAGCCGCTAGCTGTGCCACTCGGCGATGCCCGGTTCATCACCGTTTGGCGGCGAAGAATGCGCGCAGCAGCACCTCTGCTTCGGATGCTGCAATCCCATCATACACTTCTGGGCAATGGTGGCTTTGGCTGTGCGCGAACACCCGCGCCCCGTGCGCGACGCCTCCTGATTTGGGGTCTGACGCACCATAGTACAAGCGTTCGACCCGGGCAGCGGCGATTGCCGCGGCGCACATCGCGCAAGGCTCCAGAGTGACATAAAGGTCATGGCCCACCAACCGCTCCGACCCGAGGGCGGCGCAGGCCGCGCGAATGGCAAGCATTTCGGCATGGGCCGTGGGGTCTGCCAATTCCCGCGTCCGGTTGCCTGCGCGCGCCACGACGACGCCCTTGTGCACAACGACAGCCCCCACCG
>CAYGQZ010000506.1:0-1921 GCA_964352055.1 uncultured Rhodobacterales bacterium
TGGTCGATCGGGAAAACGCCTGCAAAACGCAGCGTCGCGTCTTGGGCCATCGCAGCCGTCGACATCAGCGCACCAAATGCAGTGGCCGTCATGATCTTGGTAAACTTCGTTATACTCATCGAGTACTCTCCCTAGTGTTTTGTCTCATCCGCTTTGGAATGAGTTGTGAACGCAAGGTCACATACAGGCTTCGGTCAATCTAGCCAAAACTGCTCCTTTCTCCGATTTGTTTTTTAACTCCCTGTAATAAATGATGAAAAATCAGCCGCCGGATGTATTGTTGTGCGTCGCGATGAAAAATCCAGCGCGTAAACTATGATTCCTATGCGACGGAATGCTCAAAACCATTCAGGAACGCATGGAGGTTGTCGCCCAGCGCGTCGCACAGATATCCGCCCTCCTGCACGATGACCGAGGGCAGATCGAGCGCAGCCAATAAGCCCGCCATCCGCGCAAACCCCACAGTCGAAACGGAAAGCCCCCCGAACGGATCACCTTCATACGCATCAAGCCCCAAGGCGATCACAACAGCCCCGGGTGCAAAGGCCTGAACATGCTCAAGCCCCTTGGACAGGGCCGCCATAAAGGCTGCATCGTCGCTGCCGCGCGGCAATGGTATGTTGAGGTTATAGCCGTGCCCCGCACCTTCGCCGACTTCGTGGTCGTGACCCCAGAAGAATGGGTAAAAGCGGGCGGGATCGGCGTGGATTGACAGTGTAAACACGTCATTGCGGTCGTAGAAAATACCTTGCGTGCCGTTGCCGTGATGCAGGTCCACGTCGATAATCGCCACGCGGTCATGGGCACGGCGCAAAACCTGTGCCGCAATCGCACTGTTGTTCAGGTAGCAAAAGCCGCCCGCAAGATCGGCAAAACAATGATGCCCGGGCGGGCGGCATAGCGCGTAGGCCATCCTGTCGCCCTCAAGCACCGCCTTGGCGGCCGACACGGCGCAATTTGCCGACGCATAGGCCGCGTTCCACGTGTCGCCCGTGATGGGACAGGACATGTCCGTGATGTGAAACCCAGCCTGACCAACGACAGACAAGGGATAACTGGCCGTGCGGCGATCCGGGTGGATGTTGGGAAAAATTTCAGGGGCTGCATCGGGGATGCGTTTCCAGCGGTCATACACCGTAGACAAGAATTTCAGATAGGCAGGCGTGTGGACAGCGGCAATCGGCCCAAGCCCATGATCAGCGGGCGCGTGCACCTCGTGACGGCCCTGTGCAACACCCGCAAGCAAACGCGCAATCCGTTCCGGTTTTTCGGGATTGGGCTGCATCACTCCGTTCACGAGAAAGCCACTGGGGTCGTGCAGGGTTTGCCGGGTTTGATCGCAGAAGACTTTCAATGCTAGAACCCCACCTTGTCGGCACCCTTCAGGTCCAACATAGTCCGCACCTCGTCCGGCGTCGCAATCTCGTGGCCCAATTCTTCCAATATCCGTCGTATCTTGCTGACCTGCTGCGCGTTGCTGACGGCCAATTCGCCGCGCCCGATCATCAGACTGTCCTCAAGGCCCACGCGTACATTCCCGCCAAGGATCACACTCATGGTGCCAAGCGGCATCTGCTGCCGCCCGGCAGCCAGCACCGAGAACTGATAGGCGTCGCCCAAAAGCCGGTCGGCCGTGTCCTTCATCATCATCAGGCTGTGCGGGCTGGCATCGATACCGCCCAGAACCCCCATGACGAATTGCAGAAATATAGGGGCCTTGATCCGTCCCTGCGCCAGATAATACGCAACCGTCTGGATGTGGCCGACATCATAGCACTCAAACTCAAACTGTGCGCCGCCATCGTCACCCAACATCCGTAACACCGTTTCGATGTCGTGGAACGTATTCTTGAACACCGTGTCGCGGGAGTTTTCGAGAAAGGTTTCTTCCCAGTCATGCTTCCATTCGGAATAGCGCGCC
>CAYGQZ010000507.1:0-1918 GCA_964352055.1 uncultured Rhodobacterales bacterium
CGACGTCCATGCCAAGGTGCAGACCCATGCCCGACAGCACTTCCTTGATCTCGTTGAGCGACTTGCGGCCAAAGTTTGGCGTACGCAGCATCTCTGCCTCGGTCTTCTGGATCAGATCGCCGATATAGACAATGTTGTCGTTCTTGAGGCAGTTGGCAGAGCGGACAGACAGCTCCAGTTCATCCACTTTCTTGAGCAGAAGCGGGTTGAACTCGAGACCATCATCGTCGTCCTGACGCGAGGCGGATTCTGGCTCATCAAAGTTGACGAAGATGCCCAGCTGGTCCTGCAGAATACGCGCGGCATAGGCCACCGCATCATCCGGTGTCAGCGAGCCGTCGGTTTCGATTTTCATCGTCAGCTTGTCATAGTCCAGAACCTGGCCCTCGCGGGTGGGCTGAACGTCATAGCTGACCTTCTTGACCGGCGAATAGATCGCGTCGATCGGGATCAGGCCGATGGGCGCGTCTTCGGGCTTGTTCTTCTCTGCAGAGACATAGCCTTTGCCGGTGTTGACCGTCAGTTCCATGTACACGTCTGCGCCGTCATCGAGGTGACAGATCACATGATCGCGGTTCAGGATCTCGATGCCCGCACTTTCGGAAATGTCACCGGCCGTGACAACGCCCGGACCCTTGGCAGAGATCGACAGGCGCTTGGGCCCTTCGACTTCCATCCGCAGGCTGACACCCTTGAGGTTCAGGATGATGTCGGTGACGTCTTCACGCACACCGGCAACAGACGAGAACTCATGCAGCACGTTGTCGATTTGCACCGACGAAATCGCGGCACCCTGCAGCGAACTCATCAGCACGCGGCGCAGGGCATTGCCCATGGTCAGGCCAAAACCACGCTCAAGCGGTTCGGCCACGACGGTTGCCTGGCGCGCAGGTTCGTTGCCTGGTTTGACGACAAGCTGCTGTGGCTTGATCAATTCGGCCCAATTCTTGTGGATCATGCGTCCCTCCATTCCTGTCGACGCGCCATGTCCTAACGCGCGACTCCCGAGGTTTCAGAAAAGCGGATTGGGGCCGCGCAAAACCGCGTGGCCCCATGGTCGTTCCAGTCGTATTCAGACGCGGCGGCGCTTTGGCGGGCGGCAGCCGTTATGCGCCATCGGGGTCACGTCACGGATCGATGTGATGTTGAACCCGACAGCGGCCAAGGCACGCAGCGCGGATTCGCGGCCCGAACCGGGGCCCTGCACTTCGACTTCGATTGTCTTGACGCCATGTTCTTGTGCCTTGCGGCCCGCATCCTCTGCAGCCATCTGGGCCGCATAAGGTGTGGATTTCCGCGAGCCCTTGAAGCCCATCGTACCAGCGGACGACCAGGCAATAGCGTTGCCTTGTACGTCGGAAATCAGGATCTTGGTGTTGTTGAACGACGAGTTCACATGCGCCACACCTGCGGCGATGTTCTTGGAGACCTTGCGCTTGGTCTTGCGTGTATCGCGTGCCATCTGTGCGTCCCCTTATTTCTTCTTGCCGGCAATGGCCTTTGCGGGGCCTTTGCGGGTGCGAGCATTGGTGTGTGTACGCTGACCGCGGACGGGCAGGTTACGACGGTGGCGCAGGCCACGGTAGCAACCAAGGTCCATCAGACGCTTGATGTTCATCTGCGTTTCGCGACGCAGGTCGCCCTCGACGGTAAAATTCTCGTCGATGTGCTCGCGGATCTTCAAGACTTCTGCATCGCTCAGTTCATTGACGCGACGGCTGATGTCGATGCCTACAGCTTCGCAGATTTTCTGTGCGGAGGTGGTGCCGATGCCTGTAATATAGGTCAGAGCGATCGGGACCCGTTTGGCTGTGGGGATGTTGACCCCTGCAATACGTGCCACTTGGCATATTCCTTTTCGTTGCGAGCCCGTAATTCCGGGCCCTTTTTTCACAACATAAGGCCCAAGGATTTTGCC
>CAYGQZ010000508.1:0-1917 GCA_964352055.1 uncultured Rhodobacterales bacterium
AAAAGGGCATCATCACATCCAAGAATACCGGCGCTGTTTACGCCCAGAAATGGTCGATGGACGTAAAGGTCGAGGGCAAAGGCGTTGCTCGGTTCAGCGACCTTGCAACGTCCAACCATGCGTGCAATCCGGGTGACAGTCCGACCATGGTCATTGTTGGCAAACCGGGCGGACTTGGGTTCATGGACTCCGACGACTGTTTGGTTGGTGGATACGATGAAATCGCCAAGAAATGTAACGAAAAAGGAGGAGAGGCGCACCACATCATCCCCGACGAGTACATTCGCGTCGGCACGCGTGAGAATTCGACACCTGCGGACGATAGCTTTCCGACCATCGGCGACGCCTGTGCGATCTGCGTTGGTGGTCAGGGCAGCGGGAAGGCGGCGTCTGAGCGGAAGAGTGATCGCGGCAAGAAGATCGCCGCAAAGGGTAAGGCATCGGGGCTCGCCGATGCACGTGGTCATGGCTATATGCACTACTTCTTCGACGCGTCTTTTGGGAATGACCCACGGCCTGTGGGAGAGGCTGTCACGACCGCCAAACAGGCGCTCGTCAACGCCGCAGTATACAACGAGTCGCTTGTCACCGAAGCGTGCGCAAAAGTCGGTGAAGAATGCGTCGACAACCAGTTCGCCGACGCTTGCGCCAAAGATCCGCAACCGAATTGCCAAGCCAACACCCGAAAATCTGAAGAGCGATTTGCGAACATGCAAGACAGGCTGAACCAACAAGGTCATCTGACCCCCGACCTCATGCCGAAAATGCACTCTTCGCTAACTTAAAGCAGGACTTCTTGGAGAGACGCCAATGTTTTCCGTACCAATAACCGAGACGCTGGTTCTCGCTATCGATGAAGATGGCGAAAACGACTGGGTTTTCCACTACATTGACCTGAACACGGGTTCGCATGACAGTTTCAGTACGCCGCACGGTGGCGAAATCATGTCTGTAACCGTGAACCCACAGAGTTTTGCGGCCTGGATTTTGGCATCAGGTCAACTCTATGCCGCTTCAAGGGAGCTTCGTGTAGCTGTGCCGCTACCATTGCCTGTCGACGGTCTCGTTCCCTTCGATATTACCTTGGTTGGCGACCGCTACTACCTATGTGGTGCCAATTCAAATGTATGGTACTATGACGTTCAAGGTGAAAAATGGGTGCCAGTTGTAGTGCCGCACCCGCGTGAAAAACTTCCAGAGCGGGAAGCCGGCGAGAGTGCTGCGGTCTATGTAAACCGAACACACAACATCTATGCAGATTACGCCCGCAGCAACCCTGACATGTACAAGGCTTTTTCCGTTGCTGCAGACTGTTATTTCGTTGGCGCACTCGGACGCACGGTTCGGCTACGAGGCGACACGTCTGACGAGGTTCGGATCGATAGCGGTGTGCGCTTGCTTCACGGTTACGCCGAAGAAGACAAAGCTGTGTTATGTGGGTCGGGCCCAATAGCTGCGATCTACAAGGGTGATATGGAAGCTGGCTTCGAACAAATTTTCCAGCATGATGAGAAAGCATACTTCTTGAGCGCACTTTACGACAACAAACGGTTCATCGGTGCGGGGATGGAAGCAGAATATGAGGGCGAAGAATTCCTGTTCACTCTTGAAGAGGAGGAATTGGTACCGGTCGTGACTGGGTGCGCGCGCGAGCCAGAGCATCTTTTGCATTTGATGGTCATCGGCTCGGTGCTTTGGGCAATAGATTTGGACGGGATATTCCGATACGCGAAGGAAAAGTGGACACTGACTGAGCTGAGCGACTTGGCCTAACTAGTTGTTAAATCGCGACGAATTCCTTGAGGAATAGCCGCACTTTCTCGATATTCAAGTCATCAATCAGCATACCTTCTACCCATGGCTGCAACATCCGTACGACGAACAACTCCCCTGCCTCGGGGAATTCTGCATAGCGCT
>CAYGQZ010000509.1:0-1910 GCA_964352055.1 uncultured Rhodobacterales bacterium
GGGCGCAACACGCAAGCACAAAGCTGAAGAGGCCTGATCGGCCAAAACGGCGCGTTGGTGAGGGGCGGCCCTGGTTCTCTGGCAGTGGACGAGGGGTACGGTCTGGCCTGTGCTTTGTTTTGCGCACGTGCCCAAGCCTGAAGGATCGGCGACGGTTGGCCCCTCGTTCACTGGGAAGTGTACCGACGCGATTTATCCGCGCGACAACGCCACGCAAAAGTCGTGGTCTCTTCATGCAGATGGCCGGCGACTGTCTTTATGTTCAAGAAAGATATGAATTCTCGAGGACGTCTTGCGATCTCCCGGCGTCGCAGTTGTGGACGTGTTTCGAAACAGTCTTGACGCATACATCTGATGGAATGAAACGCGATTGGTCCTTGAAGCAAGATACGGACGCAGATCAGCTGCCCCAGATCACCCGGACGTAGTTTCGCGTTTCCTTATAGGGCGGCACGCCGTTGTGCCTTTTGACGGCCTGAGGACCCGCGTTATAAGCCGCCAAGGCGAGGCGCCAGCTGCCAAAGGTCTGATATTGCTGCTTAAGATAGCGTGCGCCACCATCCAGATTTTCGGCCGGATCCTTGCGATCAACGCCAAGTGCGCGCGCCGTTGCAGGCATCAGCTGCGCCAGACCGTAGGCACCCTTGTGCGAGCGCGCCTTGGAATTCCAGCCCGATTCCTGCTGCACCAGCCGCAAGAACAGGTCGACCGGAACACCATGGCGCGTGGCCGCAGTCTTGGCCATGTCAAGGTAAGGCCCGTTGTACTTGCCCTTGAACTTGAGGTTTTCAGCGTCCCATTTTGTCGGTGTGACGACGGTGGGCGGCTTCAGGCGGACCGAGTTCGAGTATTGCTTGGACGCGCGATTGTCGAGAATGCTGGTCTGGGATTTGAAGAGTTTGGCTCGGTTGCGCGTGGACAGAACGTCCGCAGCAGCGGCCTGCCCCAGCAACGCCAGAATAACAACTCCACTTGTCAATGCCCGCATCGTGCCTGCAGTCCCTCAAGGATTGGCGTTCCGCCTTGCATCCGCGATAGCCGTTTTTTTGCATTTGTTCCAGTCAGAACTGAACACGCGCCTTTAACCATGTTTCGGCGAAGTATAGGCTGGCGCAAATTCAAGGGTGCGGCACGGAATCGATGTCGCCCACAAAGACCAAAGGGGAATCACATGGCAGGGTCGGTGAACAAGGTCATCCTGATCGGCAATCTGGGGCGCGACCCAGAGGTGCGCACGTTCCAGAACGGGGGCAAGGTCTGCAATCTGCGGATTGCCACGTCCGAGACATGGAAGGATCGCAATACGGGTGAGCGCAAGGAGCGGACCGAATGGCATTCGGTTGCCATCTTTTCGGAACCCCTGGCCCGTGTGGCCGAGCAGTATCTGCGCAAAGGGTCCAAGGTCTATATCGAGGGCCAGCTCGAGACCCGCAAGTGGCAGGACCAGTCCGGGCAGGACCGCTATTCGACCGAGGTCGTTCTGCGCCCCTATCGTTCCGAACTGACCATGCTGGACGGTCGCGATGGCGGTGGCGGCGGTGGAGGTAACTTCGGCGGTGGCGGAAGCGGCGACCAGATGGGGTATGATGATCGGGGCGGAGACTACGGCGGCGGCGGTGGCGGGTCCTCCAGCCCCAGCCCAAGCCGTGATCTGGACGACGAGATTCCGTTCTGAGCCGGATCACCGCCTGACATCTTGAACACGCATAGCCTTGAAAGGTCGCCACCCGGCGACCTTTTTGATGTGGGCTCACAGTTTCACACCATGGGTATTACCGCCCTCGACACCCAAAGATCCCCGGAGGGCGCTGACCGCGGAACCAGTTCCGCAAAAGTCCCGATTTACATCAGCAGCTTGAGGCGAACGCGCTGTGTCGCGCCGCCATTTTCCGATCCGGAAAATGGGCCGG
>CAYGQZ010000510.1:0-1909 GCA_964352055.1 uncultured Rhodobacterales bacterium
CTCCGCCATTATCCTCATTGCGAACCAGTGACACCGCCCTGACGGGCACGGACTTTTCCGTGTTATCAAAGGGGTTTACGGGAAATGACCGAACCTCATAGACGCGCCGCCTAGCTGAAGCTGGGCTCAGAATGGCCCTCAGTCTCAGTTTGGGCGAACCTCGCCCATTGCGGTTCGGCCCTCTTTCCTTACGCTTTTTCAATGACCTGACTTCGATCTCCGCCAAAACCCAAACGCGCGTTCCGAACGATATCCATGCCAACGGAGATCGAACACGCAGTAGGCGCATTGCTCAGGATCGCAGCGAAAATCCAGGCGGCGTTTGGGGTGCTTATGGATGAGGAATAGGATCGAGCGCCAGTCTGACCGTGAAGCGCTCGTTCAGCCGGTCATTGATTTCGCCGATCTCGTGAGTGTCATCTTCTTGCAGCGAAATCACCGCACGAACTTGGATCTCAACGTCTTTCGCCAGCTGATCAAGTGGCTTCAAGATGGGATTGCCGGGTTCAGTTGATCGAGCGCCAGCAACAGCAATCTGCGCCGCAAACCTCGCGGACCCTTCTCCCATCCCGAAGCGGGGGTGCAGGGCCGTTCATTGAGGCGCCATTGGTTCAAGCCCAATGGACGGCGGTTTGATGACATAGTGGTTTATCAATGCCAGAAAGCGTGGATGAAAGATCCGATCCTTCGATCGCGAGACATAGGTCACCATGGTCTTGGGATTGTCGATGATCACCCGGCGCGGGACCCCGCCGAAGAACGCCAGCGCCCGCACAAAGGCATCGAGCACCATCTCCTGCTTCTCGTTCATGTAGGCCATGACGAAAGGCTTGCGGCTGTGGCACAGGCGGAAATGGGCCACATGAACCTTGCGCTCGACACCACCCAACAGGACATATTCCTCGCTCCAGTCGAACTGGAGCGCATCGCCCGACGCGAAATATAGCGGAATGAACGCATCACTCGCACTGATGCCCACCGACTTCTTGAGCTCGCTGACAAAACGCTGAACCGGGGAATAGGAACCCGTGTAGCCTTCTGCCACAAGAGCCTCGTAAAGCTTCTTTGCCGTGCGGCGATCACGGCGGCGAAGCTGCAGATCGTGCTTGAAAAGGTCCCGGAGACGCTGCTCGAATTGCGCGTTCAGCTTGTGACCAACACGCGGCTGCCGCTCCCGATACTGCGGTTGCTCCGGGTCCTTCAGATACTTCTTGATCGTCGTGCGCGAGATGCCTGTCTCGCGTGCCACAGCACGGATGCTGCGGCCATCGCCCAAGATCCACCCACGGATCTTCATCGCCGTTTCCATCAGTAACACCTGCTCTTCCTCCGTGCCAAAGCGCACGGACGTTAACAATGCAGGTGGGTCAGTTTTAGATGATCATAACCCACCCAAGTGGGTCACTTTTGCATGCCGATTCACAGCCCAGCAGGAGCGCGAAGCCATCTCCCGTCGCACCAAGGAGGTTCTCGCAGCCGCCAAGGCTCGCGGAGTGAAACTTGGCAACCCGAATGGAGCAGCAGCGCTCAGACGGGCAGGGAAGGGCGGGCAGGCGCTCCGGCAAGCGGTCACAGCAAATGCCGACGCATTCGCCAGCACCCTTGCGCCTGTCATCGAGGGCATTCGCGCCGAGGGCGACACCAGCCTCCGCGCCATCGCAACCGCCCTCAACGCCCGCGGAATCATGACACGCCGTAGCGGAAAGTGGCATGTCTCGACCGTCCGAAATCTGATGAAACGATTGAAGAACCGTTGATCAGGTTACTTGGCGAACTTCTTCCTTGGCTTCGGCTTCTATCCGCGCTCAGGGTTCATGCATGTCGATCTGGGTCCCGCGCGGCAGTGGGGCGAGCGGTTCCCGGTCCGGGCGACGGCATTTGCAGCGGAGACGCCACCCGCGCGCGAGGT
>CAYGQZ010000511.1:0-1898 GCA_964352055.1 uncultured Rhodobacterales bacterium
TGCGGGACAAAGTGAGCTTTCGCGGCGGCTGTGCCAACGGTCGGTTACGGAACGATAATTGCCTTCGCATTGCAAGTGCCGACCGCATTCGTGTAACTGATCGAGTATAACTTCACATATCAAATCTCCCCCTTGAAGGCCTGAATTCATGACAGCCAAGCCGGCTTTTAGCCGTACTGATACGATCATTTTCATGGGCGGCATTACCGCACTGACGGCCACCTCAATCGACGTGGTGTTGCCCGCTGTTGGAGTGGTAGCCAGAACCTTTGAAGAGCCTGACAGCAGAGGCGCGCTACTGGTCGGCGTTTATTTGATCTCCTTCGCGATCGGGCAATTGTTCTGGGGGGTCTTTTCTGATGCATTCGGTCGACGGCTGGCATTAATCTCAAGCCTGACAGGGTTTACCACAGCTTCATTGGCCTGCGCTCTGGCGCCAGATTACCAGTTCTTGCTCTACGCCCGTTTCGCCCAAGGGCTGATGGGGGGAGCGCCGGTTATAGCTCGCGCCATGGTCCGCGATGTCGCTTCCGGTAACGAAGCGGCGCGCATCATGACCGTCTTGGGCGCAGTGCTGACCATTGCTACCATGTTTGCTCCTGTCATCGGTTCGGGGTTGCTAATACTCTTCGATTGGAGGGCTTTATTCTTTGCTCTGGCTTTGCTGGGTGCGGTTTTCTTAGTCTACACCGTCCTTGTTCTTGCTGAGACCAACGAGCAGCGACGACCAGAACGCTTTACCCTTAGTTTTCTGATCTATGCGGGTCGCACGCTTCTTTCGGCTCGAGCCTTTCTCATCCCTGCTGTCGTGGGCAGCCTCACTTTCGCGGGATACGTCTCGGTAGGAGCCGTGGGCGCAATCACGGTGGAAGCCCGATACGGTGTCGCCCCTGAAGCTTTTGGCGCACTCTTCGCTATTGCTGCGCTGATGAATACTGGCGGCGCACTCTTGGCGGGTCAATTGCTGAAGCGGATTACACTGGCCCAGGTCGGTATTGTTGCTGTATTTGCGTTGGCTTTGGCGGCGTTTGTGCAGATTGTCATGGCTTGGTTGGACCCGGGGTTGCAACTATTCTGGGGTGGGGTTTGTATGTACGTGTTTGCCCTCGGTATGATACTACCGACTTCGGTCGCTGCTTGCATGGAGCCAGCAGGCGAAATGCCAGGTTTTGCCGCATCTCTGTACGGATCGATCCAGATGGCTTGCGGAACCTTCGGCGCTCTAGTTGCATCGTCACTTTTTAACGGCACCCATCAGGCAATTAGCTTAAGCATGGCGCTGTTCGGAGGGCTGGCCGCAACCATTTATTTTTTGGGCAAATGGATATTGGGCATAAACAAGTGACGGGTTCTTCAGCGGGTATCCACCCAAGAGATAGCCAACCGTGATTGTTTATGGACCTATTTTCAAAAAGCCCGACTGAGTGTAGACGCGTGTGTGAAACAAATTCGGGGCTCTCTGTGAAGAACGATCGCACAGCAGGTTTGGCCCTACGTGGAGGTGGAACACATTCTGGGAAAAGGTTTTCCACAGGGCATCACACTTCGGCACTTGCGTGCACTCGTTGCACTCTCAGATCTGAAATTGGTCGCGCGTGTGTCTGAAGCGCTTGGCGTGACGCAGCCAGCCGTGTCGAAACAGATTGCCGAGTTGGAAAAGATCGTCGGCATGCCTGTTGTCACCCGCGACCGCAACAGGCTTTACCTTACACCAGTTGGCATTCGTCTTGCAGATCATGCGCGTCTGGCACTTGGCCAACTTGATCGCGCAGCCTTTGACATTGAGGCGATGACAAGTGGGGTGTCCGGCTCTGTCTCTGTCGGCGTGGTCAGTTCGGTCGCTCCCACCCTGTTGCCTGGCACCATTGAGCTATTCAAGCGCAGCACGCCGCAGGCAA
>CAYGQZ010000512.1:0-1897 GCA_964352055.1 uncultured Rhodobacterales bacterium
CCGTCAGGCCAAGTTTTGGCCTGGCGGTCCGTCGGGCCACGGATCGCGCCAATGCGCGAGCCCTAGATCGGCGACATCCAAAGAGGTGCCAAGCGGCATATCGGCGGGCAACTCGATCACGCCATCAAAAGTGTCTAGTTTCAACGCAGCAGTTCGCATTTTTGTCACCTCTTCAGTCGGGATCAAAAGACCATCCCAGCCACCAAGGCACGCTGACACGTTTGGCATGGGCCCATTGGCAAAAACGGGTGCGTGAAAGGCCCGAGCCACTTGCGTGCCAAGTACATGCCCATGTGGGCGGTCATAATCGCGGGGAAACCCGATATCATCCGTTACGAAACCATCAATTGTGACTCCGTCCCAAGTGATGGCTTGCAGAGGGTGGCGCGGATCATTGACGCTTTGCGGATGCATGGTCGGATACAAACCGAGCACGGTAAACGCATCGTGCCAGTGCCGCGTCCATGCCGTCTTGGCATAGGACGTGCGTGTCTGTACAGCATTCAAGATGGACCAGAACCCACGTCGGGGCGCGGGCTCTTTGATCTTGCCGTTTTTATCAGGATCTTCGGGTTTGAACCACTTGTGGATCTTTCCGCCCTGTGCCGATTGCAAACTTTTACCGTCCGGGGCGATCAGACCGGGGCGGTGATCGTTCAAAATGGTGTTTACAAAATAAAACATGTCGCGCGAACGAACCTGGTCCTGTGAAAAACTTGCATGTGCGCAATAAAAACGATTGTTGAAAATGCGCCAGTTCTGCGCGCCTTTCTCGGGTTCGATGGCGTTGTCGCGGATAAAGGAAAACCGGTTGTCGAAAATGGCCACATCCCGGTTGCGCAGGGAAACGGGGCGGTCGTCTACATGTTTTTCGCGCATATCAAGGCGGATGGCATTGAACGCATGACGAATGTCACAATCGCGGACAACCAGGCGCCCAGCCACATCAAAACCGCCCAGAAAGGCTCCATTGAGATAGGTCGCATTGACCTCGGTCGTCCCTTTGATGTCGTCCCAGGTCAGCGCGCCGCGCCACATGTCAAAGCTGGGATCCTGCACCCAGCGACAGCTCTGAATCGTGATGTGATGGGTCGGGTCCGAAGGGCTCTGCCGCAGATATGTAAAGAACCGCCCACCTTCCGCAGTGCAGTCTTGAACCGTGACATGGCGCGCACTGCGCATGTAGATGCAGCTGGGCCAGCAGTTCACAAACTGCATCCCCTCAATGATCCAGTGATCTGCCCTGAAGAAGCGCAGCATCGCGAAATCGGCATCCAGCGGATCGATACCGCCGAGCGTGAAGTCCGTCGGTGCGCGCAGCCCATCCAGAACAACGCTGCCCGCGATTGCGGGACGCAGGGTGATCGGCGCATCCGCTTCGCCCGAAACTCTTATGACCGCACAAGTGGTATAGCGCCCCGGCAACAAGACAACCTCATCCCCCGGTCGTGCCTTGTTGATCGCTGTCTGCAAATCGAATGCCCAGACGGTCTTTTCCCCCGCCTTCTCGGAGTTTGGCGGGAAGGCCGGGCGGAGCGTTGGCGCGGAATAGATCGTTGCCATGGGAAGACCATAAAGTTGCTAGGTGTGCATCTTACGCAAATTTTTTCAAAAAAACCAGTTTGCGCACAGGTCGCCCATCCGAAGGGGGCAAAGAAGGCGGACAGGTTGGCGGTATCTGGTTTGCAGATATACCGGGGTGCCGATCTCGGCCGGCGATCTTGGGCGTGTTCGCACGCAAGCGCCGTACGGCATGCCGACAGCCACCTAACACCTTTATTTCCTGGACAGTCCGAGAACCACAGGCGTTAGGCCTCCGTTCCGCCGGTGATGCCGCGCCAAAGCGGCGTGATGATCTTTTCGCCCAACGGGATCAGCACAAAGCCAAGCGCCAGAC
>CAYGQZ010000513.1:0-1894 GCA_964352055.1 uncultured Rhodobacterales bacterium
CGGCCTGTCACGCCGGGGGTCGCGGGTTCGAGCCCCGTCAACCGCGCCACTTTCCCACCACGTCGGGCGGAACCAGAAAACGATACGTTTTCTGGCCATTTTCCGTATCGGAAAATGCCGCGCGACCGGATGCGCCTTGGCAGATCCTTGTGTCCCATGAAGCACCAAGAACACACCGCCAAAGCCTTTGGAGCGAGCCCGAAACTAGGTGTAGGCGTACCCAAGGTCGGCTTCCTGCCTCGGGTCTATGTGTTCACGCAAGAATGCCAGATCTTCCGCGGGCCAGGTTTTTGGCAGCGGCGGACGCTCGGCAATCGCAGGTTTGAATTTGGACCCGAGCCGTTTGACGATTGGACGGAAGGCTGCGTCATGCGGTTTGGTTCCCAACCCGGCAATGATCGCATCCCGCGTGGCCTCTGGCGCGGATTGAGCGGTTTCCATGCGCAGGACAACACATGTGATGTCCCTGTTCAGCATGCTCAACAGCGATGTGAGCTTTGCCTGCCGCAGCGCAAACAGGTTTGCAAACCGCTGTCCTGAGAGCGGATCGCGGTCGTGTTGCAGGGGCGCGCCGATACTGCCTTGCTCAATCAGACCGCCGAAATAGCGGGGCCGGTCGATGATCGTGTCCCATTCGGCCCGGATGAAATCGGAAAAACCAAGGCTTTGCAGACCGGGCGTCGTGTGCCAGGGCTTTGCAAACATGGACATGGCCCAGTCCTGCGCATTGCGCACCACACAGATCACCGCCATGTCATGCGGCACTGCCATCATGTGAACAAAGCCGTGTTTCCACCCCAACGCCTCTGAGGGTGCGATCGCGCTGTTGCGCCCCAGCAACCGTTTCACGAAATTGGTGCCCGAAGATCGTTCCCCCAACACCTGAAACCGCGTGATCGGCGCCTGACCACTGCGTGCGATATGCAGCCCGGTTTCACTAAAGTCAGGTGGCAGGAACATGGTGTGTCTTTGCTTCAATTTAAGGATTCTCTGAGCAGGCTTGCTGCGATAGTGTGATTTCAAACAAGACCCCAAAGAGGATCCGGAGCAGATGCAGACAGTGGCCGCCGTCACCATGGTGCGCGATGATGCCTTTTTTCTCAAGGCGTGGCTGCGCCATTATGGCGAGATGTTCGGCCGTGAAAATTGCTATGTCGTTAATCACGGTCGTGGCGCTCAGGTGGCCGCATTGGCCGAAGGTTGCAACATCATTGGCATTCCGGGCGATCCGCACAAGAATTTTGATGTGAAACGGTGGGGTCTGCTCAACAACATCGTTGGCGGGCTGCGACGCTATTATCGCCATGTCATTGTCGGCGATGTGGACGAGCTGGTCATCCGCGACCCGGACGCCGGCGGCTCGTTGATGGCGTTCCTGGAGACTGCGCCCGAAGGGCGCGTGCTGACCCCTCTGGGGCTGGAGGTCATTCACCGTATTGACGTCGAGCCTGATCCCATTGCCGAGCATATCATCGGACCGCGTCGCCATGTGCGTCCCGCCCCGCACTATTCCAAGCCTTGCATCATTTCCGCCCCTGTCAAGATCGCCCGGGGCGGGCACTTTACCCAGAGCAGCAAGCTGTTCACGCCGGATGACCTTTACCTGATGCATCTGAAGTTTTGTGATTACGACGCTTACAGTGCCGTGATGGATCACCGCAATCAGGTGACGGCGGATGTGCAGTCATCGCCAAAGGAAGCGGCCATCGGGCGCCATTGGTTTGCAGAGGCCCGCGGCAATGACAGAGCCGTTTTTGAGGCATTTGCCGCGCTGGACATGGTGGACGGTTTTGATATGCGCCCGCTTCGTCGCAAGATGCATCGCACCTTCAAGCCGCGCGGTGAGACCGGTTATTTTCAGTTCGACCGGCCGGATTATGGCACACAATATGTC
>CAYGQZ010000514.1:0-1892 GCA_964352055.1 uncultured Rhodobacterales bacterium
CGGTTGCCGCCTTCGTCATAGCCCAGATCGAATGTCAGCCCATAGTCGGTTTCGGTCACCTCATAGGGCGGGATGCGGTCCTCTTCGCTGCCGCCGAAGGTTTCGGTGTGCACCCATGGAAAATGGGCGACGTCGTTGAAATTTTCGACGTGACGACTGGCGGCGGCGGCCCATGTGTTGGGAGGGACAAAGACCTTTTTCAGGGTGTCATCGCGGATGCCGGGCCAATCGGGCAACGGCCAATGTGGCGTCCCGGAAAGACAGGTCCAGACGATCCCGTATCGTTCCGCGACCTGCAGGGATTGCAAGCGCAGACGGGGCGAGATGCGCGCGGATTGATCGGGGTTCGAAGGGATCTTGGTGCATTGGCCCGCCGCATTGAAATGCAGCCCGTGCATGGGACAGACCAACTGGTCCCCGTCCACACGTCCAACACTGAGCCGCGTGCCGCGATGGGGGCACAGATCGCGGGCGACCGAAATCCCGGCCTCCGTCTTCCAGATGACCAAATCGACGTCCAGCAGGCGCGCGGGCAGAGGTTTGTTCATCACCTCGTGCACAAAGGCGACCGGATGCCAGAACTGCGACAGGATCCGCCAGTCTTGCGCGGAAAACGTGCAATTGCGAGGCAGATCCGTGGCGCGGTCCGATTGGTCAATGGGCAGAAACACGCGTGTATCCTTGGATCATGGGCTGTTCCATGATCTCTCGAAAGCTGCCAAATGCAAGGAATTTGGCGAGTTTCTCAGCGAAGGCGAGTGGATCAAGCCTCAGGCCGCCCGCAGTTTCATCAATGCTTTGCGCGTGGGACAGGTTTGTCGCCCATTCCAATGAGGGGCCAAATTGTCGGCCCATAGCGCATGCGCTGTGTTCACCTGCCTCGAGGTCGCCTGCACTCAATGCGCCTGCAGTGCTGACCTTAGCGGATCACATACACGCAGACCGGGGCATGCGTCGCGACATATCCGGCATTGGAGGAAAGGATATGGTCTTTCAGGCCGGGCATATGGCTGGCCATCACGATCAGATCACACTCGGCGTTCTGGGCCGTCTGAATGATTTCCTTGCCCACATGCAGATGCAGATCGCCGCGCAGCATGACGTGATCGGCAGTCTTGATGCCGTGCGTCTTGGCCTGTTCTGCGGTAAAACTGTCAAGACGGTCCTTTGTCCTTTCGCCTTCGGATTGCGTTGATGACGTGGGCACGGCATCGACGATGGCGACGTAGACGACGGTTGCATCGTTTTCCTTTGCCATTTGCGCAGCCACACTCAACGCCTTTTTCAGTTGGTCGACGTTGTCCAGATCGACGGGTACGAGAATACGGGAATACATTGGTTCTCCTCATTTGGTGTCATGCGAGACTACTGATGTACCCGGCGTAAAGCCTTGATCCACATCAACGTTGTGCGCGGGCCGGATATGGCGGTGGCGTTGAGGCCGGACCGGAGGCAGTCTTTGGCTTGCTTGGCTTCGCGTATCGCCCTAAAGCCTGACACATGACCAATTCTGATGCCAAGACCGAACTCCGCTCGATGACCGGCTTTGCGACGCAATCGGGTGCAATGGATCCGTTTCGGTGGGCGTGGGACATTCGTAGCGTCAACGGCAAGGGGTTTGATCTGCGCTTGCGGGTGCCCGACTGGATTGACGGGCTTGAGGCTGCGCTGCGCCCATTGGTGGCGGCCCATGCCAAACGTGGCAACGTGACTGTCAGTTTGCGTGTCACCCGTGATGATGCGGTGGCCAAGCTGGGTGTCAACACCGTGCAGATGCGCGCGGTTGTCAGTGCGTTGCTCGAGATCGAGGCCGAGGCGATGGAGCAGGGCCTGTCATTGGCCCCGGCCCGTCCCAGCGACATTGCCGCGGTGCGCGGCGTGCTCGAACAGTC
>CAYGQZ010000515.1:0-1872 GCA_964352055.1 uncultured Rhodobacterales bacterium
CGAAAGGAAAGTGGCCTAAACGAGCACACGGGGCGGCACAAAAGCGCGACAGGTCCACTTCGATCCAGAGCCGTGTTGAGAGCAAACTTGGGCATTCATTGGTGATATGCTATCCACCGTCATATGAGTACGTATGATTTCATTATTTGTGGCGCTGGAACTGCTGGATGTATTCTTGCCAACCGGCTTAGCGCCGATGCCTCTGCCAAAGTCTTGTTGTTAGAAGCTGGACGCGAGCCAAGGCATCCACTGGTTCCTGCTATTGGTGCAGCCATTGATCATTGGGACAGTCCGCTTGACTGGGCATTTCGGTCGACGCCTCAAGAGAACCTGAACGGGCGTCAAATATTACTCAATCGGGGAAAGGTGCTCGGTGGATCGAGCACGATCAACTTTGGCATGTATGTCCGTGGCAACGCGGGCGATTACAATCACTGGGCACAGCTAGGTAACACGGGTTGGTCTTATGATGATGTATTGCCCTACTTCCGGCGCTCTGAGGCCAACGCATCCATAGATAACGACTATCATGGTACAGACGGCCCGATTTCGATTGAGGATCCAAAGAACACAAATCCGATTCATGAAATGTACTTCGAAGCGCTTGAACGGATGGGTATCCCGCGTACTCCAGATTATAACGGGGCGCAGCAAGAAGGCAGCCTAAATTATCAATATACGTCCCAAAATGGTCGGCGCGTCAGCGCGGCGGATGGGTTTCTCTCGCCCGTGATTGATCGTCCAAATCTGACGGTTGTGACAGGGGCACAGATCACCGGGCTTTTGATCGATAAGGGCAAAGTGTTGGGCGTACACTATGCCAAGGGGCGAGCAGCAGAACTTGCTCAGGCAAACGAGACAATCCTCTCGTTGGGGGCCATCGGTTCACCCCAAGCACTGCTGTTGTCGGGCATTGGTCCGGCGGAAGAACTCGCGGCCCAAGGCATCACGCCAGTGCATGACCTTGCCGGGGTCGGAAAGAACCTTCTGGACCATTTTTCGGGACCGCGGGTCGCAATCGTGTTGAAGGACGCCGAGAAATACGGGTTTCCAATCCAATCCCATGAGGCAAGCCTCGCCCAGTTCGAGAAGGACGGAAGCGGACCGCTCGCCACGTGCGCAATCGATGCCGGAGCGTTTGTAAGGTTGCGTCCTACGGACGACTACCCGAGCATCCAACACTTTTGCGCAGTCTCGAATGGTCATCGCAATAGAAACGATCCTCCACCGCGTGTGTCGATATATGGTTACGTCTGTCGCACGCTCAGCCAAGGTGAAATCACGCTTGCTTCCGACAGCCCCTTTGATCGTCCGTTGATCAATCCTCGATATCTGTCCGATCCTGAGGACTTGGAACGCAATATCGAGCTGACCCAATGGAGCCATGAGCTTGCGGATCAAACGCCCTTCGACAAGATACGTGCCGATGTCATGGGTCCCGGGCAAGACCGGGAGGCGATCATCGCCGCGACCCGCAATGAAATCTCAACAACGTGGCACCAGACGTCTACCTGTCGCATGGGAACCGATGAAAGGGCTGTTGTGGGGGCGGATCTGCGCGTCCACGGCATGAAAGGCCTGCGCGTTGTCGATGCGTCTGTGTTTCCCACAATGACCACCGGGAATACAAATGCACCAACCATGATGGTTGCAGAAAAAGGCGCCGATCTGATCCTTGGTCGTGGCTTGGGTATGGAAATCTCATAAACAGCAGCCATTCGATGGCGGTCGACAAACTTCCGCTTTATCCGCACCTTTCCAGTTCGTGCACTGCGCCGCGAACGGCGCGGTTTCCCGAACCAGCCACTCGTGAACAGCGCGGCGAATGACCGTTCGGAGCTGATTTCGTTGAAAAAGTCGTTGATTTTGGTG
>CAYGQZ010000516.1:0-1871 GCA_964352055.1 uncultured Rhodobacterales bacterium
CACCCGCGCCAAAGCGCATCAGGTAGAAGACGGACAGGCTTTCCTGCACCTCCATGTAATAGTCACCCACCACGCGCTGCATGTGCGTCTGAATGGTGCCCGCAAAGGTCAGCACAAAGGTCATGAACGCCATACCTCCGGTCATCAGCCAGAAGGACACCATGTTGAGCACCTGATTATAGGGCGCACGTTCACGCAGCATCGGCATCGCGTAACTGAACAGCGCGAGGTTCAGTGCGACATAGGCCCCATAGAACGCAAGGTGCCCGTGGGCGGCAGTGATCTGCGTGCCGTGGCTGTAGAAATTGACGCCATGCAACGTGTGCAGGAACCCCCAGACGCCTGCGCCAAAGAAGGCGACCGTGCTGGACCCAAGCGACCACAGCAGGGCGGCCTTGTTCGGGTGGTTCTTGCGGCCCTTCCAGACCATGACGAAGGCAAACGACATCATCAGGAAGAACGGGATCACTTCGAAGGTCGAAAAGATCGAGCCGACCCACTGCCAGTAGCTTGGCAGACCGATCCAGTAAAAGTGGTGTCCGGTCCCCAGAATGCCGGAGAACAGCGCCGTGGCGACGATGACATAGAGCCATTTTTCAACCACCTCGCGGTCCACCCCTGTGAGTTTCAGAAGAAGGAAGGCAAGGATTGCCGCCATGACCAATTCCCACGTCGCTTCGACCCACAGATGGACGACAAACCACCAGTACATCTTGTCCAGACTGAGGTTGTCGGGGTTGATGAAGGCAAAAACCCAAAGCAGTGACAGCAGCCAGAGCCCCAAGAGCAGGACATTGGTGATCGCCGTCTTCTTGCCCGCAAGCACGGTCATCGACACGTTGAACAAAAAGATCAGCGCCGCGACAAGAATGCCGAACTTGACCCAAAGCGGCTGTTCCAGGAACTCACGCCCGCCATGAATGCCGACGAGGTAAGACCCGACCGCGCCCAGCGTACCGACCAGCAGAATGATCAGCTGGATATAGGCCAGTTTGGTCGAATAAATCTCCCGCTCCGCTTCCTCGGGGATGAGGAAATAGGCGGCACCGAAGAAGCCCAGCAGAAGCCAGACAATCAGCGCATTGGTGTGAATCATGCGGATGACGTTGAACGGCAACAGCTCCGACAGGAAGTTGGGCGAAACATAGATCCAGCCTGCCAGGAGTCCGCCCAGCACCTGAATGCCAAACAGCGCCATAGCGGCAAGGATGTACCAATACGCCACCTTTTGAGATTGATATTTCATGGTCTTCACTCCCTATCCCGCGTCATTGGGCGGCCAGCCCTGCGTGTCTGTTTGATCGGCCCAACGCAGGAATTCCGCGAGGCCGCGAATGTCCTCGTCGGTCAACTCATAGCGTGGCATCTGGCGACGGCCCTCGATCCCGCTGGGTTGCGCTTCGATCCAGCCCTTGAGCGCCTCAAAGGCGGCTTCGGGTTCGTCCAGCACGCCCCACCGCGTCATCACATTGCCAACCTCGGGGGCGAAATATGCGCCCTCGCCGTGCAGGCTGTGACAGTTGATGCAAGAGTTTTCCTCCCAAATGTGCTTGCCATGAATGACCGCATCGCTCAGCGGCATGCCAGCGGTTGAGATTTCAACGACGTATCTGTGCGAGTGCACGGTCATCCCGATGAAGACGACAACAAAGAAGATCGAGCCTCCGTAGAAGATGTTGCGCGCCCGGGATTTTGTGAGGAATTCAGCCATAGGGGGCCTCCTTTGAATTCGGGATGCCCCATTTCTAAGGATGTGATCTGCGTCGCAGTTTGCGCTGGCGCAACGTTTTGCACGATTGACCGGCTAGGCTGAACGAGAAAGGACGCGCCATGCCTTGCCCCAAGCTCACCGATCCTGATTTGCCTTTGGA
>CAYGQZ010000517.1:0-1866 GCA_964352055.1 uncultured Rhodobacterales bacterium
GTGTCGTCATGACCACGCTGCAAGAAGCCGTTCAAAGGTTCACACCGCTGGACCCCGACCTGATGGCGCGGCGTCTGGGCCGCCCCGGACCCATGCCGCGGGTGATCATCGATACGGATACGGCAAACGAGATTGACGACCAGTATGCTGTTGCCTGGGCGCTGCTGTCGCAGGACCGGATGAAACTGGAAGGCGTGACCGCCGCCCCGTATTCGTTCCTGCACCACCGGGATGGGCTCTACGATGCGGTCGCAGCCTTGCAACACGGGGGCGGAACAGATCACGACAGCAAATTTGTCGGACCCTTTGCGGGTTGGGCGAAACGCCTGCTGGCCGATGGGCGTACAGCGGATGATATCGAATTCGTCACCCCGGACGCGGGCGAAGAGCGGTCATATGCGGAAATCATCCGCGTCTTCGAGGCCTGCCATGTGCCCCATGAGGGCAAGGTGTTCCGCGGCTCGCCTCAGCATCTGCCAAGCTATGACAAACCGGTGGACTCCGAGGCGGCCCAGTTCATCATCGATCAGGCCCGCAACCGCGAAGATGGCCCGGTCTACGTGTTGGCCATGGGGGCGCTGCCCAATATCGGGTCGGCGTTGCTGATGGCCCCGGACATCATCGACAATCTGGTGGTGGTCTGGACCTCGGGCTTTCCCAGCTATGCGCCGTTTTGCAACGAACCCTCGCTCAACCTTGTGCAGGATCAGCTGTCATCGCGGCTTTTGTTCGAATGTGGCGTGCCGCATGTCTACCTGCCCGGCTACCATGTCGGCGCACAACTGACGATATCGCGTCCCGAAATGGCCGCGTTTGTCAAAGGGCGCGGGGACATCGGGGATTACCTTTGGCATCTTTACACCAACAACCCGCTGCACGTGAAATACGCGATCAATCAACCGGAAACGAAGACCTGGGTGATCTGGGACATCATCAACGTGGCGTGGCTGCTCGATGCCACGTACGTGCCGACGCACCTGACAACCTCGCCACATCTGAGCACAGACTTGTACTGGCAAAAGGACCCGTCCCGCCACGCCATGCTGGAAGCTTACGATGTCGCGCGCGACGCCGTGTTCGAGGATTTCTACCGCTGCCTGCCGCAACCGGGATGACACAGGTGCCGCACTGAACGTCTGACCATGCAACCGGCCCACCTGACAGCGCGACTGACGTCTTTTCGGACACCGACGCCGGCTTTGCAGTGTCGGCAAACGATTTGACTGGGCCATTAAGCGGGTATATGCCCGCAAAATGGATGATCGATGCATTTGCACAGGCCTTCGGCACCTCGCAGCGCAAAGCACTGCGCATTACGATACTGTCCTCGCCCCATGCGGTATTAAGGTCACGATGTTTCGCCTGCTTCGGCGCATTGAGGCTGCACAGTCCATCTCGATCACCGAACTGGCCGAAATTGTCGGTCTCGATCGCAGCACATTGGGGCGCAACCTGCGCGTTCTGGAAAGACAGTCGCTTGTCGAGATGGGAACCGGCAAGGACGGGCGGGCACGCAGCGTTTCGTTGACCAAGACAGGGCACAAAAAGCTCCTGGAGGCGGTGCCCTTGTGGCAAGCGGCGCAGCGCGAATTTTCAGAGATCATGGGCGCGGACGCGCTGTCCGTTTTGGACCGTGCGATTGAACGGGTCGGCAAAAGCGAACAAGCTACCGGAGACAGCCGATGACCACCAAATCTGTCAGCACCTGGCATGGGGCGGGTATTGCCCTTGTGTGTGGCTCCTTAATCCTCCTGATCTCTCTGGGTGTGCGTCACGCGTTCGGGCTCTTTCTGCAACCTGTCAGCATGGACCAGGGTTGGGGGCGCGAGACGTTTGCATTCGCCATCGCCCTGCAAAATCTGGTCT
>CAYGQZ010000518.1:0-1859 GCA_964352055.1 uncultured Rhodobacterales bacterium
GGGCGCAACACGCAAGCACAAAGCTGAAGAGGCCTGATCGGCCAAAACGGCGCGTCGGTGAGGGGCGGCCCTGGTTCTCTGGCAGTGAACGAGGGGTACGGTCTGGCCTGTTCTGTGTGTTGTGCACGAGCCCAAGCCTGAAGGATCGGGGACGGTTGGCCGCTCGATCACTGGGAAGCGTACCGACGCTATTGATCCACGCGACCGCGCCACGCCAAGGTCGTGGTCTCTTCATGCAGATGGCCGCCGACTGTCTTTATGTTCAAAAATGATATGAATTCTCGAAGACATCTTGCCATTTCCAAGCGTCGCAGATGTGGACGTGTTTCGAAACAGTCTTGACGCATACATCTGATGGAATGAAACGCGATTGGTCCTTCAAGCAAGATACGGACGCAGATCAGCTGCCCCAGATCACCCGGACGTAGTTCCGCGTTTCCTTGTAGGGCGGCACGCCGTTGTGGCGTTTGACGGCTTCCGGGCCGGCATTATAGGCCGCCAAAGCCAGACGCCAGCTGCCAAAGGTCTGATATTGCTGCTTAAGATAGCGCGCGCCCCCATCCAGATTTTCGGCCGGATCCTTGCGATCCACGCCAAGCGCGCGTGCCGTCCCGGGCATCAGCTGCGCCAGACCGTAGGCACCCTTGTGCGAGCGCGCCTTGGAATTCCAGCCCGATTCCTGCTGCACCAGCCGCAAGAACAGGTCGACCGGAACACCATGGCGCGTGGCCGCAGTCTTGGCCATGTCAAGGTAAGGCCCGTTGTACTTGCCCTTGAACTTGAGGTTTTCAGCGTCCCATTTTGTCGGTGTGACGACGGTGGGCGGCTTCAGGCGGACCGAGTTCGAGTATTGCTTGGACGCGCGATTGTCGAGAATGCTGGTCTGGGATTTGAAGAGTTTGGCTCGGTTGCGCGTGGACAGAACGTCCGCAGCAGCGGCCTGCCCCAGCAACGCCAGAATAACAACTCCACTTGTCAATGCCCGCATCGTGCCTGCAGTCCCTCAAGGATTGGCGTTCCGCCTTGCATCCGCGATAGCCGTTTTTTTGCATTTGTTCCAGTCAGAACTGAACACGCGCCTTTAACCATGTTTCGGCGAAGTATAGGCTGGCGCAAATTCAAGGGTGCGGCACGGAATCGATGTCGCCCACAAAGACCAAAGGGGAATCACATGGCAGGGTCGGTGAACAAGGTCATCCTGATCGGCAATCTGGGGCGCGACCCAGAGGTGCGCACGTTCCAGAACGGGGGCAAGGTCTGCAATCTGCGGATTGCCACGTCCGAGACATGGAAGGATCGCAATACGGGTGAGCGCAAGGAGCGGACCGAATGGCATTCGGTTGCCATCTTTTCGGAACCCCTGGCCCGTGTGGCCGAGCAGTATCTGCGCAAAGGGTCCAAGGTCTATATCGAGGGCCAGCTCGAGACCCGCAAGTGGCAGGACCAGTCCGGGCAGGACCGCTATTCGACCGAGGTCGTTCTGCGCCCCTATCGTTCCGAACTGACCATGCTGGACGGTCGCGATGGCGGTGGCGGCGGTGGAGGTAACTTCGGCGGTGGCGGAAGCGGCGACCAGATGGGGTATGATGATCGGGGCGGAGACTACGGCGGCGGCGGCAGTGGCGGCGGGTCCTCCAGCCCCAGCCCAAGCCGTGATCTGGATGACGAGATTCCGTTCTGAGCCGGATCACCGCCTGACATCTTCTACATGCATAGCCTTGAAAGGTCGCCACCCGGCGACCTTTTTGATCTGGACTCCGACCGCGGAACCAGTTCCGCCAAAGTCCCGATTTACATCAGCAGGTTGAGGCGAACGCGCTGTGTCGCGCCGCCATTTTCCGATCCGGAAAATGGGCCGG
>CAYGQZ010000519.1:0-1857 GCA_964352055.1 uncultured Rhodobacterales bacterium
CGTTCTACATCGACGACACCTTTGGAGGGCTGCCTGACAAGGCGATGGCCATCGAGGCTTATCGCCGTAACAACACGTTGGTGCGCGAAATTATTCCAGCAGACCGGTTGCTGGTCTTTACCCCCTCTAATGGCTGGGGGCCGCTATGTGATTTTCTGCAGGTGCCGGTCCCGGCGGAGCCATTCCCGCGCAGCAATGCCCGTGATGAGTTCTGGAGCAATTTCGAAGAAGAACCAGCGGACTGAACCACATCGGCCCGTAGCCTGACTGCACGGCTACGGGGGCACATCCCAACACTTGGAGAGCCGATATGAAACGCATCCTTTTTGCGCTGACGCAGACGCTTGCCCCACCCATTCCATACGCCGACGAACAGCCTGCTGCCGGCCTCGTTTGGATGATGGTTGTGCACGAGGTCAAAGACCACGACACATGGCGCAGCGTCTTCGACAGCGGCCTTTCTGCCCGGCAAAGCGCGGGCGCGCTTCGCTTTGAGATCACCGCATGTTCCGGCCATCCCAACACCATCATCGCCATTTTTCAATGGGACACCGGCCTGCGCGCACGCGCCTTTGTGAATGACCCAATGGTGCGCAATGCAATGCAGGCCACCGCGGTCATCTCCGACCCGATTGTGACCTGCCACCAAGAGACGCCTGTTCTTTACGGGGGTTAGACCAGACCCGTGAGCAAAGGCCGATTGTCCTTCAGAAACGCTACTACAGCATCCAGAACCACACGCACCCGAAGCGCGCCACGGGCGGATTCGTGATACAGCACCCAGGAGTCCAATTGATCGAACGGTTCGGGAAAGACCCGTTCCAGATGTGCGCAAGTATCGCCCACGGCACAGAACAGCGGGCCGATCCCGTGACCCTGTTCAATCATGACGCGCGCGGAATCCGAGTTCTCGACCCGGGTGGCGGGCCGGTCCGGATCGGCGAACTGTTCGACCCAGCCAAAGCACCGCGCGTGCAGGAGCGGCGTGCCATAGCGGATCAGCTGATGGCCGCGCAAGTCCTCCGGTGTGCCGGGGCGGGGGTGCCTGGCCAGATACTCTTTCGACGCATAAAGGCCGCTGCCCCACGTAAACGCATAAGCGATCACGAGGCCGGGATCTTTCGGGGCAATTGTGCGCACTGCGATATCCGCCTCTCCCTTCGCCAGATCGACGCCAGTGATCGAGCTCATCAGATCAACGTGCAACCCGTTGTGATTTTGCGCAATCTCGTCCACCAGCGGGCGCAACACATGCGCAGCCGTCGGAACACAGGCCAAATTGACCGTCCCTGTCGCCTCCTGCCGCATGGAGCGGACGTTGATCTGCGTGGTGTTCACGGTCGCATCCATGCTTTCGGCGGCATCCGCAATGGCCATCCCTTCGGGGGTAAAGCGGAAGTCTCCCCCGCCGCGTACGATCAGCGTGGCACCAAAAGTTTCTTCGGCAGCGGCCAGCCTGCGACTGACGGTTGATCCATCGACGCCCAAAATGCGCGCGGCCCCCGCGATCGATCCCGCGTTGCGCAAGGCGAGGACAACGCGAAAATCACTCCAGTTCGGATCAGCCATAAGCGACCTTCTTTCTTGATGACGCCACTGCGCTTGCGACGCGGCTTCTGTTGAAACGGGGCACGTCTGCGCGCCGATACATCAAAACTGCAAACCCAAGAACATGACGGCAAGCGGCACGGGTGACACAGCGATGGCGATGGTCAGAAACGTTGGGATGGGCCCGAAAATTCCGCTGAGACCCGCCATCATCATGATCCCGCCACCGCCGCCGATGATGGAATTGCCCGGCATGTTCACAGCCAGCGCAACCGCAACGTAGCGATAGCGCAGACCAAGCGTGACCGC
>CAYGQZ010000520.1:0-1847 GCA_964352055.1 uncultured Rhodobacterales bacterium
TCTTCGAAGGGATGGACCGGCAGGCCCGCGTCTTCGGGATGCACTTCGAAATCCGTCAGGGTGTTGTCTTTGAGCCCGCAGACCCAGGACACCCCGGTGATTGTCAACTCATCCGTCCCGTCCGAGCCATGGACCAACCACGCCACCTCGGAGCCCAACTGTCGCAGCGTTTCGGCCATGGGTCGGATCAGATCGCGCGAAAACGCACCTGTAAGCTGTCGTTTGACCCCAGCCGGATTGGTGAGCGGCCCCAGAATGTTGAAGATCGTACGGGTGCCCAGTTCGGCGCGCGTCGGCATGACATGTGCAATGGCCGGGTGGTGCATGGGCGCCATCATGAAGCCTATGCCAGCTTCGTGCAGGGCCGCTTCGACCACTTTGGGCCCGACCATGACGTTGATTCCCATTTGCGTCAGCGCGTCTGCCGCCCCGGATTTGGAACTGAGATTGCGGTTGCCATGCTTGGCGACCGGAACGCCGGCCCCTGCCACGACAAAGGCCGTGGCGGTCGAAATGTTCAGTGTGCCTTTGCCATCTCCGCCTGTGCCGACGATGTCCATGGCGCCGTCCGGCGCATGCACTGCGTTACACTTGGCGCGCATGACAGCGGCGGCCGCTGCGTATTCATCCACAGTTTCGCCGCGGGTGCGCAGCGCCATCAGCAGCCCGCCCATCTGGCTGGGGGTCGCTTCGCCATCGAACAGGATTTGAAAGGCTTCTTCGGCCTGCGCACGGGTCAAGGGGCCGTTGGCTGCGGCATCAATCAGGGGTTTGAGTGCGTCACTCATGCCGGCACCGGCAGCAGATCGACAAAGTTTTGCAGCATGGCGTGGCCATGTTCGGACCGGATGGATTCGGGATGAAATTGCACGCCGTGAATAGGCAGTTCACGGTGACGCAGACCCATGATGGTGCCATCCTCCAGCTCCGCATTGATCTCAAGGCAATCCGGCAAACTCTCACGCTCAACGATCAAAGAATGATAGCGGGTGGCTGCAAAAGGTGTGGGTAAACCGGCGAACACGCCTGTGCTTTTGTGGTGCATCGTGCCCAGTTTTCCGTGCACGATGTCCTTGGCGCGCACGACCTTGCCCCCGAACATCTGCCCGATGGTCTGGTGCCCAAGGCACACACCCATCAGCGGTGTGCGGGTTTCGGCCGCTGCCTGGGTCAGCGCAAGGCAGATTCCAGCCTGATCCGGGTCACACGGACCGGGCGAGAGCAGGATCCCGCTCGGGCGCATGCCCATGGCCTCTTGCACATCCAGCGCGTCATTGCGGCGTACCACGACGTCAGCCCCCAGCGCGCCGAGGTAGTGCACGAGGTTATAGGTGAAACTGTCGTAATTATCGATCAGCAGCAGCATCGTCGTATTCTTTGTTCCAAGGGGCGGCAGAGGCCTTTATACTCAAACGCATACATGCTCAGGCTTGCCCGCCAGCGTCAAGGGCAGGGCGGTCGGGGTACAAGGATAAAGCAGTTGGTGCGGCACGTGCAAACACGGCGCGGACCCGATCAGGCGAGGACGGCGATATGGCACAGGGTTTTCTGAGCGGATTAATCTGGGGCGGCGTTGTCAGTGTGATCGGCGCAGGTGTTGTATCGGTGATTGCGCAAAGCCCTGCGACTCCCGATGTCGTGGCCTCGGCGCCCGAAGCGTCCCAAGCTCCGACATCGGGTGATCCAAGCACTGCCGATGCCGTAACCGACGCGGATCTGGTCCGCGACGGAGAAGCGCCAAAAGGCGAAAGCCCTGAAGCAGATGATGTGACAGCCGCGGTTGCGGCCGGGTCTGACACGCCGACGGTGCCGCAAACGGGTGGCGCAGAAGGGCTGGTTGGCCCGGT
>CAYGQZ010000521.1:0-1839 GCA_964352055.1 uncultured Rhodobacterales bacterium
CAACGCCAGCGCATCGCCATTGCCCGGGCCCTGATCATCCGCCCCGAATTGATCGTGTTTGACGAGGCGGTGAGCGCACTTGATGTCTCGGTCCGGGCGCAGATCCTTGATCTGATTGCCGAGCTTTGCGCGCAATATAACCTCACCTACCTTTTCATCTCGCATGACCTGAGTGTGGTGCGCACGATCACGGACTATGTGCTGGTGATGAAATCTGGCGAAATTGTCGAACAAGGGGCCACCGAAGTTGTGTTCACGGCTCCAAACCATCCCTACACCCGCACCCTGATCGACGCGGCCCCGACCCTGCCGGTTGCATCATGAACCTGCGCCTTCAGCCGGTCACAGAGGCGGAGGGGGGTTGGCTGCTTTCCGCCGTGACCCCCTATTTCATCGAACTGGTTCCGGGTGTGGAACCGCCGGACCGTGCCGAACTCGCGAAATGGTGGACCGAAGCGGATCGGTCTGCATGGGCCATTCATGCAGGCGACGGCCCGCGCGGCTTTGCGATGATCCGGCGCGCGCGTGACCTGCACGAGCTGTCCGAGTTCGGAATATTCCCCACGTTTCGGGGCAAAGGCCTTGGGGCCGAGGCGGCAGCCCTGTGCTTTGCTCTGCATCCCGGACGTTGGCAGCTTGGCGTGGCCGGAGGCCTGCCCGGCACGGCGCGGTTCTGGGACAGGCTCCTGCCCACGCTGCCCGGTATCCGGGGGCTTGCGCGCTATGGACCGTTCACGCCATATCAGACCCATAGTTACCAGTTCGTCCGGGAGGAGAGCCCATGACTGCACCGCTCTGGTTCGATACCACCGAAATGCTGATCGGCGGGGCGTGGGTGACGGCCGATGATACGTTGACGCTGACCAACCCGTCGGATGGCAGCCCCTTGGCGATGATCGCGCGGGGTACGACCCGAGATATCGACGCCGCTGTCACTGCGGCGCAGGCCGCGCGTGCCGGGGAGTGGGGGCGGATGACCGCCCTGGAGCGTGGCCGCATCCTGACGGAGATCGGCCGCAAGGTGCTGGAGCGGGTCGATACCCTCGCCGAGATCGAGGCCCATGACGTTGGCAAACCCCTGACACAAGCCCGCGCGGATGCGGTGGCGCTGGCCCGCTATATGGAGTTCTACGGGGGTGCCGCTGACAAGGTGATGGGCGAAACCATTCCTTATCTGGATGGCTACACCGTGTATACTTTGCGCGAACCGCACGGCGTCACCGGACATATCGTGCCGTGGAACTATCCCATGCAGATCATTGGCCGATCAGTTGGGGCAGCCTTGGCCATGGGCAATGCCTGCGTGCTGAAACCCGCCGAAGAGGCCTGTCTGACCGCGCTTGCCTTTGCGCGCATCTGCGCCGAGGCGGGCCTTCCGGGTGGGGCGCTGAATGTGGTTCCGGGATTGGGTGCAGAAGCCGGAGCCGCATTGGCGGGCCATCCGGACGTGCAGCACATCAGCTTTACCGGGTCGGTGCGCACGGGCGCATTGGTGCAACAGGCGGCAGGGGCGAATGTGGTGCCTGTCACGCTGGAACTGGGGGGCAAGTCTCCGCAGCTTGTCTTTGAAGATGCGGACATCGATGCGGCGCTGCCTTTCCTCGTCAATGCGGGGATCCAGAACGCGGGGCAGACCTGTTCTGCCTCATCGCGGATCCTGGTGCAGCGGGGCATTTATCAGACTGTGCGTGACCGTATGGCCGAGGCATACGCAACCCTGACCGTCGGACCCGCAATGGATGATCTGCGCGTCGGGCCGCTGATCTCCGCACGGCAAAAAGACATTGTGACCGGGTTTCTGGATCAGGGTGCGGATCTGAAAGTGGCCGCACAAGGATA
>CAYGQZ010000522.1:0-1828 GCA_964352055.1 uncultured Rhodobacterales bacterium
GTGTCCTGTCCGGGCTGGCGGGGCTGATCGTTGTGGCGATCAACTCGGCCTCGGATGCGGCGCGCAATGGCAACCTGATGGAGCTGGACGCGATTGCCGCCGCCGTTGTTGGCGGTGCGCTGTTGCAGGGCGGCAGGGCGCCCATCTTTGGTGCGATCCTTGGCGCCGTCATCATCCAGCTGGTCAAATACACGTTGCTCGCCAATGGCGTCGAGGACGAGGTCGCCCTGATTGCCAAGGCGGTCATCATCCTTGCCGCCGTCTATGTGCAGCAGGCACGGAAGGAATAGTCATGCTGGATACCGACGCATTCGATCTGCGCAAGTACCTGTCGCGCAATCCGCAATCCACTGCCGTCTGGGTCGCCCTGGTGGCGCTGATCCTTTTCGGGGTGCTGCGCTATGAGAATTTTGGCGGGGCCTATAACATCACGTCCTTCCTGAACTACAACTCGATGTTCATCGTGATTTCGGTGGGCATGTGTTTTGTCATCATGACCGGCGGGATTGATCTGTCGGTGGGGTCGGTGGCGGCCTTCACCTCGGTCATTGCGGCGTATCTGTCGCCTTACGGTCTGCAGGTGGCTTTGCCCGCGGCCATTCTGGCGGGCATTGCCTTTGGGGCCGTTAACGCGTTCAGCATCATCGTGCTGCGCATTCCGCCGTTTATTGCCACGTTGGCGACCATGCTTGGGGCCAAGGGCGGGGCGCTGGTAATCTCGGGCGCGCAGACGATCTCGGTCGATTGGGGGTCGAACTTTACCAAGATGGGGATGGAGAAGGCGCTGAACATCCTGCCCTGGTCCATCGTGCTGGTGGGTGTGGTTGTGGTGATCCTGTGGGTCGTGCTGGAAAAGACATCGCTGGGCCGCACGGTGCTGGCCATTGGCGGGGGCGCGGATGCCTCTGTGCTGATGGGGCTGAAGGTGAACCAGGCCACGGCGTTTGTGTATCTGCTGTCGGGGGCCTGTGCGGGCATTGCGGGGGCGATCCTTGCCTCGGGCTTTGGCGCGGGTCAGCCGCTGGAGGGGATCGGCTGGGAGCTTTCGGCTATTGCATCGGTCGTGGTTGGCGGTACGTTGCTGACCGGTGGGTTGGGGTCTGTTCCGGCCACTGTCGCGGGCGCGCTGCTGCTGGGTCTGGTGTTCAACATTCTCAACTTCGAGAACGGGCGGGGCACGATCAGCTTCAGCGCCTATTGGCAGATGGTCATCCGGGGCGGGTTCCTGTTCGCTGTGATCCTGTTTCAGGCCAAGGTCATGGCAGGGCGCACTCAAGGAAAGCCGACCACATGACGAAGATATCCGCGATCGAGACCCGGCTGTTTCATATCCCGCTGGCCGAGGTTCTGGTGGATGCCAAACACGGGGATCATCATTTCTTTGAACTGATCACCGCGACGGTGCGGCTGGAGGATGGGTCAGAAGGCACCGGCTATTCCTATACCGGGGGCAAGGGCGGTCATGCGATCAAGGCGATGATCGAGCATGACCTGACCCCGTTTCTGGTCGGGCAGGACAGTGCGGACGTTGAGGCCCTTTACGAGGCGATGCAGTGGCATGTGCATTACGTGGCGCGCGGTGGCATTGCGTCCTTTGCCATTTCGGCGGTGGATATTGCCCTGTGGGATCTGCGCGGCAAGCGCAGTGGTCAGCCCTTGTGGAAGATGGCGGGCGGGGCGGCGCAGTCCTGCAAGGCATATTGCGGGGGTATCGATCTGGGCTTTGACCTGCCCAAGCTGCTGGGATCGGTGCAGGGCTATCTGGATCGCGGTTTTAACGGGGTCAAGATCAAGATCGGGCAGCCGACGCTGGACGAGGACATTGCCC
>CAYGQZ010000523.1:0-1821 GCA_964352055.1 uncultured Rhodobacterales bacterium
AACTCGCTGATCGATCTGGTTGTCTTTGGCCGTGCTGCTGCCATTCGCGCCGCCGAGGTGGTCGACCCCAAGACACCTGTGCCGACGCCGAACCAACGGTCGGTCGAGGCTGCGTTCAGCCGCTTTGACGGGTTGCGCTATGCCAAGGGTCACGTGCCCACCGCCGAGCTGCGCCTTGAGATGCAAAAGACGATGCAGCAGGATGCTGCGGTCTTCCGCACCGACAAGACGCTGGCCGAGGGCGAGGAAAAGATGAAAGAGGTTGCCGCCAAACAGAGCGATCTCAAGGTGACGGATACGTCGCTGGTCTGGAACTCTGACCTGATGGAAACGCTTGAGCTGACCAACCTGATGCCCAACGCGGTCGCCACGATCACGGCGGCAGCCGCACGCAAGGAAAGCCGGGGCGCGCATGCGCATGAGGACTACCCGAACCGCGATGACGAGAACTGGCGCAAGCACAGCCTTGTCTGGTTTCAAGGGAACGAGGCTTCACTGGGTTTCCGCGGTGTGCATCTGAACCCGCTCACCAGCCACAATGACGGCGGCATCGACCTCAAGAAAATCGCGCCCAAGGCGCGGGTCTACTAAGTTCGGATGGTTGAAGCCTTGCGCATCCCTGAGACCGTTGCATTTGCGCCTGCGCAGGTGCTGCGTGTCTATGGCATGCGCCGGTCCGGAAATCACGCGCTGATCGACTGGATCATGCGCAACGCGCCGGGCGGCAATGGGCTGTTCCTGAACAACTGCCGCCCCGGGCGGGATCCTTTGCAAACCGTGCGCGGGGTCACCGTTTACAAGAATGGGCGCGAAGTGGCTGGCGACGGTTTGGGTACCAAGCTGGCCGCCGCTGGCCCCGCGCCCTTTGCCGTTGTCTCTTATGAAGATCGTATGCCGGAGGCGCGTCTTGCGCCGCTTTATGACGCGCCTGAAACCTGCGTGGTCATTTATCGCGGCTTTCTGAACTGGTCAGCCTCTTTGCTGCGCAAGATTCAGGGCAATCCGGGCTATGGCCCGCTGGAACGATCCCGGGTCATGATGAATGCGCTGAGCACCTATCAGACGATGCTTGAGCGGGTGCAGGACAGAGATGTCGTGCCGCTGCTGTACGATGATTGGATGGCCAGCGAAGACTACCGGGCAGCGGCGCTTGACCGCATCGGCTTGCCCGGCCGTGATCTGTCACGCGGGGCCGTGCAGCGTTATGGTGGTGGGTCGTCCTTTCAGGGGAAACAGGCCGACGTGGCCGACCTTGAGACCGACAAGCGCGGTGATCAGATGGCGGATGATCTGGAATATCAACTGGTGCTTTGGACAGTGGCACGGGATCTGGGGTTCATGCAGCATCTGGCTGATGTTTTTCCTCAGGACGCAGAACGCCTGTCTGCCCTGCTCGACACGGCACAGGCGAAGGTGACACTGCGATGATCCGGGCCTTGTCTCTGACCGGACTGCTTGTCCTTTGTGCCTGCCAGGACGCCTCCAATGCTGCGGATGATGTCGCGCGCCGAAGTGCAAAGGCGGCCGTTTCCGAGGCGCTTGTTCTTTACGTTCCGGAAGTGCCAAAAGCGTCCGTCACGCCCGTAACAGACTGCATCATTGATCATTCGGACTTGCGGGAATTGCGCCAGTTCGCAGGCGACGCCGTAACCGGTGTCGATGAAGCCACCGTCGCGTTGGCAACCGTCGTGTTGCAACGCCCCGAAACACAACAATGCATTGGCACAGCGGGCCTGACCGCTTTGGCCGGGTGATAGGAGAACCAACATGGTCCAACTGACGCTTCCGAAAAACTCCCGTATCCAGACGGGCAAGACCTGG
>CAYGQZ010000524.1:0-1820 GCA_964352055.1 uncultured Rhodobacterales bacterium
TGCCGGATGCGCACGTGCAGGCGCCGACCGCCGGGTCAGTGGTTCTGGCGGCGATCCTGTTGAAAATGGGCGGCTACGGCTTCTTGCGGTTCTCGATCCCGATGTTCCCTGTGGGCTCCGAAGTGCTGACGCCGCTGGTCTTGTGGATGTCGGCCATCGCGATTGTCTACACCTCGCTGGTGGCGCTGGTTCAGGAAGATATGAAAAAGCTGATCGCCTACAGTTCCGTGGCCCACATGGGCTTTGTGACCATGGGTATCTTTGCGGCGAACCAGCAAGGCATTGACGGCGCGATTTTCCAGATGCTGTCGCACGGCTTTATCTCGGGCGCGCTCTTTCTGTGTGTGGGCGTGATCTATGACCGGATGCACACGCGAGACATCGACGCCTATGGTGGCCTGGTGAACCGGATGCCGGCCTATGCGCTGATTTTCATGCTGTTCACTATGGCCAACGTGGGGCTGCCCGGCACTTCAGGGTTCGTCGGGGAATTCCTGACGCTGATGGCCGTGTTCCAGGTCAACACCTGGGTCGCGGCTGTGGCCACGACAGGCGTGATCTTTTCTGCGGCCTACGCGCTCTGGCTCTACCGCCGGGTGGTGATGGGAGACCTGATCAAGGAAAGCCTGAAATCGATCACCGACATGAGCCGCCGCGAGCGGGCGATCTTTGCACCGCTTGTGGTGATGACGATCCTGCTGGGCGTCTATCCGGCGCTGATCCTCGACATCACCGGCCCGTCCGTGGCCGCGCTGGTGACACAATACGACACGGCCTTGGCCGCGGCAGAGGCCGCGACCCAATTGGCATCGAATTAAGGACGCTGACATGTCTGCTGATCTGACCATCATCATGCCGGAAATCCTGCTGTCGCTGTTTGCGATACTGGGTCTGATGGTTGCCGTGTACACGTCCAAGGACAAGATGGCATCACCCCTGCTGTGGGTCACGGCAGTCGTGTTTGTCGTGCTTGCCGCCTGGATCGGGTTCCGGGGGGAAGGCACGAATGTCGCCTTTGGCGGCATGTTTATCGACGACGGCTTCTCGCGCTTTGCCAAAGTCGCTATCCTGCTGGCCGCCGCTGCTGTGCTGGTCATGGGCGAGGGCTATATGTCGTCCCGCGGCCTTTTGCTCTTTGAATACCCGGTGCTGGTGGCTCTGAGCGCTGTGGGCATGATGATGATGGTGTCGGCGGGCGATCTGATGGCGCTGTACTTGGGCCTCGAATTGCAGTCGCTGGCGCTTTATGTCGTGGCCTCCTTGCGGCGCGAAAGTGTCAAGTCGACCGAGGCGGGGCTGAAGTATTTTGTACTGGGTGCGCTGTCGTCGGGTTTGCTGCTTTATGGGGCGTCGCTGGTCTATGGCTATGCGGGGACTACCGTGTTCTCGGGCATCGTTCAGGTCGCACAAGAGGACATGTCGCTGGGACTGCTCTTTGGCCTTGTGTTCCTGATGTCGGGCTTTGCCTTCAAGATTTCGGCGGTGCCGTTCCACATGTGGACACCCGACGTTTACGAGGGCTCTCCGACCCCAGTCACCGCGTTCTTTGCCACCGCGCCCAAGGTGGCGGCCATGGGTCTTTTTGCCCGCGTGATGCATGACGCCTTTGGCAATGCGGTTTCGGATTGGCAGCAGGTCATGGCCTTGCTGTCGGTCCTGTCGATGTTCCTTGGGGCCTTTGCGGCCATCGGCCAGACCAATATCAAACGTCTGATGGCCTATTCGTCGATCGCCCATATGGGGTACGCGCTGATGGGCCTTGCGGCGGGCACTGTGCTGGGTGTGCAGGCGATGCTGATCTATATGGCGATCTATGTGAC
>CAYGQZ010000525.1:0-1809 GCA_964352055.1 uncultured Rhodobacterales bacterium
TGATCGCGACCGGGTCCAGCCCTTTTGTCCCGCCCATCGAAGGGATCGACAGCGTCCCTTACCTGACCAACGAAACCCTCTGGGATCTGCGCGACAAGCCCGCGCATCTGCTGATCATCGGTGGCGGGCCCATCGGCATGGAAATGGCGCAGGCGCATCTGCGCCTGGGATCAAAGGTCACTGTCATCGAAGGGGACAAGGCCTTTGGCAAGGATGATCCCGAGATGGCGGAAATCGTTCTCGACAGGCTTCGCGCGGAAGGAGTCGAGATTGCCGAAGAGGCCAAGGCCGCCCGGATCGAAGAGGCCAACGGCGCGGTCACCGTGCACGCCGAAGACGGGCGCAGCTTTACCGGGACACATCTGCTGGTGGCCGTAGGGCGCAAGACCAATACGGACGCGCTTGGACTGGAGACCGCAGGGATCGAGACCACGCGCACGGGCGTCAAAGTCGATGCCAGCCTGCGGACAACCAACCCCAAGGTCTATGCCATTGGGGACGCAGCGGGTGGGCTGCAGTTCACCCATGTGGCCGGGTATCATGCAGGGGTCATCATCCGGTCCATGCTGTTCGGGCTGCCATCCAAAGCGAAAACAAGTCACATCCCATGGGTCACCTATACGGACCCCGAACTGGCTCAGGTCGGACTGACCGAGGCGCAGGCCCGCACGGCACATGGGGCCAGGCTGGAAGTCGCCCGGTTTCACTACACGCACAACGACCGCGCCATTGCGGAACGCAAGACCACGGGGCTGATCAAGGTCATGGTGGTCAAGGGGCGGCCCGTGGGGGCCTCGATCGCGGGCTATCAGGCGGGCGAGTTGATCAACCTCTGGGCTCTGGTTCTGGCCAACAACATGAAGATGAGCCAGGTTGCCGCCATGGTGGCTCCCTACCCGACAATTGGCGAGATCAACAAACGAGTGGCCGGGGCATATTTTTCGCCACGTCTGTTTGAAAGCGACATGGTCAAACGCGTTGTGGGCCTTGTGCAGCGGCTCATTCCCTGAGCACATGTTGCCATGATGAATTCACTCTCGGGCCGCTTTCTGATCCTCACGACGATCTTCGTGATGCTGGCTGAAGTCCTGATTTTTGTGCCGTCGATTGCCCGGTTCCGAGAGGAATACCTGCAAAACCGGCTTGAGCGGGCGCAAATTGCGTCTCTGGCCTTGTTGGCGGATGACATGCTGGACTCAGAGCTGGAACAGGAACTGCTCGAGAATGCGGGCGTGTTCAACGTTGTGTTGCGGCGCGACGAAATCCGTCAGTTGATGCTGTCCTCGCCCATGCCGCGCCCGATCAACGCAACCTTTGATTTGCGACATGGCACTGCGCCCATTCTGATCCGCGACGCGATGGCGCGTTTGATCAACCCCGAAAATCAGGTCATCCGCGTGATCGGTGCGCCCGTCCGTGAGGCGGGTCTGCTGATCGAAGTCACGATGGAGACAGCGCCCCTGCGTGCCGCAATGATCGATTACGGCATTCGCATCCTGATCTTGTCGGCGGTGATCTCTATCGTGACAGCCCTTTTGCTGTTCATCGCTGTGCGGGCCATCCTTGTAAAACCTATTCGCGGTGTGGTTGGTCATATGCAGCGTTATGCCGCCGCACCCGAGGACGTGCGCGGAATCATCACGCCAAGTGCCAAAGTGACGGAACTGCGCGAAGCCGAAGAAGCCTTGCGCAGCCTGCAAACCGATATGATCCACGCTTTGCGCCAGAAGGACCGTCTGGCGCAGCTTGGATCTGCGGTGTCCAAGATCAGCCACGATTTGCGCAATATCCTGACCTCGGCCCAGTTGT
>CAYGQZ010000526.1:0-1804 GCA_964352055.1 uncultured Rhodobacterales bacterium
TCCTCGCTGCCGCCGAAGGTTTGCGTGTGAACCCATGGAAAATGGGCGACATCGTTGAAGTTTTCCACATGGCGGCTGGCGGCGGCGGCCCATGTGTTGGGCGGGACAAACACCTTTTTCAGTGTGTCATCGCAGATGCCGGGCCAGTCGGGCAGGGGCCAGCACGGCGAGCCTGAAAGGCAAGTCCAGACGATGCCGTAGCGTTCCTCGACCAAAAGGGTTTGCAGGCGAAGACGCGGCGAGACGCGCGCGGTTTGATCCGGGTTCGAGGGGATCTTGGTGCATTGACCTGCCGCATTGAAATGCAGCCCGTGCATGGGACAGATCAGGTGATCCGCGTCCACACGCCCTGCACTGAGCCGCGTGCCGCGATGCGGGCAAAGGTCACGGGCCACCGAAATGCCCGCAGCGGTTTTCCAGATCACCAGATCAACATCCAGCAGGCGCGCGGGCAGGGGTTTGTCCTGCACCTCGTGCACAAAGGCGACCGGATGCCAGAACTGCGACAGGATCCGCCAGTCCTGCGCCGAAAAGGTGCAGTGGCGGGGCAGATCGGTCGCGTGGCCGGAATGGTCGATGGGGAGAAACACACAGACATCCTTGGATCATGAGCCGTCCCATGATCTCTGGAAACCCGGCGAATGCAAGGAATTAAGCCTGCTTTTCCGGATATGGAAGTGGAACACGCCTCTGGCCGCACGCAGGTTCATCAGTGGCTTGCGCGCAGGAGAGGTTCGACCGTCACGCGCATGTAAGGCCAGATCGCGGACCCATCATGCTTGCGGTGCATGCCGCGCAACCTGTTGCGACCGGGCTGGATGCGCCTAGCGGATCACGTACACGCAAATCGGGGCGTGTGTCGCGACATATCCGGCATTGGACGAAAAGACATGGTCCTTGAGGCCGGGCATGTGGCTGGCCATCACAATCAGATCGCTCTCGGCGTTTTGGGCCGTTTGAATGATTTCCTTGCCCACATGCAGGTGCAGATCGCCGCGCAGCATCACGTGATCGGCTGTCTTGATGCCGTGCGTGCTGGCTTGTTCAGCGGTAAAGCTGTCCAGACGGGCCTGCACCTTGTCGCGTTCCGAGTGCGTTGACGACGTGGGCACCGCGTCGACGATGGCGACGTAGGTCACGATTGCATCGTTGTCCTTGGCCAATTGTGCGGCCACACCTAACGCCTTTTTCAACTGGTCAACGTTATCCAGATCGATGGGTACGAGAATACGTGAAAACATTGGTTCTCCTCCTTCGGTGTCATGCGAGAGTATCGATGTGCCCGGGGCAAAGCCTTGATCTACATCAACGCTTTGCCCGATTGAGATGTGGCGGTGGGATCGAGGCCGGGCCGCAAAGCAGTCTTTGTCTTGCTTGGCTTCGCGGATCACCCTAAAGCCTGACGCATGACAAATTCTTATGCCAAGACCAAGACCGAACTCCGCTCGATGACCGGCTTTGCGACGCAATCGGGTGCAATGGATCCGTTTCGCTGGGCGTGGGACATTCGCAGCGTCAACGGCAAGGGACTGGATCTGCGCCTGCGGGTGCCGGATTGGATTGACGGGCTCGAAGCCGCGCTGCGCCCGGTGGTGGCCGCCCATGTCATCCGCGGCAACGTCACCGTAGGCTTGCGTGTCACACGCGATGATGCGGTGGCCAAGTTGGGTGTCAACACTGCGCAAATGCGTGCCGTCGTTGCCGCCTTGCTCGAGATCGAGGCCGAGGCGATGGAGCAGGGCCTGTCACTGGCCCCGGCCCGTCCCAGCGACATTGCCGCGGTGCGCGGCGTGCTCGAACAGTC
>CAYGQZ010000527.1:0-1802 GCA_964352055.1 uncultured Rhodobacterales bacterium
TGGACGCCAAGGATGCGCTCAAGGTTCTGTGGGATCCGGCCAACAATTGCTGGTGCCACGAGGTTGCCTTTCCGGACGGATATGCGGAAGTCAGGGACGGGTATCTTGGCCATATCCACATCAAGGATGTTCTGGTGGATACGCCCCGCGCAACGCTCGAAGTGCGCGAATTGGGCAAAGGCCAGTTGGGCCCGATGTTCCAGCCGATCGCAGATGCATTGCGCACAGACGGATATGACGGCGTGATTTCGTTGGAAAGCGTGTATCACCCGGGCAACGGGGATTTCGAGGCAGGGTTCCGGGCCTGCATCGACCGGTTCAAGGCGATCTTTGGACCCTGACCCGAAGGAAGACCGGTCACGGTTCCTTGCGGGCGCAAGCACGCGTGTTGCGCTTGGCCACAGTGCTGGGTAGGCAGGTCGACATGTAGTGCAAGGAACACCCCATGACCAAAACCGCCCAATTGCCCGCGCTTGAAGACCTTCGCGTTGCCGTGATCGGGTTGGGATATGTGGGTCTGCCGCTGGCCGTCGAGTTTGGCAAACAACGGCCGACGGTCGGGTTCGACCTGAACGCGGACCGGGTAACCGCTTTGCAAGCCGGGCACGACGCGACGGGCGAGGTTGCGGACACCGAGCTTACGGCCGCCGGTCATTTGCGCTTTACCAGTGATCTGGCAGATATTGCCGGATGCAACGTCTTTATCGTTGCCGTGCCCACACCGATCGACCAGCACCGCCAGCCAAATCTCGGGCCGCTCTTGTCCGCCGCGCGCATGGTGGGATCGGTGATCAAACGTGGCGACATTGTGGTCTTCGAAAGCACAGTCTACCCCGGTGCAACCGAAGAAGACTGCTTGCCGTTGGTGGTCGAGGGATCTGGACTGACCCTCAACGAGGACTTTTTCGCAGGTTACAGCCCCGAGCGGATCAATCCGGGCGACAAAACCCGCCCGTTGCCCAAGATCGTCAAGGTCACGTCCGGCTCAACGCCTGCTGCGGCAGACCTGATTGACGCGCTTTACGGCACCATCATCACGGCGGGCACCTTCAAGGCGGCCTCGATCCGGGTGGCTGAGGCTGCAAAGATCATCGAGAACACGCAGCGCGATGTCTCCATCGCCCTGATCAACGAGTTATCGATCATTTTCTCGCTTCTGGATATCGACACAACTGCCGTTTTGGATGCGGCGGCGACCAAGTGGAACTTCAACCGGCTGTCGCCAGGGCTGGTTGGTGGCCACTGCATCGGGGTCGATCCCTATTATCTGGTCCACAAGTCCATCACCGTCGGCCATATTCCCGACATCATCCGGATGGCCCGCGAAATCAACGATGGCATGGCCCGCCATGCCGTGACCCTGCTGATCAAGAAGATGATCCAGAAACAGGCCCGGGTGAATGGCGGGCGGGTTTTGCTCTTGGGTCTGACCTTCAAGGAAAACTGCGCCGATATTCGCAACACCAAAGTCGTGGACATGCTGGGCGAACTGGAAAGTTATGGTTTGAGCATCGATCTGTTTGATCCGTGGGCGGATGTTTCGGACGTGCGATCCGCGTATGGCCTGGATATGTTGCCAAAGATGCCGGCACCTTCGAATGACTACGATGCCGTCATTCTGGCGGTTTCTCACAGCAGTCTGGTCGAAATGGGAGGGGAAGGTCTGCGCGCGTATCTTGCGCCGCAGGGCGTTTTCTTTGATATGAAGGCGGTCTTTGACCAGAGCGAAAGCGATCTGCGCCTCTGATCCGGCTGCGTGTGCTTTGACTATTCCCGGTTAACCCAGCAAGGCCGCGGCCTTG
>CAYGQZ010000528.1:0-1784 GCA_964352055.1 uncultured Rhodobacterales bacterium
TCAAAGGTCCCGTGTCCTGAGCCAGCGTTGCAAAGGCCAGTGCCCGCATGGTCGCTACATAACGCGCCTGATCCCATCCGCAGGATTGCGTCAGGTTCTCCCAATTCGGAACCGAAAGCAGGGCCCAGAGGAGGTCGGTCGCTTTGTCCTCGTCCATGGATTCGGGCAACACGCCGTCCTGAGACAGCGCTGTCACGGCGGCTGCGCAACCCTCGCGCATGTCGGCCATGCGGACGTCCCAGGCGGCTTTGGCTTCGGCGTCGGTATTCACCACTGCCATGACGGCGCGGGCCACCCCGTAGATCTTGGGCACATAGTTGCACCACGCGGTCACATAGGCATCCAACCGGTCCCGCCCGCTTGTGGCGTTCCGGCTGGGCGCGAGGGCCGCATCGATGTTCAGCATCTGATCCTGATGGCGGGTGGCCGCGATCAGGACATCGGTCCGGCTGGGATAGTGCAGGTACACGGCCTGCCTGCTCACCCCCGCCGCCTTCGCGATGTCGGACATCGTCGGCAATTTGGTGCCCGGCGCCTCGAGCAGGGTCAGGGTGGATTTAAGAATGCGGGTCGGGGTATCGATATTTTCACTTGACATGATGTAAAGTTGCACATACTTGACAGGCTGTCAATTGACACTGTGTCAAGCAAATCGATCATGAAAGGAAGACCAATGGCAAAGCGTATTTTCATCTGGGTTGCACACCCGAAACCTGGCTCCCTGAACGCCGCTCTGGCCGCGCGTTACGCAGAAGGCGCGCGGGCCCGGGGTGCAGAAGTGCGGGTGACAGAACTGGCGGACATGCAGTTCAGTTCGGATTTCGAGGGCTATGACCCCTACCGCGAAATCACGCCCCTGGCCCCGGACCTGCAAGCGTGGCAGGAAAACGTGAACTGGGCCGATCACGTTCTGATCGTGCATCCCTATTGGTGGGGGGCGATGCCTGCGCGGGCCAAAGCCGTGCTTGATATGGCCTTGCTGCCCGGTTTCGGGTTCAAATATCACAAACGCGGCGTGCGCTGGGACAAATTGCTGACCGGTCGGACGGGCGACGCGATCATAACGTCTGACACGCCACCCTGGCTGGATACGGTGTTGTACATGCGTCCGGCCCGGCGGGTGATCCGCAATCAGGTGCTCAAGTTTTGCGGGATCAAGCCACGCTCAATCGTTCAGCTGGGATCGGTCAAACTGGCCAAGAATGGACAGGTCGAGAAATGGCTCGAGCGGGCACAGCGCATGGGCGCGTCCGCCGCGATGGCGGGGTAAGGGTCATGGTGTTCATTCTGAGCATGATGTCTCTTGGGACCTGCATTGTCGCGGGCGTCTTCTATGCCTTTTCCGACTTCATGATGCGATCACTTGGCGCGATGCCCAACGCGCAGGGTGCAGCCGCGATGGTCTCTATCAACCGGGTGATCCTGCGGGCCAGCTTCGTGCCCATGCTGCTGGTGCTGGGGCCGATGGCCCTGGGGGTCGGTGTCTGGGTCCTCTGGTCCGGGGCTGCGGCGGGTACGCTGTGGGTGCTGGCGGCAAGTGGCCTTTACCTGATCGGCGTGCTGGGCGTCACGATCCTCGGCAACGTGCCGATGAACAAGAGACTGGATCGGGCAAGCGATCCGTCAATCTATTGGCCCGACTACGTCACCCGCTGGACCCGTCTGAATACGCTGCGCACAGGGGCGGCGGGACTGGCAAGCCTCTTCTATTTGCAAGCAGCCCTCGCCATTGCCGCCAATCCGGTTACATAGAACTGCATGAAATCACCCGTCTTTATCGGATC
>CAYGQZ010000529.1:0-1780 GCA_964352055.1 uncultured Rhodobacterales bacterium
AGAGCCTGTCAGAAATGCAGGCGCGTGTTGTGGTGGACGGCAGGGCGCTTGTGCACGATCTGAGTGCACCTTTGCCGTTTGCGGCGCGCTCGGACCGGGTTCGACAGAAGGCGCGCGCATTGGTCGGATCGCGGGCTGATGAGATATGGGCAGCGATTGCAGCAGGCGAATTGCCTCGGTTTACCGGTTTGTTGACGCCGTAGGCGCTTTTGCGCGTGCATAGTGTGGCGCAGTGACGGGTGGTTCTGCGGATTGGTCCGCAATTTGGGCTTCGCACGTTCGCTCGGGAAACTGCGCAGTTTTGGTTTGAAACTGTGCATTTGCACCGGGAGGTCAGGTTCGCCTTTCACAACTTCCGCAGTCGCTCCAGCAAGAGTGCCAGCGCGTGATCGCGGGCGCGGGCGCGGACAGCATCGCGCCCCACGGCGCCAAATTCCAGGGTTTCGGTGTCCACGCCCCGGGCGTTCGCCACGCCAAAGCACACGCGCCCTTCGGGTTTGAACTCGGATCCGCCGGGACCTGCGATGCCGGTGATGGATACGGTCAGTTGCACCGGCGCGTGGGTGAGAGCACCCAAGGCCATTTCGGCGGCGACCTCTTCGCTCACGGCACCATGGGCTTTGAGCGTGGCGGGCAACACGCCCAGCATCTCGGTCTTGGCGGTATTGGTGTAGGTGACAAAGCCACGCTCCATCACCGCAGAGGAACCCGGGATATCTGTGAGCGCTGCAGCCACCATGCCGCCCGTGCAGCTTTCTGCCGTGGCGATCATGATGTTATGTTTCTTTGCCAGATCAAGGATTTCCGTGGCGACATTCATCTCATCAAAACCCCATGCGCCAGTCCCGCCAGCAGCACCACCCCAATTGCGGCAAAGACGCCCGCGATGACATCATCCAGCATCACACCCAGCGCATCGCCTCGTCTGTCGGCCCATCCCACGAGCCAGGGCTTCCAGATGTCAAACAGGCGAAAGAGGACAAAGGCGGCGACCCAACCGGGCCACATCACCAGAATATCAAGTCCACGGTCCCATGCCGAATAGCTGAGCGGGGCCAGGGCAATCCATTGGCCGACGACTTCGTCCGCGACGATCTCGCTTGGGTCGTGATCCTGTGTGCCTGCTGTCATGTGCTGCGTCGCCCACCAGGCGGCCAGGAAATAGGCCAAAGTGGCCATGGCCAGCAGCGGAAATCCCCCAACACTATGCACCAGCCAACCCAGCGGCAGCGCAACGGCCGATCCCCAGGTGCCGGGTGCGGGCCGCAGATACCCCACGCCGCAGACGGTGCCGATCATGCGGGCGATCATGGCTTGAACAATGCGGCTGTTGCGATGCAGGCGATGCCTTCGCCGCGCCCGGTAAAGCCCAGCTTTTCCGACGTCGTGGCCTTTACCGATATGCGGGTTTCATCAAGCTGCATGATCTGAGCCATCGCAGTGCGCATCGCCGCGGCATGCGGGCCGATCTTGGGGAATTCGCAGATGATGGTGCAATCGATGTTCGAAATCTCAAATCCCATTTCTGACGCCATTTCAACGGAATGGCGCAGGAATATCCGGCTTGCCGCGCCTTTCCACTGCGGGTCTGACGGTGGGAAGTGCTGGCCAATATCCCCCTTGGCCAGCGCCCCATAGATCGCGTCTGTGACCGTGTGCATGGCCACGTCCGCATCCGAATGCCCGACCAGTCCGTGCGTGTGGGCCACATCCACGCCACACAGTGTCACGTGATCGCCGGGGCCAAAGGCATGCACGTCAAATCCGTTGCCCAGTCTAA
>CAYGQZ010000530.1:0-1751 GCA_964352055.1 uncultured Rhodobacterales bacterium
TCAAAGCCATCACCGAAAAAACCAAAGGGCTGATTGTCGGCGATCCGCACGACCCAGCGACGCACCTTGGCCCACTGTGCACAACGGCGCAGGTCGAGCGGATCGAAAAGACGCTGGCAGCGGCGCAGGCGCAAGGCGCACGGATTGCGTTTGGCGGCACACGGGCCCCCGCCGGGGATCACTATTTCAAGCCCACACTTGTATTGTGCGAAGGACCCGATGTGCAAACCCTCAAGGTCGAGATGTTCGGACCGGTCATGTCATTGCTGCCTTTCGATACGGAGGAAGAAGCAATTGCACTGGCCAATGACAGCGACTTCGGGCTGGGTTCAGGTGTTTTCACGCAGAACGTGGCCCGCGCGCACCGGGTGTCCCGGCGCATCCGGTCGGGGATCACTTGGGTGAACACGTATCGCGCGATCTCTCCGATTGCGCCGTTTGGCGGCTTCAACCAGTCCGGATACGGCCGCGAGGCCGGAGCTGAGGCAATCCTCGATTACACGCGCACCAAAACCACGTGGATCAACACATCCGAGGCGCCGATGAGCAATCCATTCGTGATGCGCTAAAGCAGATCCCGTGGCATGCCCGGCGCGCCCAGCATGTACCAGGCCAGAACAAGATTGCTGGACAGGACCGGCATGCCGAGGTCCTGTTCCAAAGGCGCGATGACATCAAGCGTGCGCAGATTGGTGCAAGAGAGGAACAGGGCATCCACCTCAGCATCTTCGACCAGTTGCGTCGCCGCAGAGACGATTGAAGGCCCGTCGATTGAAACAACCAAGGCCTCGTTCGGTTCGGCAAAGCTGCCAAAGACTGGTGTTTCAATCCCATGCTCTGCCAGCACCTCCCGCAGGCGCTCGGACACGGAGGCGACGTAGGGCGACAAGACTGCCAGCCGTTTGGCACCGACAGCGGCACAGGCTGCGACCAGGGCCGAAACTGGTTCGGTCACGCGATCCGTCAGGGTGCCTGCCTTGACCAGTTCCGCAATCCGCGATGTACCGATCTGCGAGGTGCCCGACGTGCAGCCATAGCCCACCGCATCAAAGCGCAATCCGCGCGGAAAAAGTGTTGCCGACGCGGTCAGATGATCCGCCATGGCGCGCAGACTTTCGGGTGACACGTCTTCGCCAGAAGGGACCCGTGACACCAACAGACTGACGTCGCGTGGCAGCAAGCGGCGCATGTCGTCCTCGATGCTTTCGTCCGACTGCAATGCGATCAGCCCGAGTTTGCGGCGGGTGTCTTGGGCGCGGGTATAGGGATAGGCCTCCATCTCAGATCACCGGAAGACTGCGCGGCGCGGGTTTCGACAGATAGGCGGCACCGCTTTCGGTAATCACGATGTTTTCCTCGTGCACCATTCCACGCCCCTTTTCCACCTCGATGCCCGGTTCAAGCGTCAGCACCATGCCCGGTTCCAGAACCGTATGATCATCCGGGATCAGCGACGGCCATTCGGTCAATTGCATCCCCAGGCCATGACCATACCGCCCAGCATCCGACCCACCTGCACCCCCAGTCAGCACCTTGTCCATGGCGTGAAACAGGTCTGCCGCCGTGGCACCGGGCTTGGCGACCTCAAACGCCAGATCACTGGCCTCGACCAGTCGGGCATAGGCACGTTGAGTGGCGGCAGTGGCATGACCCACAGCCCAATTGCGATCAAAGTCGCAGAAATATCCGTCGCGCACGGCGCCCGTGTCCAGCATCAGCACATCACCGGGTGCCAATGCCTGATCCGTGGC
>CAYGQZ010000531.1:0-1745 GCA_964352055.1 uncultured Rhodobacterales bacterium
GCGAGCCCGTAATTCCGGGCCCTTTTTTCACAACATAAGGCCCAAGGATTTTGCCCCCGGGCCTGCCGCTGATCAGGTGATCTGACAGGACGCGTTCCTGTCATTGATTCTCGTTAGAGATGGCGTGAGATAGGCCCTGTTGACCGGAGCGTCAACCCCACAAGCCCATTGCGTGCGAAACAGGATCCAAGAGGCCTATTGGCCCGGTTTCGTGGCCTTTGACAGCAGGCCCGCCTTGCGCATCTCGGCCTCCCATTTCACGGCAAGGGCTTCAAACTCACTGAACGCAAGGGTTGCAGGCACATCCGCCCCGCTGTCCGGTGTCGGACGGCGAATATGCGCAACAAGAGGCGCCGCCGATTTCCAGTCGCGCACAAAGGTCGAGCGCATGTAATTCTTGTAGAACCCCTCGTCCAGAATTTCGGATTTGATGCCGCTGGCGATCAACTCATAGTGATTGAGCATTTCCAGCACGAGACGCCGCTGGCTTTTAAGCGCCGAATTTGTCGGATCAAAAAGCGCCGTCATGCCGTTCGGGTCCTGCCGCGCATCCCGGAACGCGATATAGCGTTCCTGGTAGTATTCCGTCGATTCCGAGCGCTCGATGAGGTTCAGCGTTGCCAGCTTGCGCGTCGTGGCCCGGTTGGCCCGGATAGTCGAGCGTGCAACCATGGTCGCAACAAAAGCAGAAACCATGATGGCCATCGGGCCGCCGAGATAGCGCAGAATCCATTCGACCGCAGACTCAGAAGCCACGCAACCGAGGGATTGCGTGGCTTCCAGAATTCCTGTCGTGCAGTTCATCAGAACCGGTCAGTCCCGATATCCTTCAAGAAAAATAAGCATTTATTCCTCCTTCACACTTACAATTATGCAGATTGTGTTAACAAATAGATAAGATTTTCGGCTCAGTTGTCAAGAACCCGCGCGATGTCCGCCTTGACCGTGTCCATCGTGCCCAGACCGTCCACCTTGGTCAATTGACCCTTGGCATGGTAGTATCCGATCAGGGGGGATGTCTTCTTGTAATACTCCATCAGCCGGATCTTCAGGCTGTCGGCATTGTCGTCCGCGCGCACGGGCTTGCCCGCGGCGCGGGCCTCTTCGGCGCGTCCGACGATACGGGTCACAAGGATTTCATCGTCGACCTCAAGCTCGATCACGGCATCCAGCGACTGATTGAACTCGGCCAGCAAAGCGCCCAGCGCATCCGCTTGCGCCAGGGTGCGCGGGAAGCCGTCAAAGATGAACCCGTTTGCCTTGACTGTCTCAAGCTGTTCGCGGATCAGGCCAATCACGATATCGTCGGTGACCAGCGCCCCACGGGCCATGACGTCGGCCACGATATTGCCCATTTCGGTCCCGCTGTCCTTGGCGGCGCGCAGCATGTCACCGGTGGAAAGCTGCACCAGCCCACGTTCCTCGACGAGGAAACCGGCCTGGGTTCCCTTTCCCGCACCCGGCGGGCCAAGCAGAATAATGTTCATGTCGTGTCCCTCCCCCAGTCACGCCTAGCGACGCACGGGGCTCCGTTTCTTGCGGCCCTTAGAGCCTTTGCCCCGCAATTGGGATTTTTCGATCAGCCCTTCGTATTGATGGGCCAGCAGATGGCTTTGCGCTTGCTGGATCGTGTCCATGGTCACCGACACAACAATCAGCACCGAGGTGCCACCGAAATAGAAGGGGATCGCGAACTGGCCGCGCAGGATTTCCGGCAAAAGACAGACCGCCGCCAGATAGGCAGA
>CAYGQZ010000532.1:0-1740 GCA_964352055.1 uncultured Rhodobacterales bacterium
AAGGACGTCAAGAAGGCGTATGTGACGCTTGAAGAAGGCAACACAATCGACGTGAGCACAGGCCTTTAAGGTCTGGGCGCACCGCCGATCAGATAAAAACCCCGGCTGCGAAAGTGGCCGGGGTTTTTTGTTTCAGCACTGCGTTACAGCGGTATGTCGTCGTATCTGCGCGCATGGCTTTGCGTCGCTTCGCGGGCCGTGACCTGTGCCGCATCTGTCATCAACTGGAACATCCGCGTGGTCTGGTTTGCATAAAGCTGCGAGACGGCCTGACAGTAGCTGATCTGTTGCTCAACCACATCCATCGGTGTCTTGCAGGCCATGAACGCACGCTGTGCCTCAATGTCCTGTTGCAGCCGATCCGTGGCAAAGCGGGTGCATTCGCTGGCAAAACTGACCCAGCTCTTGGTTGCAGCCGGGCCGAAGGCTGTCATGACGCTGGTCGCGACAGCCGTTGGATCGAGATCCGGAGTTTTCATATTGGCCATTTTGTGCCTTTCGCTGATTTCAAATGATGTCATTGGCCGCGTGCGGCATGGGCAACAGCCTAGCAGCATCCCCCGCACGACGCATTGATCTGGATCGTGTGACGATGATTTCGCCCTGATACCAGTGAAAAAACGTGTCCATTGATTGTTCCTTTACGGAAGGTCAGTATCCCAACCCTTGACAAGGTGCACCCGGGTTTGTCTTTCCTTGTTGACAGTGACCACTACCCGAACGGGAAACAATGGACCAGACCACACTTTTCCTCGACAGTTCGAAAGAGTTGGGTCGCGTGTTCGATGCAAGCCTTGTGTCGCTGCATCTGAAGCCCGGTGAAGTGGTATGCGAACAAGGAGAGCATGACGACCGCCTCTTTGTCCTGGAATCCGGGCTTCTGGAAGTGTGCATATTCTCGGCGGAGGGTCGCAAGCTGTCGCTGAACCTGCTGCGGCCCAGAAGCGTCTTTGGCGAGATTGCCCTGTTTGATCCCGGTCCGCGCACCGCGCGCATCGAGGCGATTGAGGACAGCCATGTCCGCTTTGTTTCGAAATCCAGCCTGATGGAGGCGCTGCATGCCCATCCGCATCTGGCCGCCGAATTGCTGAGCCTTGCCGGCAAACGCATGCGCTGGCTGGCCCAACAGGTCGAGGAACAGGCTTTTCTGGCCCCCACCGCCCGATTGGCGGCCAAGACGCTGTTTCTGGCAAGCGATGCCGGAGAGGTTGCGATGTCTCAGTCCCAACTTGCCGATTATGTCGGTGTGACCCGCGAAATGGTGTCCAAGACACTGGCCGAGTGGAAGCGGCAAGACATCGTTTCGGTGTCGCGTGGCCTGATCAAGGTTCTGGACAAAGAGGGCCTGAGCTCAAAGCTCGACATTTAAAATTAACTTTTTTGCGCTCTGTGAACCCGTTCACAGACCGTGGCTGCCAGATCTGGCAATGTGCTGTCAGGGTCAATTGGGATCCTGATGTGTGTTGTTCTGGGGAGAACCTTGTTCTTCAGTCCCATGTGACGCTCCAGTTTGACGGGGCAAGGGTCATCGCGGCCAGTTCAGAAATTAATGCTGAATGACGACGTCGCGGTGACCTGAACGTTGAGGGTACGTTGGTTGGTTTTGCCTGGGTTGAGGCTAGGTAACGAGTGATTTAAGGAGCAGGGTTCAGCGTGGTGTTTCCTGGCCATTTGCTGAACCCTGTTTTTTTATGTGCGTGACACGTCAGAACAGTGCGACATGGCCTGCATCCGATCATC
>CAYGQZ010000533.1:0-1723 GCA_964352055.1 uncultured Rhodobacterales bacterium
CTTCCTCACCGCCAAGGTCGACATCGATGCGATGCTGACGCGCCTGCAGGGCTTCAGCGGCGAGCATTTCAACACCAGCCCCGATGACGTCAATTGGGGCGACGTTGGAACGCTCACCCACTATGCCAGCAAGCTGCGTGAGATTACCGACAGCGCGTTTGACGAGGGCGAACATGCCAAATAGACCGACTACGCGCCATGACGCGACCCTCCAATGCGGCGGGTTTGCCCCGGTAGAAGGCCGCGCAATACCGCGCCGCCCGATCAGGCCGGAGGCCCAGATGCCCAAACTCACCGACACGCAAACCATCATTCTCAGCGCGGCCGCCCAGCGCGCAGACAATATCGCGATGCCGCTGCCCAAGGGGCTGCATGGTGCCGCTGCAAAAAAGGTCATCACCATGATGATCGGACGCGGCTGGCTCGAGGAGGTCGACGCCGATCTGCGGAAGAGCGAGCCTCTCTGGCGCGAGACCGGCGATGGCCATGGCACCACGCTGGTGGTGACCGAAGCCGGGCTTGCTGCCATCGGAGTTGAACCCGTAGTGGTGCAAACCATGGCGCGGGTTCGCAAGGGGGCAAAGGCTCGGGAAGCGTCGAACGCGCCTAAACCCCCGCGAACAGGCACCAAGCAGGCCCAACTGATAGCGATGCTCGAAGCGAAAGGCGGCGCGAGCATGCCGGAGATCACCATAGCCACCGGCTGGCAGGCTCACACCGCGCGCGGAGCAATCTCCGGGGTGCTGAAGAAGAAGCTGGGGCTGGATGTCATTTCGGAAAAGATCGACGGACGCGGTCAGGTCTACAAAATTCTCTCCTGAACACCACCGGAGGGTGATGCAGCCGTCCTGCCCGGGCGGCGGTTTCTCGTTCCGCCTTGTGGATCCTGATCGCCTCGAACACACGTCGCAACACGAACGATCTGACGATGCTGATGAAGGTGAAGGCCATCGCCAGCTTCAGGTTCTGCGCCAGCGGCATGTGCAGTCCGAACCACGGAAACGCCAGCATTTGAGTTATTACGGCGGTGCTGTAACCGACAATAACATTGGCGATAGCCTCGACGAACGACATCGAGCGGGATTGTTTCATGCCGCTTGTCTTTCGGCCGTCAGACCTGAGAATGTCTCGCCGGTCTCTGCCAATACTGCCGTCTCGCCAGTGAACTGCTGCCAGCGCTGCACAGCGACATCGACATAGGCTGGGTTCAACTCGATGCCGAAGCAGACACGTCCGGTCGTTTCCGCTGCGATCAGCGTGGTGCCAGAACCCATAAACGGTTCATAGATTGCCTGACCGGGGCTGGAATTGTTCAGGATCGGGCGGCGCATGCATTCCACCGGCTTTTGCGTCCCGTGCACCGTCTGTGCATCCTGATCCTTGTTGGCGATCTGCCACAGCGTGGTTTGCTTGCGATCCCCGGCCCAGTGGCCCTTGCCCGTCTTTTTCACAGCATACCAGCAGGGTTCATGCTGCCAGTGATAGTCGCCCCGGCTGAGAACCAGTCGGTCCTTGGCCCATATGATCTGCGAGCGGACATTGAACCCCGCTGCCTCAAGGCTCTCGGCAACTGTGGCCGCATGCAAGGCGCCGTGCCAGACATAGGCCACATCACCGGGGAACAGCACCCAGGCATCACGCCAGTCAGCACGGTCGTCGTTCAGCACCTTGCCGGTGCGTTTGGTTTTTGTGCCCGCCTGGTTTCGCCAGCCCGGATCGTATT
>CAYGQZ010000534.1:0-1720 GCA_964352055.1 uncultured Rhodobacterales bacterium
TCCAAGACGCGAAGTGTCGTGTCGACACTGAACCCGAGCACCGCCGCACATCACGCACAAAGCAAGCCGACAGGTTCGATGTCTTGTTTGCGGCATCGCAGACCGAAGACTTTTGTCCCGTCTGGATTGCGGAACGCCTTTCAGATCGAGAGCCCGTCTGGTCATGAGCGTCCATTCGGCCCTGCCCCGGCAAACCACGGCACCCGCACTTGCCCGCCATGCGGCCCGCGATCTGACCGAAGGTCGCGACCGGGCGCACATCGTGCTGGACGGACAAGCCCGTACCCTGCGGATCCCGCGGGCTGGCACGTTGATTTTGACCAAATGAGAGATCCATCAAAGAATTGCAAATGCCTCGGCGCCGACGAAGCCTGCTTTGCCAATTGTATCGCAGCGGCCGATGTCGGCTTTGCCTTGAAGCGTATGCATCTGGCCGCACCGCGTGACCTTTCACGGCACACTCACAACCGACACCAGAGATTACACTAAAAGGACACAGACATGACGACCAGAACGATAACGGCAACGGCAATCGCCCTCGCCCTTGCAACGCCTGCGTTCGCGGCCACTCCCGAAGAGGTGCTGGGCACTTATGCCGATATCGCCGCAGCGAACTATGAAGACAGCCTGATCACCGCACAGCGCCTGCAAGAGGCGGTGACCGCGCTGGTGGCCGCCCCGTCTGCCGAAAACCTGACTGCGGCCCGTGCCGCATGGCTGGCCGCCCGTGTGCCATATCAGCAGTCCGAGGTGTTCCGCTTTGGCAATGCCATCGTGGATGACTGGGAAGGCAAGGTGAATGCGTGGCCGCTGGATGAGGGTCTGATCGACTATGTGGATGCGTCCTATGGTGGCCCGTCTGATGAGAACGCCCTTGCGGCCCTCAACGTGATTGCCAACCCGACCTTTACCCTGTCGGGACAAGAGATCGACGCGACGACCATCACGCCTGCTTTGCTGGAAGAAACACTGCAAGAAGCGGATGGCGTCGAGGCCAACGTGGCCACGGGATACCACGCCATCGAGTTTCTGCTTTGGGGTCAGGACCTGAACGGTCACGGATCAGGGGCCGGGGATCGCCCATGGACCGACTACGCGATGGGCGCTGACTGCACGAACGGCAATTGCGACCGTCGCGGTGAATACCTCACGGCGGCCACTGATCTGTTGATTTCCGATCTGGAATACATGGCGGGGGCTTGGGCTGACGGCGGTGAGGCCCGCAGCGAACTGATGTCGGACGCCGATGCAGGTATCTCTGCTATTCTGACGGGTATGGGATCGTTATCATACGGTGAGACGGCAGGGGAGCGGATGCGCCTTGGTGTCATGTTGAACGATCCCGAAGAAGAACACTCCTGCTTCGCTGACAACACCCATAACGACCACTACTACAACGGTGTCGGCATCCAGAACGTCTACCTGGGCGAATACATCCGCGTCGATGGCAGTCTAGTAACAGGGCCGTCCCTGTCTGATCTGGTGGCCGGGACGGACGCAGCTTTGGACGCCGAGATGCAGAGTAAGCTGAGCGATGCCGTCATGGCTTTGGGGCGCATCAAACATGCGGCTGAAGCGGGCTTTGCCTATGACCAGATGCTGGAACGCGGCAATGAAGCGGGCGAGGCCCTGATCATGGGCGGCGTAAACGGCCTGATCGACCAAACCCGTTCCATCGAACGGGTCATCACCGCCCTTGGCGTTGACGGTGTCGGCATCG
>CAYGQZ010000535.1:0-1714 GCA_964352055.1 uncultured Rhodobacterales bacterium
TTCTGCGTGGCCCCCACGTAGACAAGAAATCCCGTGACCAGTTCGAGATCCGCACCCACAAGCGTCTCTTGGACATCGTTGATCCGACCCCCCAGACCGTGGATGCGCTGATGAAGCTCGACCTGGCCGCTGGCGTGGATGTCGAGATCAAGTTGCAGTCTTAAGGAGGGTATCGAACATGCGCTCTGGAATTCTCGCAAAAAAGGTCGGTATGACCCGCCTGTTCATGGAAGACGGTCGGCAGATCCCTGTGACCGTGCTTCAGATGGACGGCCTGCAGGTTGTCGGCAACCGGACATCGGAAAAAGACGGCTATACCGCTGTGACACTTGGCGCAGGAACGCCCAAGGTGAAACGCATCAGCAAAGCCATGCGCGGCCATTTCGCGGCCCAAAAGGTTGAGCCCAAGCGGAAGCTGGTCGAATTTCGCGTGACCGAGGACAACCTGATCGGTGTTGGCGAAGAAATCATCGCCGACCACTATTTCGAAGGTCAGTTCGTGGACGTCACGGGCACATCGATTGGTAAAGGCTTTGCCGGCGCCATGAAACGCCACAACTTTGGCGGTCTGCGTGCCTCGCACGGTGTGTCGGTCTCGCACCGGTCACACGGCTCCACCGGTCAGTGTCAGGACCCCGGCAAAGTCTTCAAAGGCAAGAAGATGGCAGGCCACATGGGTGCGGCCAAGGTGACAACGCAGAACCTTCAGGTTGTGCGCACCGACAGCGACCGTGGTCTGATCATGATCAAGGGCGCTGTGCCCGGATCGAAAGGCGGCTGGGTTACCGTCAAGGATGCAGTGAAAAAGCCGTTCCCCGAGAACGCGATTCAGCCTGCAGCCCTGAAATCGGCCCGCGAAGAAGCCGCAAAAGCCGCTGAGGAAGCTGCAGCCGCAGCCGCCGCAGAGGCCGAAGCTGCCGCAGCCGCAGCCGCCGCCGAAGAGCAAGCCGCAATGGAAGCCGCTGCCGCAGCGGAAGCCAAGACGGATGTTGTGGCCGAAGCACAAGCTGCTGACGAAGCCAAGAAAGAAGGTGACGCATGAAACTCGATGTCATCAAACTCGACGGCGCCAAGGCCGGATCCGTAGACCTGGACGAGGCCCTGTTTGGCCTTGAGCCACGTGCCGATATCCTGCACCGCGTTGTCCGCTGGCAGCGCAACAACGCGCAGGCCGGGACCCACAAGGTCAAGACACGGTCCGAAGTCAACTACTCGACCAAGAAGATCTATCGCCAGAAGGGCACCGGCGGCGCACGCCACGGCGCGCGCTCGGCTCCGATCTTTCGCGGGGGTGGTATCTACAAGGGTCCGGTTGTCCGTTCGCACGGCCATGACCTGACCAAGAAGTTCCGCAAGCTTGGCCTCAAGCACGCCCTGTCCGCCAAAATGGCCGCAGGCGAGCTGGTCATCATCGAAGATGTGGCAACGTCGGGCAAAACGGGCGTTCTGGCCAAGCAGGTCAAGAACCTGGGCTGGAAACGCGCGCTGATCATCGACGGAGCTTCGGTCAACGAAGACTTCCTCAAAGCCGCACGCAACATCGAAGGTCTGGATATCCTGCCATCGATGGGTGCAAACGTATATGATATCCTCAAGCGTGACACACTCGTGCTCACGAAGGCGGGTATCGAAGCACTGGAGGCTCGCTTGAAATGAGTGCCAAGGCAGAACATTACGACGTGATCCGCAAGCCGATCATCACCGAAAAAGCGAC
>CAYGQZ010000536.1:0-1712 GCA_964352055.1 uncultured Rhodobacterales bacterium
CTGCTGGGCATGATTGCCGCCGGAGTTCTCTCGCATTTTGCCATCGGCAGCTTGCGGTTTTGGGCGGTGACGGGATGCGTCCTGTCTGCTGCCGGGCTTTTGGGCTTTGCAACGGGCCTGCCATTGGTGCCAAGCACCGTGGTGCTGGGTCTTGGCAACGGGCTGTTTGTTGTCGGCGCTGTCGGCTCCATGATGCATTTGGCTGCAGCCCGTGCCGAAGCGGCGGGCACCCGCATGGGTGTCTTTGGGGCCGCGCAAGCCATCGCCGCAGGTCTTGCTGGCCTCATCGCCACCAGCATGCTGGACCTGATGCGCATGATATTACCGGATGCCGCCGCCTATGCGTCGGTGTTCACACTCGAAGCTGCCCTGTTCCTGATCGCTGCCTTTGTCGCGGCCCGGGTCATGCGTGCGGCGTCTGATATGAATGATGCAACCTTGGTTCCGGGGGAATAAAGATATGTATGATGTCGTTGTTGTGGGCGGTGGACCGTCCGGGGCCACTGCCGCCGAAGATCTGGTGCGCTCGGGCCATTCCGTTGCCCTGCTGGATCGTGAAGGGCGGATCAAACCCTGTGGCGGGGCCATTCCGCCGCGTCTGATGCAGGATTTCCACGTGACCGAGGATCAGTTGCTGACCAAGGTCACGACAGCCCGCATGATCTCGCCCACGGGGCGGCACGTCGATATCCCGATCGAGAATGGCTATGTCGGGATGGTGGATCGCAAGGACTTTGATCCCTTCCTGCGCGCCCGCGCTGCCGAAGCCGGGGCCGAGTATTTCACAGGTACCTTTGTGCGGATCGAACGACCCGAAGGCACGCCCGTCGTCATCTACCGCGACAAGGCCACGCAGGAAGAACGCGAACTGCCCTGCAAGCTGGTCATCGGAGCCGATGGGGCCAAATCCCGCGTCGGTCTGGCCGAGGTCAAGGATGCGGACAAGGTGCCGCTGGTCTTTGCCTATCACGAAATCATCAAGGCACCGCCGAAAACCGACATCTATGACCCCGCGCGGTGTGACGTGATCTATGACGGTGCCATATCGCCCGACTTCTATGGCTGGGTGTTTCCCCATGGGGACAGCGCCAGCGTCGGCATGGGCACGGAGCTTGCTTCGGTCGACCTCAAAAAGGCGACGGCAGCGCTGCGTCTGGCTTCGGGCCTTGCAGATTGCGAGACCCTGCGCAAGGAAGGCGCGCCCATTCCCCTGAGACCGCTGGATCGTTGGGACAATGGCAAGGACGTGCTGCTGGCCGGTGATGCTGCGGGTGTTGTGGCCCCGTCTTCGGGCGAGGGGATCTACTATGCGATGGTCGGGGGCCGCGTGGCTGCGACGGCCTGTGCGGCAACCCTTGCCTCGGGCCGGGTCAAGGATCTGAAACTGGCCCGCAAGCTTTTCATGCGCGAGCACAAGACCGTCTTTCGGGTTCTTGCGTCGATGCAGAATGCCTATTACCGGTCCGATGACCGGCGCGAGCGCTTTGTATCCCTGTGCCACGACATCGACGTGCAACGGCTGACCTTCGAGGCCTATATGAACAAACGACTGGTCAAGGCCCGTCCCATGGCCCACATTAAGATCGGCATCAAGAATATGGCCCACCTGACAGGGCTGGTGAAAGCGAACCACGTATGAGCATCATGATCCCCGCCTGGGTGGACGGCGCCTTGATCCCGGTGGAGAAACTGGAAGCGCATGAGCGCGGGCT
>CAYGQZ010000537.1:0-1705 GCA_964352055.1 uncultured Rhodobacterales bacterium
GGCAGGCGATTTCGGCGGGGGAGAAATTCGGCCAGCGCCAGGTGTCTTCCGGCACATCGCGCCAGTGGTCATAAAATGTCGGTGTCATGGTGTCCTCCAGAAACGAAAAACCCGCCGGGAAGCGGGTCATTGGGTTGGTTTGGGGTTCAGTCAGAGTGGCGAGGAATATACCTCAAGGCCCGCCGCCGAAGATCTTCAGCTTCAGAGCGATCCCTGCGAGCATCGCCAGGATCAGCCCGGTGGTGATAAGATGCACCGTGGTTTGCACGGCAGTGCGGCGCACGAAGCGGACGCAATCCAGCAAGGAGCGCAGGTCCCGGATATCGAGGGCCGCGTCCGAGCCATCCAGGCCGACATCATTGAGCGCCTGGCGGGCCCCGGCCTTGGCAGCGCGTGCCATCATTGCCTCAAACTCGGCCTCAGGAATGCGCAGGTTTGTGCCATCACGCGAGGGGGGTGTCATTGGGCGTATCTTTCTCAGTATGGTTTCTGTCAGACGCAGGGGCCGCGCCGCTCACGTGTCGCCCATGAACCCGATCTCGAGGCTCGCGAGATCTGCCCATGTCCAGGGCAGTCCAGTTGCAGGGTTCAGGGCCCACTCCGAGGTCAGCGCCTCGATGGAGCCCCCTGCGGGTGACAAACCGGTGGCATCATAGTCCGTACCCGCGATGCGCAACCGGTTCACAACGGTGGCCGGGTTGGGGTTTTCCACGGCATTGCGGGCGTAGCTGGCAAGGATGATCTTGCCGATGGTGCCCGGTGGTGTGGCGCCGGGCGTGAGGGTCGAGGTGACAGCGTCCCCGGCAGCACGCGCATAGGCGAAAGTGGCGGGATCGCCATCACCCAGCTCGGCATGCCCCCCTTCAGCCGTGGCCAGCGTACCGGCCCCGGTTGGGCGCAATATGCGAAACCGCCGCCCGCGCGTGTCCTGATCCGAGACGAGGACATTGGAGAGGCAGAACTGTTCGTTGCCATCGAGGAAATCCGTGCCCCCGAAATCGAAACGAATGGCACTGGCCCCATCAACCCTGGAGGCGTTGCCGATAATCTGACCGACCTGGCTCAGATCGACATAGAATGTGACACGGTAATCATCGACATTGCCCGCCACGGCCGTTCCGGTCTCGATATGCACGTCGAGCGTGAAAAGCGTGGCATCGGGTATACCGGTGATCGAAGGCCCGGACACATTGGGCGCGGCATAACTGATGCTGGTGTAGTCCAGCCGCATGCTGCCGTTGCTGAAGTTGATCCGCGCGATGTCGATATTGGGCAAACCGACGCTGCAGAAATACCCGTCGCCATTGGCGGTGAGGTCAAAACCATCGTAGTAGCAATCGGCGCGCAGCCATACATCATGGATCCCAGGCAGGGAAATGCTGGCCGCTCCGGCCTCAGTGAAGCGGATCGCGTGATCGGCAAAGTCGGGGTTGAAACTCCCCGCAGCCGAGGCGTCCTCGATCCCGCCGAGGATAGCTGCGCTGTTGGTGATCAGATAGTCGGTCATCTCAAGTCTCCTGTATTCCTGTCCCTCACGGGGTGATTTCGATCACCAGTTCCTGACCGATGACGCCCATCCCGGGCGCGCGCAGGTCGAGGATCATGTCCTGGTGGACCAGATCAACCCCGGGTCCGGTGCAGGCCAGGATCAACTCCTGGTCGGTGATCTGGACCTTGCCGCCGAGAGAAACGCGATATTCGCGGA
>CAYGQZ010000538.1:0-1699 GCA_964352055.1 uncultured Rhodobacterales bacterium
TTTACCCGCCTGAGCTTGCGCCTGCGCATCTTCCTCTTTTTCTGCCTGTTGGCAGGGGGGGCGGTGGCGCTGGCGGGCGGGGCGCTGTATTTTGGCTGGTCGCGGGACGCGGCTGCCTTGCCCACCGGGCCATTTGTGACGGCTTTCGTGATCTTTGCCTTCCTGAATACGGGGCTGGCTGCGGCGGTGTGGCTGCTTTTTGACGAACACTTCGCCAAGCCCATCGGCAAACTGGCCGCAGATCTGCGCCTGCGCGCCCATTCCGGCGTGGACCGGCCGGTCGATACCAAGGTCGCGCGCTATCTGGGCGATCTTGCCCCGGCGGCCCATGCGGTTTCGGAAACGCTCAGCACGTCCGTTCTGGACACCGCGAGCAAGGTCGCCCGCGAGACCGAGCGGTTGAAGGCCGAAGCCGAGCGTTTGACGGCCCTCCTGACCGAGATTCCGGTGGCAACCATCCTGCTCAACCCAGCGCATGAAATCGTGCTCTATGACGGGCAGGCGGCAGATGTCCTGTCGCAAGTGGCGCACCCACGGCTCAAGGCCCCCTTGTCGGATTACTTCGATCCCAAACCTTTCAACGAGGCTGTGCGCAGCCTTTCGAATGGAGTGTCAGAGGCGGCGTTCACCCTGACCGACGCGGAAGGTCTTTATACATATGAAGCGCGGGTAAAGTCGCTGGAGAATGACGGGCACGTCCTGCTGATCGATGTTGATCCCGATGCGCCAAAACCCCTGGCGCCACGACCGCTGGTCTTTGACTTTGCCCTGATCGATCCCGGCGAGCGCACGGCCATCAAGGACACCAAGCTGAGCGATCTGTGCTTTGTCGCCTTCGACACGGAAACAACCGGTCTGAGTGTGGAAAAGGACGACATCGTGCAAATCGGGGCGGTCCGTGTGCTGAACGGACGGATTGTCGGGGGCGAAACGGTCAACACCTATGTCAATCCCGGGCGGCCGATCCCGCCCGCATCAACCCGCATACATCACGTCACGGACGAGGATGTGGCCCATGCGCCGGACGTCGCCAAAGCGTGTCGGGCATTGCACCATTTTTCCCGCGACGCCGTTCTTGTGGCCCACAACGCGCCCTTTGATATCGGTCTGTTGCGCAAGACCGCAACGCTGTCGGGCGTGACATGGGATCACCCGGTGCTGGATACGGTTCTGCTGTCTGCCGTTGTCTTTGGCACAACCGAAACGCACAGTCTGGATGCCTTGTGCGAGCGGCTGTCGGTCACCATCCCCCCGCATCTGCGCCACACGGCGCTGGGCGATGCGCAGGCAACCGCAGAAGCACTGGTCAAGCTTATTCCCCTGCTTGAAAGCAGAGGCTTTGCCACATTCGGCGACGTCGTGGATGCAACCCGCAAACATGGCCGCCTTTTGGAAGACCTCAACTAGGGCAACTGGGACCGTATACGCCATGCCAGCGCGGACGCGGCCCACGTTATCAAATGCCAATGGCTGATCGGTTCGCGTGGCGTCGGCTGAAACCAGAGACTGCAAACCGTAAACCGTTGTCCTCGTCCTCGCTTGCCCGGGCCGAACGTGATGTTCGGCGGAGGGCTGGTGATCGCGAACCGCGCTTGCATTTTGATTTGGCAGGCAGAAAAAACCATGCGAGTGTCATATGACATAGCGCACCGATGAAAAACCCCAGATGGCCAAGCGGTCACCGGCGGCGTCAATCCCT
>CAYGQZ010000539.1:0-1687 GCA_964352055.1 uncultured Rhodobacterales bacterium
GAAGCCCTGCAGGCGCGTCAGCATCGCATCGATGTCGACCTTGGCGGTGAGGAAGGCCGCAAGGGCCTCGGCATTGTCTTTGGCGGGTCGGTTGGTCATGGTTCTGTCTCCGCTCATCGTTTCGCCGCTGTCTGACCGGCGGCATATGCTGCGGCCAATGCGTCACGGATCGACCAGATCGAAACGTCATGGAAATCCAGCACGTCGCTGTTTCGGGTCTCGAGAGTTTCAATGTTCGGGAAGTGCTTCAAGGTGATCTCCAGAAGGAGGGCTTGCGGTGCGGGTTTGGCTTGGATCTTCGCGGTCATGGTTCTGTCTCCGTCGGGTGTGTCGTTTTGTACAATCAGAATCGCTCGATCTGGCTTCTTAATCAACTGAATACCAAGCAATATCATTGCTTTAGATACGCGGCGGGATGGTTATGGAAGGAATGAGCGAGCGGGAGTATTCCGCCCATTCCGGCCTGTCGCGCGGGGCGATCCAGAAGGCCAAGCAGACCGGGCGGATGGTGCTGTGGGCGGATGGCTCAATCAATGCCGCTGCCTCTGATGCGCGACGGGCCGAAACAACCGATCCCGATCAGCAGCGCCGGGCTGTTGGTGGCGCAGAAAGCAGTCTCAGCGGTCCCGCCGATAGCACCTCCTATCTCAAGGCCCGCACCGCGCTGACCGTCTACCAGGCGCAGGAACGCCAACTGGCAATCCAGAAGAAAAAGGGCACGTTGGTCGATCGGGCGCGCGCCGAAACGCTGGTGTTTCGTCTGGCCCGCCAGGAACGCGATGTCTGGGTGACCTGGCCTGCCCGCGTCGCGGCGTTGATGGCCGCACAGGTGGCAGCGGAGGTGGAAACGGCAACGGGGCGCCCGGTGATCATCGAGGCCGCGATCATCCAGAGAGTGCTGGAAACCCATGTCCGCGAACAGCTTGACGCCCTCGCCGATCTCCGGGTCGGCCTCGGATAGTGACGGCACGGCACACGATGACCTGACCGCAGACGTCGACCTCAGCTTTGACGGGGCCGAAGACATACTGCGTGCCTGGCGTCAGGGACTGCGCCCGGACCCGGACCTGACGGTTTCTGAGTGGGCGAACCAGCATCGCTGGTTGTCCTCGCGGGCCAGTGCTGAACCCGGACGGTATCGTACGGATCGAACGCCGTATCTGCGCGAGATCATGGATGCGCGCTCCCCCCGGCACCCGGCGCAGCGCATTACCTTCATGAAGGCGGCGCAGGTCGGGGCAACAGAAGCAGGCAACAACTGGATCGGGTTTGTGATCCACCATGCGCCGGGACCAATGCTTGCGGTTCTGCCCACGGTCGAGATGGCCAAACGCTCCTCGCGCGGTCGCCTTGATCCGCTGATCGAGGAAAGTGCTGCCCTGCGCGCGCGGGTCAAACCGGCGCGCTCACGCGATGCGGGCAACTCGATGCTGTCCAAGGAATTCCCGGGCGGCATTCTGGTGCTGACCGGCGCGAACTCCGCCACCGGCCTGCGCTCGATGCCCGCGCGTTACATCTTTCTCGATGAGGTCGATGCCTATCCGGCCTCGGCGGATGAAGAAGGCGATCCGGTTTCTCTGGCTGAGGCGCGCACGACGACCTTCGCGCACCGGCGCAAAGTGTTCATGGTCTCGACCCCGACCATCCGGGGCCTCAGCCGGATCGAGCGGGAATACGAGGCAAGTGA
>CAYGQZ010000540.1:0-1684 GCA_964352055.1 uncultured Rhodobacterales bacterium
TCAGCGACTGGCCCATGTAGACGGTGCCATGACCAGGCAGTTGCTCGCCGATCACAGCAGAGATCAACCCGGCCGTCAGCATGCCATGGGCGATGCGGCCTTCGAAAATCGTGTCGCGGGCATAGTCGTCATCCAGATGCACCGGGTTCCGGTCTGTCGAGACCTGGGCAAACATCTCGATGTCTTCATCCGTCACCACCTTGCGCAGGTGACGGGACATGCCCATTTCCAGGTCTTCGATACAAATCGTGCCGCGCGGTAGATTGTCCAACATGTGACGCTCCGGTAATTTTCTGACGCCTAGATCGCGTCGTACGCAAGGTTATTACTTTGCACGCGCAGAAAATCAAGAAAAAAGAGGGTCAGCGCAGTTGCCCTATCGCAAAGGTCGGTGCGCTTTTTTCCTTTTCCAAGTAACGCTCTAGCAATTCAGGGTCCGGTTGGTGCGTCGTTTTGGTCTCTGCCGCAGCCAGCCCGCCCGAGATGAACAGAGAATCAATGTCCTCTCCCATGGCCCCTGCGATGTCGGTCAGGACCCCGTCGCCGATCGCCAGAATGCCGCTGTCGGGCACGTCGACACCCAGTTCCATCAGCCGGCGGCGCGCCAGATCATAGATTGGCGGATGCGGCTTGCCGAAATAAAGGCTCTCGCCGCCCATCTCGGTGTATAGTTTCGCCAAAGCGCCGGCACACCATTCCCGCACATCGCCCCGGTCGACCACAATGTCGGGGTTGGCGCACAGGAGTTTCAGACCAAGCTGTTTGGCCATCAGAAATTCGGGGCGCATCACATCCGGGTCAGCCAACGGATCGCGGGGCCCTGTCAGAACGATGCCTTCGGCCTCGGTCATCGGGACCATCTTGATGTCGACGGGCTCCTTGATCACGCCAATCGGTTCAAAGAATTTCTCTTCTCCCGGTTGGCCGATGAAGAATACTTTTTCCCCCACCACGCCCCGAAACATCGCTGCACGGGCACTGTCGCCTGAGGTGGCGATCGTGTCCCAGCTGTCATCGGGCACGCCAAAATGGGTCAGTTGCTTTTGAACACCCGCGCGCGGACGGGGCGAATTGGTGACCAGTACAACCTTGCCGCCCTTGGCGCGGTAGGCTTGCAAGGCGGCGACCGCTTCGGGCAGGGCATGCACCCCATTGTGCACGCAGCCCCAAAGATCGACAAAGAGCGCGTCGTACCGGTCTGAGATTTCGGAGAGGGCAGAGATGATCTGGGCCATGGGCGCGCCTTTTCGGATTGGGTTCGCTGCGGTCTGCCACAGGCCTGCCTCTATGAAAAGGGGGGGCAGTCGGCAGGTTTCAGGGGTGGGTTGCCTGTCGCTTCATGTGGCCCGCTGTCACGTGCGTTCAGGGCCAGCGTTCACCCCACCGTCGCGGAGCCTCGGTTGACTTACCCCGCATCTGGCCTGCGGTCCCGGTGTACAGGCGGTGCACGCAAGGTAGACGCCCCTTGCCCCCGGTGTAGACCGTACACGCCACTGAACACGGGATGGATCGTAGCGAATTCGGACGAAGCTCCGAACCCGTCTTATGATAAAGTTTGGAGAGGCATCGCAAAGCGGATGGTTCCGGCGGGTCCAGGTCTTGCCATATGCCACTCGAAGCCAGACGATGCGCTCAGATCAGAAACCTCAATGCGAAACCCTTGTAAAAAATCGCGGTGTCTGGC
>CAYGQZ010000541.1:0-1683 GCA_964352055.1 uncultured Rhodobacterales bacterium
TCAGCGACTGGCCCATGTAGACGGTGCCATGACCAGGCAGTTGCTCGCCGATCACGGCAGAAATCAACCCGGCCGTCAGCATGCCATGGGCGATACGACCTTCGAAAATCGTATCGCGGGCATAGTCGTCATCCAGATGCACCGGATTCCGGTCTGTCGAGACCTGGGCAAACATCTCGATGTCTTCATCCGTGACCACCTTACGCAGGTGACGGGACATGCCCATTTCCAGGTCTTCGATACAAATCGTGCCGCGTGGTAGATTGTCCAACATGTGACGCTCCGGTAATTTTCTGACGCCTAGATCGCGCCGTACGCAAGGTTATTACTTTGCATGCGCAGAAAATCAAGAAAAAAGAGGGTCAGCGCAGTTGCCCTATTGCAAAGGTCGGCGCGCTTTTTTCCTTTTCCAAGTAACGCTCTAGCAATTCAGGGTCTGGTTGGTGCGTCGTTTTGGTCTCGGATGCGGCCAGCCCGCCCGAGATGAACAGAGAATCAATGTCCTCTCCCATGGCCCCTGCGATGTCGGTCAGGACCCCGTCGCCGATCGCCAGAATGCCGCTGTCGGGCACGTCGACACCCAGTTCCATCAGCCGGCGGCGCGCCAGATCATAGATTGGCGGATGCGGCTTGCCGAAATAAAGGCTCTCGCCGCCCATCTCGGTGTATAGTTTCGCCAAAGCGCCGGCACACCATTCCCGCACATCGCCCCGGTCGACCACAATGTCGGGGTTGGCGCACAGGAGTTTCAGACCAAGCTGTTTGGCCATCAGAAATTCGGGGCGCATCACATCCGGGTCAGCCAACGGATCGCGGGGCCCTGTCAGAACGATGCCTTCGGCCTCGGTCATCGGAACCATCTTGATGTCGACAGGCTCCTTGATCACGCCAATCGGTTCAAAGAATTTCTCTTCTCCCGATTGGCCGATGAAGAACACCTTTTCTCCCACGATGCCCCGAAACATGGCCGCCCGGGCACTGTCGCCCGAGGTGGCGATCGTGTCCCAACTGTCATCGGGCACGCCAAAATGGGTCAGTTGCTTTTGAACGCCCGCGCGTGGACGGGGGGAATTGGTGACCAGCACAACCTTGCCGCCCTTGGCGCGGTAAGCTTGCAAGGCGGCGACCGCTTCGGGCAGGGCATGCACCCCATTGTGCACGCAGCCCCAAAGATCGACAAAGAGCGCGTCGTACCGGTCTGAGATTTCGGAGAGGGCAGAGATGATCTGGGCCATGGGCGCGCCTTTTCGGATTGGGTTCGCTGCGGTCTGCCACAGGCCTGCCCCTATGAAAAGGGGGCAGTCGGCGGGTTTCAGGGGTGGGTTGCCTGTCGCTTCATGCGGCGCGCTGTCACGTGCGTTCAGGGCCAGCGTTCACTCCACCGTCGCGGAGCGTAGGTTGACTTACCCCCCCCCATCTGGCCTGCGGTCCCGGTGTCGGCGGTGCACGCAAAGTAGACGCCCCTTGCCCCCGGTGCTGACTGTAAACTCCACTGAACACGGGATGGATCGTAGCGAATTCGGACGAAGCTCCGAACCCGCCTTATGATGAGGTTTGGCAAGGCATCGCAAAACGCATGGTTCCGGCGGGCCCAAGTCTTGCCATATGCCGCTCGAAGCCAGACCATACGCTCAGATCAGAAACCTCAATGCGAAACCCTTGTAAAAAATCGCGGTGTCTGGC
>CAYGQZ010000542.1:0-1677 GCA_964352055.1 uncultured Rhodobacterales bacterium
TCCACGCCTTCGCCAAAGGAAATCTTGCGGACGCAGAACGATCCGGCAATGCCGTGGCCGTTGTTGCGCGCGATGCAGACGCCTTCGTAATTCTGGACCCGGGTCCGGGTGCCTTCGGTCACTTTAAAGCCGACGCGAATGGTATCTCCGGCTTTGAAATCGGGTATATCTGCCCCGAGGGCGGCAATCTGTTCCGCCTCAAGCTGTGCGATCAGGTCCATTGACCATCTCTCCTATGATGCTCGTGGTTAATCCACGAAGTTTTGTGACGCCTCAGAGCTCTTGGTCTTCACCGGGTCCGCATATCGCGCCCGCCAGAGGTCAGGTCATCGTTCCTTGTGTCATGTTCGTGCGCCGCGCTTGTTCGCCGAAGAAGACGCCGCAGCACAAAAGCCCGATCAGGAAAGCCCGAGTCGGAATGGGCGGTGTATAGGGTGGGATTCCGTTGTGATCAAGTGGATTGCACGTTGCGTTTCGGCTGCGTGGCAACCAGTGACGGAGCCTGTGCGATCATGCCCCACCAGCGCGTCAGCGCTGGTACGTCCTTCATGACCATGCGACCCTCATCCGCTTGCAGGAAGTAGCTGATCATCGGGGCCAGATGGCAGTCCGCAAGTGTTATCTTCGTGGCATTCAGCACACGGCCCTCAGCGGCGATCTGATCCAGCGCGGCGAGGACAGGACGCGCCGCGCCGATACCCGCCGCAATTTCATCCGGGTCTGCGCGTGCTCCCTCCCACGGGTGAAACACCGCATGGGCAAATACCTGACGCACAAGAGGAATATATCCATAGTTGTCCAAAATCGCGATCACCTGATCCATGCGCGCCCGCGCCTGAGCGGTCTGCGGCGTCAAATTGCCACCGGCAAACACACGGTCTACATATCGCGTGATGGCTGACGTTTCAAAGATCACAAAGCCATCGTGGACAAGCGTCGGGACACGGCCAAACGGGTGCAATCCCGGCCTCTCGCCGGGCCGGTCCGCAAATGGGTCTGTCTCGACAATGTCAAAGGCCACATTGGCTTGCACCAGAACCATACGCGCGATCCACGTGTAAACGCTGTGGCAGTAGCCGTGGAGCACGACGGGTGCACTCACGTGTCTTGCGCCTCACGCTTTGCCCACAGGTCGGGTCGCCGTTCTTGCGTCAGTCTTTCCGCCATCTCCTGCCGCCATTGCGCGATCTTGCCATGGTTTCCCGACATCAGAACAGGCGGAATGTCGCGGCCTTCCCAAGTGGGCGGCCGGGTGTATTGCGGATGTTCGAGCAACCCGTTGGAGTGGCTTTCCTCAACGGCGCTGTCTGCGTTGCCCAACACGCCAGGTATCAAGCGGACGGTGGCGTCCAGCATGGCCTGGGCTGCAATCTCACCACCGGTCATGACGAAATCCCCCAGGCTGACCTCGGTCACGCCCCAATGCTCCAGCACCCGTTCGTCCACACCCTCGAACCGACCACACAGCATTGTCACGCCGTCGCAGCGCGCCAGATCGCGGGCCATGCCCTGATCAAAGCGGCGACCGCGCGGCGACATGTACAGGATTGGCCACCGCCCGCGCGCATGGGCTTGCGCCTCGCTCAATGCGGCATGAACGACGTCTGCGCGCAAGACCATGCCCGCACCGCCGCCCGCAGGCGTGTCGTCGACATTGCGATGTTTGCCGACGCCGTG
>CAYGQZ010000543.1:0-1677 GCA_964352055.1 uncultured Rhodobacterales bacterium
GGCTGACCTCTTGATCGGTCAGTGGGGTGGCATCGACCTGATTGTCGACGATGTAACGGAAGCCGGACGGGGCAATGTTCGCCTGGTAGCGCATTCCGAATGGGACATTGCAGTCCGCCATGCAGAATCGTTTGCAGCGATCCAGGACATTGTGACGCCCTAAGTAGCTTTCAATTCTGAATACTTCCCCGCCCGCTTTCTTTCTTAGTTAGCGGGCGCGGATCTCTACGCCACAGCAAAGACCCGGAGTTACCATGAAACAAGCTGTCTTGACCCATTGCAGTCACGCCGCCCCTGTACCGACCCGCCGGGGGCTTTCCCGCGTTGAAGCGGCTGAATACATCGGAATAGGAACATCAAAATTCGACAACCTAGTCACGGACGGGCGCATGCCAAATCCCAAAAAAATAGACGGGCGACGTGTCTGGGATGTGCGGTTAATCGACAAGTTCTTTGAGGCCTTGCCCGGTGGAGACGATTCAGACCACAATCCCTGGGACGACTAAATGCTCGGGGCTGCCATGAAATTCAGGTTAAAGTACGTTGTAGAAGACACTGATCGGCACGGCAATGTGCGGCTATACTATCGCCGCAATGGTAAGAAAACGCGTTTAAGGGGGCCAGCCGGATCGCCTGAATTCTTAGCCGACTATCGCACGGCAGCCACTGAGCAAAAATCACCGAAGACCAAAACTGAACAGACAGGCAAGGTTTTGCCGCGCAGTATTCGGTGGCTTTGTGTTCAATACTTTAAGAGCGCCATGTTCCAAGAGTTAGACCCACGGACCCAAAAGGTCCGGCGCGCGATTCTGGAACGCTTTTGCCAGCACAAGGGCGATGGCGATAAACCGTACGCCCTCTTGCTTCACCGCCATATCCGCGTCCGCAGAGACGAAATGGCAGATCGCCCCGAAGCCGCTAACAGTATGGTGAAAGCCATTCGGCAACTTTATCGCTTTGCCCTGCGTTATGACCACCACGATGACAACCCAGCAGACAAGGTGGAGTATTTGAAAGGCAATGCGGACGGTTTCCACTCCTGGAGTCTCGCCGAGATTGAGAAATTCGAGGAAACCCACCCTATAGGTACGTCAGCGCGCCTAGCCCTTGCTTTGGCGCTTTATACCGGCCAACGGCGCGCCGATCTGGTCATTTTTGGGAAGCAACATGTCCGGGACGGTTGGCTGGTATTCACCCAACACAAGGGCCGCAACCGCAATCCAGTCCGCATGGAAATCCCAATCATCCAGGAATTGCAGGCAATCATTGATCAGACACCCACCGGCGATCTGACATTTCTTGTAACGGCTTTCAATCGCCCCTTCACATCCAACGGCTTTGGCAACAGGTTTCGTAAATGGTGTGACGAAGCCGGACTATCCAATTGCTCGGTCCACGGCCTGCGCAAGGCTGCCGCAGCACGCTTGGCAGAGTTGGGCTGCACCGAACAGGAAATCATGTCCATAACCGGTCACCGGACAAGTAAAGAAGTGACCCGCTACACGCGCGCTGCAAGCCAAAAAACACGCGCCGAAAGTGCGCTACGCCGTCTGTCAGCGGAACAAACACCAGACAAAAGTGTCCCACTTTTAAGCGGGGTTACTTCTAGTGGGACAAAAGCCTAGGCTAAGCATCTGATTTCTAATCACTATTATAAATAGTGGTGCCCGGGGGCGG
>CAYGQZ010000544.1:0-1674 GCA_964352055.1 uncultured Rhodobacterales bacterium
CTTTGACGCGGCAGGCAAGCGGTCGGCTGACGGATAAGTTGTCCCCATCTGCTGTAAGGGATTTCGAGCTGACCTTCGTCGCTGCTTCACCAATGATTTCACATCCATCGCTGAACGGCATAATAATAAGTGGGAAACTGGCTTACACATCACCTCCCGTCGTCATACGGTTGGTTTGGCTGGACAGATGCTGATTTTGCATTTCGGAATCGGGTCGTTTGCGAACAAGTGCGCAGCAAGGAGGTCGCTGAACGCCCATCAACCCAACCACAGAGTCCACGGGCTTTCCTACAGTCACTATGGAGGGTCGGGCAGACAGTCCCAGCAAATCGGGGCTGTAGCCAAAAAGAATGTGCAGATCGCGTTCAATCCAATCTTGAGGATCACAAAGCCGCAAGAACCGGCCACTGGCGCAATCGCAGCGAAAGCTCACTAAGTCCCGCATCTGAGACATTGGCCTCCTGCACAGCGAAATTACGATTTGCACAAGCAAAGCGGTACAGTCACCTGCCAAAGAGTGTGCCGAGGTCAACAAGGAAGGGCTGCCGCCCCTGCCCCAAGCCAACCCAGAATTCATCAAATCTTGGATCCGTGTGACGCGGGACGAATGACCATGTCCCGTTGCAGCCTTGGCGAGGCCCCCAGGTGTTTGGGTTCGATCGCCCTTCGATATGACCCAGCCCACTCAACCGCCAAACGCCCGACAGAGCACGTCAGATGGCGATTTCACGTTGCACACACTGTGCACACGCCGTCGCTTAACTAATTGTAATTAAATTTAAAATTTCCAAATCCATCTTCGGCGCGATTTTCAGGACTCTGCTCTCAACAGCTTGCTTTGGACCTGCCGATCGCAGTGCCGTCCTTGTGGATGATCAGATCGGTCGCCTCGGGAAAGGTCTGGCGATAGGTTGCCATCCTGATGTGATGTTGCTGGTCCAGCATCTGGATCAGCGCAGGTACCGCCAGCGGCATGGAGGCGGTTTCCACCTCGACAAAAAGGCGGTGCAGAAAATCCGCATCCGCTGGCGTGGCCGGGGTCAGAGTACAGCCCTTGGGCTGCAACGCCTGCGGTATCGTCATGCCAGACCCTCCTGAAGCGCAATGGGCACCCCGCACGGTCGGGGTGCCCAAAGGATCGGTTTTGCGCGGATGCGCTGAGCCATCAGCTGCGCGACGGATAAACACCCTGAAGCGCGATGATGTAGTTGATCGCAAGGTAGGGCTGCCGGTTCTCGTGATCGAGGTTGTTGCCCGCATTGCCGACCGTCACCGTGACATCGGTGTTCACCGACACCATCGCCGGATCCATTATGACGTCCTCGGCGCGTGCATTCTCGCGGAAGATGTTGGAGCCGGCGGCCAACATTTTGTTACCGGGGTTTGGGTCGGTCCCGGCTTGCCCTTCGGCCATCATCGTGGCCGTGCTGCTTGCCGTGGCAGTTGCCGGGTGGGTGTGCGCCGGGATCTGAGTTGTGTTGAGAACAACGTTCTCTTCCCCGCCCCGCGCGCCCTGTCGGTAGTCCGACAGACCGGGTCCATTGCGCGGCCCGATTGCAACGCGACCCCGCAAATCCGGCAAGCCAAACGTCGTCCGCCCGTCGCCGCCGTAGACAGTCCCAAGAAGGGAGAAAAGGGCAGAGTTGGCGCTGATCGGCAAAAGCTGCCCGTCGC
>CAYGQZ010000545.1:0-1672 GCA_964352055.1 uncultured Rhodobacterales bacterium
CTGCGCACTCTACGAATGGGTGGTACCGACACAGAGCAGACGCTGCCTCTTGATAGGTGCGGCTCATAAAACGAACTAAGATCGCCGAAGTGAGACTGATGATGGCAGAGCTACTCGACCCCGTCCGCAGCCAAGCAAGCAGACGGTCGTTTCATTCGCCCACCTTTACAAGGCAGCCGAAAGAATGCGCAGATAGTCGGCTTCGTTCAAAGGAACTGCATTCTTCTGACTTGATGATGCCGCCATGCCTTGAGTAGCGAGTGAGGCCAGATCATCTTCCGCGACCAACCAATCCGCCAGTCGGGGCAAACCTTTGCTGTCGAGCCATTCACTAAAGCCAGAAAGCGGGTCGGTTTTTCCAGTTGGGGGAAAGACTGCAGCAATGTGATCAACACATGACTTAAGTCGCGCGTGTATTTTAGACCCTTGCGGTGCGCGCCTAAGGTTTTGTTGTACCACTGGAAGCAGTAACCGCCCGCATAGCGCACCATGGGGTGCATCAAATTGGCCACCGATGACCGAGGCCAACCCATGCGCCGTACCTAAACCGGAATTGGCAAGAGCCAGCCCACTGACATGGCTGACCCATGCCAGATCATCCAAAGCAGACATGTCACCGCCGTCCAATGCTCGTTTGAGAGCCGGCAGTCCTGTGTATTTGACCGAACGCGTCAAAGCGTCGGAAAATGGCGTGGCCGCGTTTGATGTGTAACTTTCAAAGACTTGCGTAATTGCATCCAATCCAGCGTGCAGCACCACAGCATCCGGTGCACCGCGCATCAGATCAGGGTCGACAATCGCAACCGTTGGGCAAAACCCCCGGCCGCGCAGGCTTAACTTGGCACCTTTTACGGGCACGCCAATAACGGCGTTGGCCGTGACTTCGGCACCGGTGCCTGCGGTTGTGGGCAGGGCAAGACATGGGATATCCATTTGTCCCGACGTCAGGGTGGCAAAGTCGTCATAGCTGCGCAGGTTGTTTGACAGCGCGAAGCACACGACTTTGCCTGTATCCATGGCGGCACCACCGCCGCAGGCGATCACCGCGTCCGCCTTTGTGGTCGCCAATCTCTCCAGCGCCGCGTCGATGGATGACACAGTAGGTTCGCCGTTACAGCAAAGTTCCGTGACATCAAGTCCTGCCGCTTGCAGGAGGGCCAGAACTGGCGCAGAGGCGCTCCCGCTGCGCCCACGAACAAGGATCACATGCTTAGCATTCTTGGGCAGCAAGCCACAAAGTTTCCCGCATGTCCCGGCGCCAAAATGCACCCGTGTTGGGCATGAGAAAGAAAAAGGAGGCATGTCTGATATCCTTTGAGTCTTCAGTTTGGAGATGATCGCGCCCCGCCCGTTTGCGGAATTTCTCTCACCAGGTTACCTCATCCAACTTCAACAAAAACCGCTGTTCACGCGCCGGGTGCCGAGCAATCGCATCGTGTTGTTGATCGTCCCTGGGCCGTCATTCGGCGCGCTGACGCCTATGGCCAGTACACATTTCATGATCTCGCCGCGGGAATGACGGATTGGTCCGGGAAAACGGCGCACCTGAGATGCCGCCAAGAGTTTGTTTTGCCACAGCCCATGCAAAATGAGACGGCATGACGCGGGGCACCGTAACGCCCCGCGTCGTTTTAAGTCCGGCTTATTGCCAGGATTTGATCAGCTCGTCATA
>CAYGQZ010000546.1:0-1668 GCA_964352055.1 uncultured Rhodobacterales bacterium
AGCACACGCTGTATACGACCTCGCAAAACCCCCACGTGATCCGCCTGCTGATGGGGGCCTTTGTTCTTGGCATTCCGGAGCACAAGCTGCGCGTCGTGTCCCCGGATGTCGGTGGCGGTTTCGGCACCAAGATCTTCCACTATCAGGAAGAGGCGTTCTGCACCTTTGCCGCCAAGGCCTGTAACCGGCCCGTCAAGTGGACATCGTCGCGGACCGAAGCGTTCATGTCGGACGCCCACGGACGCGATCACGTGACCAAGATCGAGTTGGCGCTGGACGCGGACAACAACTTTACCGCCCTGCGCACGGATACCTATGCCAATATGGGCGCGTATCTGTCGACCTTTGCACCGTCGGTGCCCACATGGCTGCATGGCACGCTGATGGCGGGCAATTACAAGACCCCGCTCATCTATGTGAACGTGAAGGCTGTCTTTACCAATACAGTGCCGGTCGATGCCTATCGCGGGGCAGGTCGCCCCGAGGCGACCTTCCAGTTGGAGCGTGTGGTGGACAAGGCCGCGCGCGAGTTGGGCGTTGATCCGATTGCCCTGCGCCGTCAGAATTTCATCACCGAGTTCCCCTATGCCACGCCCGTGGCGGTGGAATATGACACTGGTGATTATCACGCGACGATGGACAAGCTCGAAGAGATGATCGACATCAGCGGCTTTGCTGCGCGGCGCAAGGCGTCCGAGGCCAAGGGCAAGCTGCGCGGTCTGGGCGTGAACTGCTATATCGAGGCTTGCGGCATCGCGCCGTCGAACCTTGTGGGGCAGTTGGGCGCGCGTGCGGGGCTTTATGAAAGCGCCACGGTGCGGGTGAATGCCACGGGCGGTCTGGTTGTGATGACCGGCTCGCACAGCCACGGACAGGGGCATGAGACGTCTTTTGCCCAGGTGGTCGCCGAGATGATCGGGATTGACGAGTCGATGATCGAGATCGTGCACGGGGATACGTCCAAAGTGCCTATGGGCATGGGCACCTATGGCTCGCGCTCCATCGCCGTTGGCGGTTCGGCCATGGTGCGGGCGACCGAGAAGATCATCAACAAGGCAAAAAAGATTGCGTCCCACCTGCTGGAAGCGTCGGAATCCGACATCGAGCTGAAGGATGGTGCGTTCTCTGTCGCGGGCACGGACAAGTCGGTCGCCTGGGGCGATGTGACCCTCGCGGCATATGTGCCGCACAACTATCCGCTGGAGGATCTTGAGCCGGGTCTGGAGGAAACGGCCTTTTACGATCCGTCGAATTTCACATACCCGTCAGGGGCTTATGCCTGTGAAGTTGAAGTTGATCCGGATACCGGCAAGGTCACCATCGAGAGCTTTGCCGCGGCGGACGATTTTGGCAACATCATCAACCCGATGATTGTGACCGGTCAGGTTCATGGCGGGATTGCGCAAGGGATCGGGCAGGCTTTGCTGGAAAACTGTGCCTATGATGAGAACGGCCAGCTGCTGAGCGCGTCCTATATGGATTACGCGATGCCGCGCGCAGATGATCTGCCGATGTTTGCGGTCGATCATTCGTGTCAGACGCCTTGTACCCATAACCCGTTGGGGGTGAAGGGGTGCGGCGAGGCGGGCGCAATCGGGTCGCCCCCTGCGGTCGTCAATGCGGTTGTCGATGCGTTGCGTTCCGCGGGCAAGGACGTGACCCATATCG
>CAYGQZ010000547.1:0-1667 GCA_964352055.1 uncultured Rhodobacterales bacterium
ACCACACCTGAAATCCGTGTCCAACGGCTATGCGGAATTCACCTCAGACTATGTTGGGGGCTTGGAACGCTAAGCGTGCCGCCCGCCACAGCCGCACGGACCCCGGTCGTGCCGGAACACGAGGTTGGCAGACCACGCGCCACGCGCACCGCGAGATAGGCAAACGCCTGCGCCTCAAGCATATCGCCATCCAGCCCGACAGCCTCGACCGGCGCAACCGGACACTCCAGCGAGACCTCGAGCATTTTCATCAGGACCGGGTTGTGCCGCCCGCCGCCGGTGACCAGAACCTGCGATGGCAGGCCCGGGCAGTGCTGCATGGCCTCGGCCACACCGGCGGCACACATGGCGGTCAGGGTCGCCGCGGCATCCGCATCGTCAAGCGCCCGCACCAGCTCAACCATCTCGGCAAAATCGTTTCGGTCCAATGACTTGGGTGGTATCCGTGCAAAGTAAGGCTCCGCCAGAAACAGCTCCAGCGCGCCCGCTTCGACAGTGCCTCGCGCCGCAATGGCACCGCCTGCATCAAAGGGCACCCCAAGGCGGGCCTGCACCAGATCATTGACCGGCGCATTGGCTGGCCCGGTGTCAAAGGCCAACAGCGCGCCCGGCTCTTCGGGCTTGTCAAAAGACGGATCAACCCATGTGATGTTGCCCACGCCGCCCAGGTTCAAAAACGCGACCGGCCGATCCGCGCCCATCCATTTGGCACAGGCAAAGTGAAAGAACGGCGCCAGCGGCGCCCCTTCTCCGCCCAGCGTGATGTCCGCCGACCGGAAATCCCAAACAACCGGCACGCCAAAGCTGTCGGCCAGTGCCGCCCCGTCGCCCAGTTGCAGCGTACCCTGCTGGCGCGGCGCGTGGGCCACGGTCTGGCCGTGAAAGCCGATCAGATCCACCTCGGCAAATCCGCCCAGCAAGGCCCGATGCGCCTCCATCACCACCTCTGTCGCCGGGGCCAGCGTATCGCCGTGCCAATGGCCAAGGGCCGCGTGCAGGATACCGCGCTGTGCCGCGGAATAAGACAGATAGTCGCTTGGACCGAAGCTCTTGATGGTGATCCCGTCGGTTTCCAGCACCGCTGCATCCACGCCGTCCAGCGACGTGCCCGACATCGCCCCCAGCGCCCGGATCACCACACCCTTCTGTCTGACCTTATCCATGGCCTTTTCCTTTGCCCTTTGCCCCCGTATAGACTGCGCCGGAGCCGTTCCAAGGACAAGCACAATGACTTACACACCCAGATCCGATTTCCTGCACGTCATGCAGAGCCGCGGGTTCCTTGCCGATTGCACAGATCTGCAAGCGCTGGACGAAGCGCTGCTGAGCGGTGTGCAGTCGGCCTATATCGGCTTTGACGCGACGGCGCAGTCGCTGCATGTGGGCTCGCTCATTCAGATCATGATGCTGCGCTGGTTCCAGAAGACCGGGCACCGCCCCATTACGCTGATGGGTGGCGGCACGACGAAGGTGGGCGATCCGTCCTTCCGGGCCGACGAACGCCCCCTGCTTGGCCCCGAACAGATCGACGCCAATATCGCGGGCATCAAAAAGGTGTTTTCAGCCTATATCGACTACGGCGATGACAAGGCGATGATGATCAACAATGCCGAATGGCTCGACAATCTGAACTACCTCGATTTCCTGCGCGACATCGGGCGGCATTT
>CAYGQZ010000548.1:0-1654 GCA_964352055.1 uncultured Rhodobacterales bacterium
GACCAGCCAAAGGTCACCACGATATAGCCAATCGGCGCGCGCGGTGGTCCGATCAGATAGGCCGCACCGTGCGGAATGCCTTCGAGCAGCGGGCGCACAGCGTTTTCGCGGGCTTCGTCGCTCAGGCTCAGACCCTCTTCGGCATGAAACGCAGCCACAAGCGGCATCAGCCGGTCGACATGATCCAGTGTCGCGAGGGTCAATACAGCGCTCATTCACGTGCCTCCATTGCGCGGGCCTCGGCCTTGTTGATCCAGCCGGATTTGCACGCGCCATATTCTGCTCCGAGGTCCGGGTGCCGGACCGCGCATGATGCTTTGACAGAGGTGTAGGCGGCGCGCAATGCTGCATTGGCCCGAAGTGCGTCGCGAAAGGCCAGATGGCGGCGGATATCCGCATGTCCCTGAACATAGGCATGGGCGTGCACCAGACGTTTGCCCGTCTCGGGATCGGACAGACGGCAATAGCGCCGTCCCGCAAGGCCATAAGCGCCCATCCACTCATAGCCCAGTGCCTCGACCGTCTGTTGCGCGGCATCCGCGCGGGCGGCATCGGCAAAGACGGGCATCAGATCAAGGATCGGCTTGGCGGGCAGGCCGGGCACAGAGGTGGAGCCGATGTGGTGGATCGCGACCAGTCCGTTGACCGCGCCCCGCCACCTGTCGGCCTCGGCCGCTGCCTGTGCAGGCCAGCCCGGATCAGGGGCCGCAAGCCGGGTCACAATCTGGCCAGACGCTCGGTCAGCAGGGTGAAAAAGCCATCCGCATCCAGATCACCGATAAAGAGCGCGTTCTTCGGCCGGTCCGTCACGCCCCACCAATCGGCAACGGTCATGCCCATGGTCAGCTCTGACTTTGTCTCGATCTCGACATTGATGTGGCGGCCGGTAAAAAGATCGGGGTTGATCACATAGGCCGTCACGCAGGGATCATGCAGCGGCGCACCGTTGGAGCCGTATTTTTCCTTGTCGAAGCGTTCAAAGAAATCGGTCATTTGGGCCACGGCCACACCGGCCGGGGTGCCAAGCGCGCGAAACGCATCGTTGCGCGGTTGGGTCACCAGCGCCTTGTGCGTGACGTCCAGCGGCAGAACCACGATATCCACGCCGGATTTGAACACGATATCAGCAGCTTCCGGATCGACATAGATGTTGAACTCTGCCGCCGGGGTGATGTTGCCGACCTCGAAATAGGCCCCGCCCATCAGAACGATCTGCTGCACCCGTTCAACGATATCCGGCGCTTTCTGAAAAGCTGTTGCGATATTGGTGAGCGGCCCAAGGGGGCACAGAGTGACGGTGCCGGAGGGCTGCGCGCGCAGGGTCTCGATGATGAAATCGACACCGTGACCTTCGGCCAGTTGCATCTTCGGCTCGGGCAGCGTGGGGCCATCAAGCCCGGTCTTGCCGTGCACGTGTTCTGCCGTCACCAGCGCGCGCCCCAGAGGGCGGTCGCAGCCTGCATGGACCGGCACATCAACCTTGCCTGCCAACTCACAGATCTTGAGTGCATTTTTTGCAGTCAGGTCCAGCGGCACGTTGCCCGCGACGGCGGTGATGCCCAGCACGTCGATCTCCTCGGGGCTGGCCAGCGCCAAGAGGATGGCCACGGCATCGTCCTGGCCGGGGTCGGTGTCGATGATGATCTTGCGCGGT
>CAYGQZ010000549.1:0-1653 GCA_964352055.1 uncultured Rhodobacterales bacterium
AAATTTCAATTGCAAATGAGTCGCAGGTTCAGCCAGTACGACCATAAAAGCCCATCTTTTCCGCGGCGCTGAAGGCCACACCCGGACTGTCATAATGCGCCAGAACCGCCACGATCCGTGATGGATGACCTGCAACCCGCGACACCCGGTGTGCCGTGTTTCGCCCCAGAAAGACATTCAATGTCCCTGCATCCTGCGGCATCTGCACAGGCATCATCCGCCCTTGCAACAGATCCGCAATCCCTGCGTGGTTGGGGTATTCATCGCTGCGCAGGTCTTTGGCATATTCAAATACACCGCCGGCCTCCGGCGCTTGCAACAACAGTGTCGTGGTAAAGATCGACCTGTCAAAGTGCCAGTTGAGCGCCTCACCATCGCGGTACTCCAGCACGTTCACGCCCGACAAGGTGTCGTCCATCACGTAGAGTTTCGGCTGGTCCATGACCGCCGCCAGAAAATCCATGAAGGGTTTCCAGTTATAGAGCAGATCCAGGGCTGTCCCCCGCAACTGATCGTGACACAGGGTGTGGTTTGCCGTCTCGACCTTGGTCAAGGCCGGGTCATCGTCCGCCAAGCCCTCAACCGTATCCTTGAAGTAGATGTTGTGCCAGCGGCTGTGATTGAACGAGGCTGTGGCCAGAGGCCCGCGCACATGATCCAGAACATCGGCCAAGGCCGAAGGCCGCATCAGCCCGACCAGATTGAACAGACCGTCCCGCGCAAGGCCCGCTTTGGCGTTGTCCACCATGGCCTGCCATGCGGCGCTGTCTGGTTTGTCCAGCGGGTAGCGGTCCAAATCCAGAATTTCACTCATCGCCGGTTCTGCTGGCATGTCTGTCCCTCGCCTTGCGGTGTCTTGCACCGCATTCTGCAATCCGACGTAGAGGGTGTCGAGGGGCCACATGCGATTTGGCCCTGGGAGACCGCGCATCTCCCCGACACTTGCACGCACAACCGCGGCGGTTATACATGGTCGCCAATCCGGCAGACCCGGACATTCGAGCAACGCATGAGGCCAACATGGCGGACTATCCCACGAGCTTTGACAAAGACGACCTGCTGAAATGCGCCCGTGGCGAATTGTTCGGCCCTGGCAACGCACAATTGCCTGCCCCCCCGATGCTGATGATGGACCGGATAACCGACATCTCGGGCGATGGAGGAGAGCATGGAAAAGGTCACGTGGTTGCCGAATTCGATATCACGCCGGACCTGTGGTTTTTCGACTGCCACTTTCCCGGCAATCCAATCATGCCGGGATGCCTTGGCCTTGATGGCTTGTGGCAACTGACAGGCTTCAACCTTGGCTGGCGCGGCTGGCAGGGGCGCGGTTATGCCTTGGGCGTGGGCGAGGTCAAGCTGACGGGCATGGTCCGGCCAGATCGCAAGATGCTGACCTATTACGTTGATTTCACCAAAGCCATCCAGACCCGTCGCCTGACCATGGGTGTCGCAGATGGCCGCGTCGAGGCGGACGGCGAAGAGATCTATCAGGTCAAAGGCATGCGGGTCGCCCTCAGCGAGACCTGACCAAAAACTGCCCCCGCATTGACCGATAGCGCGTGATCGTAGAGCCTTGGATTTTGATCCAGGGAGTTCAGCGATGCCATTCGTCGACGTCAACGGAACCAGATTGCACTATATCGAGGCCGG
>CAYGQZ010000550.1:0-1650 GCA_964352055.1 uncultured Rhodobacterales bacterium
GGATCAAGCGGTGAACTGCCTTTCGCAGGCTCAAACACCTGTTCAACGCCGATGCCGTCAAGCATCCCCTCGGGTTTGCGGTACTTGTCGGGAAAGCCCTCAGCGTCGCTGATCATGCCTTCGATTATGACGTTGTCCCATTCCAATCGATCAAAGGGGTCGCGCACCTTCGTGGCAGATTGCGGATGCCATTGCGGCAAGATCCCCAGCAAGGAAAAGGCGTCGTGCAGATGCCCTGTCACGCCCTTTTTCGCATAGGATGTGCGCGTCAAAGCCGAGTTGTACAGCGACCACAATCCCTTTCGTGGCCGCGGGTTGCCATCCTTCGGTCGCAGGAACTTGAACAGCTTGCCCCCCTGATTGGGCTGCCCGTCATCACCGTTCGACTGGAACACCCCCGGTCGGTGATCGTTGAGCGTCATGTTTCCAAAGATGAAGAGGTCACGCGATGATACTTCGTCCAGCGAAATTGCACCGTGCACGGCGTAAAAACGATTGTTGAAAATGCGCCAGTTCTGCGCGCCTTTCTCGGGTTCGATGGCGTTGTCGCGGATAAAGGAAAACCGGTTGTCGAAAATGGCCACATCCCGGTTGCGCAGGGAAACGGGGCGGTCGTCTACATGTTTTTCGCGCATATCAAGGCGGATGGCATTGAACGCATGACGAATGTCACAATCGCGGACAACCAGGCGCCCAGCCACATCAAAACCGCCCAGAAAGGCTCCATTGAGATAGGTCGCATTGACCTCGGTCGTCCCTTTGATGTCGTCCCAGGTCAGCGCGCCGCGCCACATGTCAAAGCTGGGATCCTGCACCCAGCGACAGCTCTGAATCGTGATGTGATGGGTCGGGTCCGAAGGGCTCTGCCGCAGATATGTAAAGAACCGCCCACCTTCCGCAGTGCAGTCTTGAACCGTGACATGGCGCGCACTGCGCATGTAGATGCAGCTGGGCCAGCAGTTCACAAACTGCATCCCCTCAATGATCCAGTGATCTGCCCTGAAGAAGCGCAGCATCGCGAAATCGGCATCCAGCGGATCGATACCGCCGAGCGTGAAGTCCGTCGGTGCGCGCAGCCCATCCAGAACAACGCTGCCCGCGATTGCGGGACGCAGGGTGATCGGCGCATCCGCTTCGCCCGAAACTCTTATGACCGCACAAGTGGTATAGCGCCCCGGCAACAAGACAACCTCATCCCCCGGTCGTGCCTTGTTGATTGCTGTTTGCAAATCGAATGCCCAGACGGTCTTTCCCGCCGCATTCTCGGAATTTGGCGGGAAGGCCGGGCGGAGCGTTGGCGCGGAATATATCGTTGCCATGGGAAGACCATCAAATTGTTAGGTGAGCATCTTACGCAATTTTTTTCAAAAATACCAGTTTGGCACGGGTCGCCCATCCGAAGGGGGCAAAGAAGGCGGAGAGGTTGGCGGATCTGGATTGCAGACGCGCCGGGGTCCCGATCTCGGCCAGCGATCTTGGGCGTGTTCGCACGCAAACGCCGTACGGTATGCCGACAGCCAGCGAGTCTCTGTACTCCCGGACAGTCCGAGAACGACAGCCGTTAGGCTTCCGTTCCGCCGGTGATGCCGCGCCAGAGCGGCGTGATGATCTTTTCGCCCAACGGGATCAGCACAAAGCCAAGCGCCAGAC
>CAYGQZ010000551.1:0-1643 GCA_964352055.1 uncultured Rhodobacterales bacterium
CGTGCGTCTGTTCCGCGCGCAAGCGGATGATCGCAAACACGGATACGCGCCTTGGGGAGGAGCGACATGAAGGATATCGACACGCATTCAACCGGCTGGATGACGGGCGAACATCAGATGATCGCCGACATGACGGCGCAGTTCATCACCAATGAATGGGCACCACATTTTGACCGCTGGCGCAAACAGGGCGAAATGGACCGTTCAACCTGGGCGCAGGCTGGAGAGCTGGGTTTGCTCTGCCCTTCCATCCCCGAAGAATACGGTGGCGCCGGAGGTGATTTCGGTCACGAAGCCGCCATTCTGATCGAAGCCGCCCGTGCAAATCTGGCCGCCTGGGGGCACGGCATTCATTCCGGGATCGTTGCCCATTACGTGTTGGCCTACGGCACCGAAGAGCAAAAAGAGCGGTGGTTGCCCAAGATGGTCACCGGAGAGTTGGTCGGAGCGCTGGCCATGACCGAACCCTCGACCGGGTCCGACGTGCAGGCCATTAAGACGCGCGCCCTGCGCGACGGAAACGCCTACCGGCTGTCGGGGCAGAAAACCTTCATCACCAATGGCCAGCACGCCAATCTGATCATCGTGGCGGCCAAGACAGATCCGTCACAAGGCTCCAAAGGCATATCTCTGGTTGTCGTGGAAACAGATCACGCCGAAGGTTTCGCACGCGGACGCAATCTGGAAAAGATCGGAATGCACGCGTCTGACACGTCCGAGCTTTTCTTCGACAATGTGGAAATTGCGCCGGAAAACATCCTAGGTGGTGCAGAGGGACAAGGGTTCATCCAGCTCATGAGCCAACTGCCCCAGGAACGGCTGATTATCGCCTGCGCAGCCATCGGTGCCATGGAAGGCGCGGTGGCGCGCACCATTGCCTATGCCAACGAACGCGAAGCCTTTGGCGGGCCCATCATGCAGTTTCAGAACACCCGGTTCAAACTGGCCGAGGCCAAAACCAAAACCATGGTAAGTCGCGCGTTCTTTGATGAATGCATGGCCGAACACCTGCGTGGTGAACTGACCGTGGACAAGGCCGCCATGTGCAAATACTGGACCACCGACACGCAAGCCTGGGTGCTGGACGAATGCCTGCAATTGCATGGCGGTTATGGGTTCATGCAGGAATACGCCATTGGCGAGATGTGGACGGATGCACGCGTGCAACGGATTTATGGCGGCACCAACGAGATCATGAAGGAACTGATTGCGAGGGCATTTTGATGCTGCAATCGGAACGGCTTGTCACCACCCGGCCCTTCGGGGAGAGTTTTCTTGGCAAGATGAATGAAGGATCCGGGCAAAAGATCCGCCCCGCCGTCCGGCCCTTGATCGGGATTGACCCTGTTGGGCGGAACGTTGGGGCTTCACCTTGCACGGGGCTCAGCTCTCCAGCCTGCCCCGCACGCACATACTGGGGCGTTAACCTTAATGCCCGGTAAACAGATCCGGCTTCATCTTGCCGGATAAACTCCACGGGGGTCCGGGGGTGTGAAACCCCCGGTCCTGTCCCATCACATTACACCGACAGAAAGGTCCGTTCAAATGACCCTGAAATTGCACTGCTTCGGCGAAAGCGGAAACTCGTACAAGGCCGCTTTGGCGCTCGAATTGTCTGGCCTGGACTGGGAGCCTGTCTTTGT
>CAYGQZ010000552.1:0-1638 GCA_964352055.1 uncultured Rhodobacterales bacterium
ACCACCAGATCGGGTTCGGGGCAGAGCGCAAGCGCCGTCATGCAGCGTTGCAATTGCCCCCCGGAGACCTGATGCGGATACCTGTTGCCGATGGTGTCGGGATCGGGCAACCCAAGCTTTTTAAAGAGTTCGACGGCCCGTATCTCGGCCTCGGATTTGGTGAACTTGCCTTGCAGGACCGCCGCTTCGATCACCTGTTCCAGAATCTGCTTGGCGGGGTTGAAAGACGCTGCCGCCGATTGGCTCACATAGGTGACTTCGGCCCCGCGCAGCTTGCGGATGTCGCTGAGTTTTGCTTGCAGAACATCACGCCCGTTGACAATGACCGAACCGCCGGTCAGTTCGACCCCGCCGCGCCCATAGGCCATGGCGGCAAGGCCAATGGTGGATTTGCCGGCACCGGATTCTCCGATCAGACCCAGTACCTTGCCCGCTTCCACGTCGAAGTCGACACCGTGCACGATTTCGATCTCATGAGGTTTTTCGCCGGGGGGGTAGACGGTGGCCCCGATCTTGAGGCCGCGGACCTGGAGAAGCGGTGTGCTCATGTGCGTGGCCTTTGTGTTATCGGTTCGGGGGTGGCTCTGTTTGACCTTGCGGTCAAATGCGCCCACCCGCCGACCCTTGCAGACTTGAGTATTTTGGGAACGCTGAAAGGCAGGGTCATCCGCGACCGCCTTTCAGTGAGGTGGTCCGGTTCAGGATCCAGTCGGCGATCAGGTTCACGCTGATGGCCAGCGTTGCGATGGCGACCGCCGGGTAGAGCGCCGCTCCGATGCCGAAATTGATCCCTTCCTTGTTCTCTTTCACGATCCCGCCCCAATCTGCCAGCGGCGGCTGTACGCCGATGCCAAGGAAACTGAGAGTGGAGATGAAGAGCACCATGAAGATGAACCGCAGCCCCATTTCCGCCACCAGCGGTGACAGGGCGTTGGGCAGGATTTCGCGGAAGATGATCCATTGCAGTTTTTCTCCGCGCAGGCGTGCGGCCTCCACATAGTCCATGACCGTGATGTCCACCGCAACCGCGCGCGCAAGCCGGTAGACCCGGGTGCTGTCCAGGAGGCCCATGATCACAACGAGGGTGACCACCGTCGCCTCGATCGAGGACAGGATCACGAGCGCCAGGATGAGCGAGGGGATCGACATGAAGAGATCCACGAGGCGGCTCATGATCTGGTCGATCCAGCCGCCGGAAACAGCCGCGATGAAGCCCAGAACCGAGCCTGTCACGAAGCTGAGGATGGTGGCCAGCGTGGCAATCATGATTGTGGTTTGTCCGCCATAGATCATCCGTGTCAGCAGGTCCCGCCCGATCTGGTCTGTGCCAAGCCAGTGTGCGGCGGAAGAAGGCTCCCACACATCGCCGACGGCCTCGGCCATGCCGTAGGGGGCGATCCAGCTCGCGAAGATGGCGGCAAGGAAGTAGATGCCCGTGATGGTGAGCCCGATGGCGGCGGAGAGGGGGATGTCTTTCAGCATGGTGTTGCGCCTTGGACTTGGCTTTCCCGAGCACCCGGAACTGCCACTGGGTGCCTCCCCGCGCATGCTGGCGCATACGCTTGGTCGCACGCGTTGAATTTTCTCGGTGAAAAATTCAACGGGCTCATTTGGGATGCCTCAGTCGTGGGTTCGCCA
>CAYGQZ010000553.1:0-1625 GCA_964352055.1 uncultured Rhodobacterales bacterium
CCGGCATGCTGAGAATAGCATGACTCACCTGCAGCGAAAGTCCGCATCCCGCCCTTCGTGAAGGGGCTAAGGGTTCCATGGTCGCACCTTCGGCATCGCCTCCATCACCTCGACATCTCGCAACATGCCACCCGCAACCAGCCCATCCCTCACCCAATCCAGTGCCTGCCACCATTCCTCGTAACCGCGCCGGGCGGATGCGATCTGTTCCGGATGCGGCCACCAGGTGACCGGGCAGGCCAGAACCTCGACAGTGCGCCATTTGCCCCGGGTCAGCACCCGTTCAGTGCCCACGACTTCCGTCACGGCCCGAACGCCATGCTGGTTTTGTCGTGTTTCCACCGGGACGCAGCGCGGCACGACACCGGGCTTCCAGTCGGGTGTCAGCCCGGCCCGGGCCAGTTCCGCGACGCGGATCGCCATCCGGATGCCGCCGAGGCTGTCGGGTATCCGGGCGACGGTGGCGGCGATCACCTCCGCATCCGCATGGGTGTAACTGCCCATTTTGTGCTGCCCGCCATCGACCTTGCAGCCCAGCGCGGCACGCTGCATCAGGACATATTCGAGGCCAAACCCAAATCCTTCTTCGACTACTTCCTTTGGTGGAGGCAGTTCCAGCTGCGCCTTTTCTATCCGGAACGCCCATTCCAGCGCAGCCTGCACGCCCAGCGCGCGTTTCACCCTTGTCCCGTCAGCCCGGGCAATTCGTCCCTGCATGCTCATGGCATCAATCCTTCAAAGAGATTCATTTGCGCTGGGCTCTCCGGCACCTCGTTCGGCCGCCAGATCCACGTGCCCGAGGCCATGGGCAGCTGCGAGAGATCGCCACGCATGTGCTGCTGCCAGAGGGTGAACTCCGTTGCCGAGCAGTCGCAGAGCGCGTGCCCGATGGGCCAGCCCATCAGCCATCCGACGAAGAGCGGATTGAGCCGCCGCCGTGCCCGGGCTTTCAGGATCCGCCGCGAGACGACGCGCCCATGCGAGGCAATCATTGAAGCCCAAAGCGGGCGCGAGATCGGGGCGTGAGGTGAGGATCGCTGCCCATGCGGCATGTTCGCCGGGTCCGGGCGGATGAAGCCCTGCTCGGCCCGGTAGTGCAGGAGATCCATCCGGGACTTGCCATCGGCCCGCGTGATGCTGTCCGGGCTGCTGCCCTTCCAATTCTGGGCCGCCGGTGTGGGCCAGAATGAAGATACGGAGCCGTTGGTGCGTCGCGCCAACTTCTGCCGCGCTGAACAGGCCCGTCGCAGGCGTGTAGCCCATGCCCCAAAGCTCTCGCAGCACATTCTCAAGGCCGAGGGTGACGTGACCTGGTACGTTTTCGAGGAAGACCCATTCGGGGTGGCATTCCCTGATGACGCGGGCGACGTTTGGCCAGAGGTGGCGGGGATCATCGGCCCCACTGCGTTTTCCGGCAGCGCTGAACGGCTGGCAGGGATATCCGGCGAGGACGATGTCGAAGGCTCCATAAAAGGGCCGGGCATCGAAGCTCCGCAGATCATCCCAGATTGGGGCTGGAGCGAAATACCCCGCGCGCTGGGCGGCGATGAGGACGGCGCGAGGCCAGTTCTCCCACTCGACGAAGGCGCGCGTGTGATATCCGGGTTCGGCGAGCATGAGGCCCA
>CAYGQZ010000554.1:0-1611 GCA_964352055.1 uncultured Rhodobacterales bacterium
CCGGTAAAGTTGACCTTTTCCCGTTTCGCGATGCCGCTGGTCTGGGCATAATTGTTGATCGTCCGTGTCAGGGCGCCTCGAAACCCGGCCATATGGGTGCCGCCATCCCGTTGCGGGATGTTGTTGGTAAAGGGCAAAACCATCTCGTTGTAGCTGTCGTTCCACCACATCGCGACTTCGACGCCGATGTCGTCCCGTTCACCGGTGATAAAGATCGGTTCGGGCATGACAGAGGTCTTGGACCGATCGAGGTATTTGACGAATTCCTTCACGCCACCTTCGTAAAAAAGCTCGGAGCGCAAAGGCTCGATCGGGCGCTCGTCCCGCAGGATGATCCGGACACCGGAATTCAGGAAGGCCAGCTCGCGCAAGCGTTTTTCGAGGGTCTCGAACGAGTATTCCAGATTGGAGAATGTGTTGGTCGAGGCAAGGAAGCGCACTTCGGTGCCGGTTCTGCCCCCGGCATCGCCAACAACCTCAAGGTGTTTTGCGGTAAATCCGCCTTCGAAGCGGGCGACGTGTTCCTTGCCTTCACGCCAGATGCGCAGTTCCAGCCAGTCGGACAGGGCATTGACCACGGACACACCGACGCCGTGCAGACCGCCTGAGACCTTGTAGGAGTTGCTGTCAAACTTCCCACCCGCATGCAGTTGGGTCATGATGACTTCGGCGGCCGAAACGCCTTCCCCTTCGTGAATGCCGACCGGAATCCCGCGCCCGTTGTCGCTGACAGAAACCGATGAATCGGCATGGATTGTGACTGTGACGGCGTCGGCGTGACCGGCCAGCGCCTCGTCGATGCCATTGTCCACAACCTCATAGACCATATGGTGCAGGCCAGAGCCATCATCGGTATCCCCGATATACATGCCCGGACGTTTCCGAACGGCCTCCAAGCCCTTGAGAACCTTGATGGAATCCGCGCCATATTCTTGGGGAGTTTGCTCGATATCTGCCATGTAAAGGCCCCTTCGTATTTCGCACCAAATATACGGTTTTTCACAGGGATTGTCACGCAATTGACACGACATTTTGTGTTTCAGGTCAAAGGGATGATCAGGCCGACACCGATCAGCAAAATTCCGGCCGAAACGTTCATCCTGCGCAACGCGCGTGGGCTCGAAATCAAACGCCGTGTACGGTCGATGAATGCCGCCATGACCAGGTTGCCGATCAGCGGCACGATCATGGACAAGGCCACGATGACCGCAATATCAACCGCCGTAAGCCGCGTCAGATCAAAGAAGCCGGGCAACATTCCGGCATAGAACAGGATCGCCTTGGGATTGCCCAGGATCACGACCAGCCCGGCGATGAACCCGGCCCACATTCCGGGGCGCGTCAGTCGGCTGTCTGTGCTGATGGCCTTGTCTGCGCCGCGAATGACCAAAATGCCCATAACGATGAACATGCCCGCAGCCACCCACTTCAGGGCCTCCAGAAAGCCGCCATAGACCGAAAGGACCCAACTCACGCCCAAAATCGCCAGCAGCGACCACAGAACGTCCCCAACCACGACACCCAATGCCAAGGGCCAGGCCGCGGGAAAGCCACCCGACAGCGTACGCGCGATCAAACCGACCCAAACGGGCCCGGGCGTGAGAAACAAGA
>CAYGQZ010000555.1:0-1610 GCA_964352055.1 uncultured Rhodobacterales bacterium
CTGACACGCCGACGGTGCCGCAAACGGGTGGCGCAGAAGGGCTGGTTGGCCCGGTCGCGGGACTAGCAACGGGCGGTCTTGAAGTTCTTGACGCAGCGCCGGTCTTGCCAGGCCCGCAGGCCAGCTTGCCCTCCGCACCGCAGGTTGAGAGTACCTTGTCAATCTCCACCGAACCTGCGCAGCCGCCTGCTCCGGTTGTGCCTGAGACCGAGGGCGCTTTTTCAGCGCCGGATCGGGCGCCGGAGATCGGAGAAGATCCGGTGCAACCTGTTGCGCCAACGGAGGCCACGGAAGAGGCACAGGACAATGAGGCAAACGAGGCCGCCGTTGCAGCCGCGGAAACGCCAATTGCCCTGCCCGAGGAGCCATCGTCACCTGCGCCCCCCTCCGCCCCGGAAACGCCGCAAGAGGCTGCTATTGCGGCGCTGCCGTCGGCGCTTGACCCGTCACCGCAGACTGGCGATGGCCCGACAATCGGGCGCAGGGCGACTTCTCTGTTGGACCGGTCTGCCGATGGGGCCACCGGCCTTGGGTCAGAGGCGTCTGCCACGTTCGATACACCTCCGATCGAGGCCTTTGCCGTGCCATTTGAGAATACCGATGACAACCCGTTGATGGCGATTGTCCTGATCGATGACGGCGTCGATCTGACAGGTGGTCCTGTGGGGTTGGCGGCGTTGAACAGCTTTCCCTATCCGCTGAGTTTTGCGGTCGATGCCAGTTTGCCGGACGCGGTATCCCGGATCGCGGACTACCGGGCGCAAGGTTTTGAAGTCATGCTGCTTTTGGATCTGCCGCAGGGGGCGCTCGCGACCGATGTCGAAGTCACCCTGGCGTCGGTTTTTGCGGACAACCCGGAAGTTGTGGCCATCATGGAAGGCGTGGGCAACGGGCTGCAGGGCAGCCGCGAGGCAAGTGACCAGATCACCGAAGCCCTCAGGGCCTCGGGCCACGGATTGGTGCTGCAATCCAAGGGGCTGAACACTGCACAGAAGCTGGCGCTGCGCGAAGGAGTTCCCACGGGCCTCGTTTTCCGCGACTTCGACAGCGCCGGACAGGCCCCCACGGTCATTCGCCGTTTTCTCGATCAGGCTGCCTTTCGCGCAGACCAGGAAGGGGGGGTAATCATGGTTGGACGGGTGCGATCCGATACAATCTCGGCGTTGCTGCTTTGGGGTTTGCAGGACCGGGCGCAACGGGTCGCGTTGGCACCGATCTCTTCGGTGTTGCGCGCGCTTTCGACGGGGCCGTAAGGCTGCCGACATAGCGCCGCGCGACGGACCGGCGATGCGGCAAGCGCCTACAGAACATCACCTCGACGAGCATATTAGGGACGCGCCTCTCGATGTCCGCACCCAAAGATAACTCGTCTTCCATCAAGGCAACGGGCGGCGCCAAGCCTGGAAAACCGCTCTGCCGGTTTCAAAGGGGTCACACGCCGGGCAATGGGCCCGAACGCCGCGCAAAAGCGCCTTGTCCGCCTCTTCTCTGTTCCAGAAAATCCCGGGGAGCGCGAGGGGCTGGCCCCTCGTTCCTGCCGTCTGCAAAACGGACAGGCCAGCAGATTACCGGTTTCCACCGCCAAAGCGCGCGGCATCTTCGGCGGCGCG
>CAYGQZ010000556.1:0-1602 GCA_964352055.1 uncultured Rhodobacterales bacterium
TTGAGCGCGCCTACAAGACGCTTGAAACCCGCCCGGATATCCTTGTCTGCAGCTATCACGGTGTGCCGAAACGCTATCTAATGGAAGGTGATCCCTATCACTGCCAGTGCCAGAAAACGACGCGACTGCTGAAAGAGCGGCTGGGCTGGGCAGATACCGAAATCAAAACGACTTTCCAGTCCAAATTCGGACCAGAAGAATGGCTGCAACCCTATACGGTTGAAGAGGTCGCGCGCCTTGCAGAGCAGGGCAAAAAGAACATTGCCGTTTGCGCCCCCGCTTTTTCTGCCGATTGCATCGAAACGCTGGAAGAGATCAACGAAGAGATCAAGGAAAGCTTTGAGGAGGCGGGCGGCGAGGAGTTCACCTATATTCCCTGCTTGAATGATGATGCGCCACATATCGAAGCGCTCAGCACGGTCATCGAGGAAAACCTGAAAGGGTGGCTGGACTGATCAGCGCAAAAAAAAGGCGGTACAAAATGCACCGCCTTTTTTAATCGTAGTTTTCGCAGTTAGGCTGCAACAGCAACGCCAACAATCGCCAACAGGATCAGCGGGATGATGATGCCTACAGAAGAGCTTTGTGTTTCTTCTACGATCACAGGTGCTTCGATGATTGGCTCAGCAGGAGCGCCGGCAAATGCGGTCGAAGCAGCAGCGGTCAGAGCAGCGGCGAGAACGAGTTTTTTCATGTTAACCTCCAAAAAACGCGCGCGGACAGAAAATGCCACACGCACCCAAGACTTACCTCGTGGAACTTGTGTAAACATCAAAGCGGGTTCAATGCAAACCATGTTTCATAGGGTTAACCGCCGTTCCGACCGAATGTCGTCAAATAAGCAACACTTGCGTTCCGACCTTTGCCATCCCGAACAGCTCGGCAATATGCTCATTATACAGACCAATACAGCCATTCGACGATTTCCGCCCAATCTTGCGCGTATCGTGGGTTCCGTGGATGCGGTAATAGGTCCAGCTTAGGTACAGCGCATGTGATCCCAACGGATTTTCAGGGCCTGGGCCAATATAGCTTGGCCATTCCGGGTTACGCTTGAGCATGGAGGGCGTCGGACGCCAGCTTGGACCGTCCACCTTTTGCGTCACACTTGTCCGGCCACGGCGCGTCAGGTCGTCGGTCAAAGGAACACTGGATGGATAAAGCTTGTAAACAGACTGATCTTCGCTCCAGTAATGCACGGCACGGCTGTCGATATCGACAAGGATTGCGCCCTGGCGCAGATTGTCAAAGTACGGCTCCCATGAGAGAGAGCGGAAACTGGATATGTTCCGCCTTACTGTGATCGTCGGATCACGCTCCGCCTGGCCAGGCGCAAGGTTCTGCGCAATGGCAGGTGTTCCAAGCATGGCTGCCGTACCAGCCAGAAACGCGCGGCGGCTGGGGGTAAAAATAGAGTCTTCGGACATTTTGCGCCTCTCCAAGATAATTTCTTCCGTTGTACGACCATATATTGCCTGAATGCCTCAGTCGCAAATCAAACTGACGTCATTGCGCCGGGACGTAACTTTGCGCGTTTGTATTACGGGGCGCAAACAGTTAACCAGACTGACGAACAGAAATTGGCGAATCCGGTATCATGCG
>CAYGQZ010000557.1:0-1582 GCA_964352055.1 uncultured Rhodobacterales bacterium
GGCCTCACACCAGCAGACTGTCGGTCGGGGCCGGAACCAGACCCCAGAAATCCGCATCCTGGAACCAGGATTGATCGCCCAGCACGGTTTCAACCTGATTGCGCCCGTCGATGGCGACCACGGATTCGATGGACTTCGCCTTAATACCCAGATCGGCCAGAACGCTGGACGCACCATCTGTCTGGAACGCATCAAACGTCGCGCCGCCCAGGACCAGATACAGCATGTCCGTGCCTGTTCCGCCGATGAACTTGTCCTTGGTGGGGGTCGATCCGCCTTCAAGACCATTCTCGACAAAGATAAAGATGTCGTCTCCGACGCCGCCGCGCACAACATCGTTGCCGAGGCCGTCCATCATGACGTCGTCGCCCCAGCCGCCAACGACCGTATCGTCACCCAGACCGCCCGCAAGGATGTCGTCACCGGCCTGGCCACGCAGAGCATCATCCCCTGCCCCGCCCGAAACGATGTCGTCTCCACGGCCGCCAGAAACCTGATCGGACCCTGTCCCGCCAAAGACGATATCATCGCCGTTCAAGGCCAGAACCGTGTCATTGCCACCATTTGCGAACACAAGATTGTCTCCGCCGCCCTGAATGTTCAGCGTCCCGAGATCGGACAACGCGGCGGTGCTGCCACCCTCCATCACAAAGGCTGCATAAGCGCCCCAGGCCTGATGCACGGCTTCGGCTGGGTGGATGGGATCCCAGAACGCGACTTGATCGGTATCAAAAGACGATCCGTCAATGAGCAGATCGGCGGCGTCCGCCACGATGCCGAACCCGCTGGGATCCTCTGCGATGGCATTGGAAACGGCGGCATAGTCGATGATCTGCACGTCAATCCCATCGGACTGCAAGTCCTGCGCCGACTGGGTCAGCAAGCCATTGTATGTCGCCAACAGCAGGTCCGACAGACCTGCGGACAACGCATCCAGTTCTTCTGCAACGGGAAAGAACGTCGCGGCAGGCAGCAAGCCAAAGGACACCGTTCCGACGCCCACTTCATCCAGCGCCCGCGCAGCAACTTCCAGGGCTGTCAGCAAGCTGCTGACCGCCAGCTGCCCGGCAGCAATCACATCAAAAATCGAGGCATCCGGATCTTCGATCGTGTTGAGGACAATGTCGCGAAAATCGTTCAATCCGACAAACACGATGGCCTGCGAGTCCGGGTCAACGCCGCCTGCCGCCGATGTCACAAAACGGTCAAGCTGGGCACCCAGATTGGAGTCATATCCCGTCCCGGCCCCGAACGGCTCCTGGGTGCCGATGGCCCGGCCACCGGCATTGGCGAAATTGACGACGTTTGCGCCGGTCTGGTCAGCGAAATAGGTTGCATGGGTGAATTCATTCGTCACAGCATTTTCGGGACCAAAGCCAAGCGCCTGCACCTGGGCCTGGGCCAGCGGCTGGGCCAGCAAAGCCGCCTGTTGCTGGGCAAGCGCAATCTGTTCAGGCGTCGGATTGGGCCCGAACGCGGCCAGGATGCCGGGCAGGAATTGCGCGCTCAGCACGCCAACGAGCGCATCAAAGATCACGTCGACATCGGTCAGGCTATCGCCGAAAAAGAAGACTTGCTTGTT
>CAYGQZ010000558.1:0-1577 GCA_964352055.1 uncultured Rhodobacterales bacterium
TCTGGATCTCGATTTTGACGCATGCATGCAGCTCTTTGGCCTCTACCGGCGGATCGGGGTGATGCTGGAGCGCAAGGGAATGATCATGAACCACAAGAAGCTGTATCGGCTTTACACGGAGGAGAAGCTGGGCGTCAGGCGACGACGGGGGCGGAAACGGGCGCGAGGATCGCGGACGCCAATGCCAGAAGCTCTGAGGCCGGGTGAGCGCTGGTCGTTGGACTTCCTGTCCGATACCTTCGGCGCATCGCGTCGGTTCCGCATCCTGGCTGTGAATGATGATTGCTGCCGTGAGAACCTCTGCCTGATGGCTGACACCAGCATCTCGGGCGCTCGGGTGGCAAGGGAACTGGATGCACTTGTCCGGCTCTATGGCAAACCGGCTAGCATTGTCAGTGATAACGGGACGGAGTTCACCAGTCGCGCGATCCTGAAATGGGCCAACGACAACGGTATCGAGTGGCATTACATCGATCCTGGCAAGCCCCAGCAAAACGCCTTCATCGAGAGCTTCAACGGCAGCCTGCGCGACGAACTCCTGAACGAGGAGATGTTCGACAGCCTGGACGATGCAAGACGCAAGCTGTCCCTATGGCGATACGATTACAACAACGTCAGGCCGCACTCGTCGCTCGGCAACAAAACACCCGCAGAAGCGCGCCGGGCGCTTGAGCAATTTGAGGGCACCGCTCCCGGCGCGCTTGCCCAAACCCAAACCAAAGAATATGAAAACCAGACCCGCAGACTCTCGTTATGAATGAGGGAGCCTCGGGGGGCAGGTCAGAAGCCAAGCTTGCGCAGGACCGGCCAATCGCATCCGGGTGCGCCTGAACGCCGGTCGCATCTGCCAGTGCTCCGGCCAATTAGGGCACGGTCATGTCGCCCTCCTGATCAATCGGTTCGACTAGGAAAGAGCGATGTGAATCAAGCTGGTAGTGTCGCAAAGTTTCTACCAGCCCAAGTACGCTCGTTTGCTGGACACACTTATCCAGCGAGTGCCGCGAACTGCGCGAAGCCAGACTGCTCCGATTGATCAAACTGATCTTTCCGGATCATATGCGCGACTTCGATCCCGGCAAGAGTAGATGAAGCTGAATTCAGCGATTTGAAGGTCTGTATCGGGCGGGTGAGCTTCTTCTGCAAGAGCGCCCGCGTATTTCTCGACCCACCGATTGAGCGTTGCATGATCTAAATCGACGCCGCGTTCGGCCATGATCTCTTCCAGGTCACGATACGAAACGGGAAAGCGGACGTAGAAATATACGGCGTACAGGATCACGGATTTTGGGTACTGCGCGCCTTTGAAACTGATCAAATCTATCATCCTGTTGCCGCATTCGGAAAACGAGGCTGCCAGGCTGCCGCGCAACGCACCGCAACAAAATTCAGAAACTGTGCGACACTACCGTCAGTATTCGCCGGGAAAACATGTTGAGTGAATTGAGCCTTGTTCCCGTATTCAGGGAATAGCAGGCCACACAGGTACACGCTGTGATTGCGATCACACGGAGTGAAAAGGGTCTGACCCAGCCCCCTGATCCGGGCCGTTCAGATGTAGAATCCGTTCCTGTTTCTTT
>CAYGQZ010000559.1:0-1570 GCA_964352055.1 uncultured Rhodobacterales bacterium
ACAAGTACGGCGGTGCCGGGGAGCGCTTACGAAAGCCAGTCGCATTTGTTCCTTTTCACGATGACATGAGATGACATTAAAGGGTTGCATGCCTGCAAGCCGATCATCGAATTGGCGGTTCGCGCTGCGCGTGTGTGAATCTGAAAACTTGAAAAAAACGCGAAACCGGTTCATGCTTCGTCTGTAACTGAAGGGTACGCGATCATGAAAAATACCACAGATCAAACCGTCGCAGAACAAGCTTCTCAGTCGTCCTCAGCGCCGGTTGTTGACCTTGGCAGGGTCCAGGATTTGACAGGCGGAAACAGCTCCGGTCAATACAAGGACAATTCGGGATCTTCGTCTTCGAACCGCAAAGATCAATATGGCGGTGCTGGCGAGCGGTAACTGAGCATTTGAGCTCAAGTTCTGACGTCTTTTCACCCTTGATCCGTTGGTGTGAAATCGACGGGATCGTGTTTGTTCTTGATTTGAAGTCAGACGTTTTTTCGGCCTTGAATGCGCAATTGTCAAAGGATTGGATCGAGGCCGCCCGAACCGGGAAACCGGTTCAAAGTGTCATGGACGTGCTTGCCGACCGCGGGTGGCGATCAATAGACGGCGCGCCGATAACACCTTTGCATTCACCTTTGCAAATTGTGAACTACAAGATGCCATTGCTCAGAGCGGTGAGTTGCCTCACGCGTGCGCGCGGAAACCTGAGGGACTTTGGGCTGGCACAAACTGTTGATTGGGCTGAACGGCATCAAGCGATCACCACTCAAAGGTCACTCGAAAGCGCATTGAATGCGTTCCGCTTTGTCGAGGGTATATTGCCCAACCGGAAAGGGGATCTGGATTGTTTGCCGCGTTCGCTCGCATTGTTCTCGATGCTGCGCGGATATGGTTTCGCTGTTTGTCACAAGATAGGACTGCATCGCTATCCTTTCGCCGCGCATGCCTGGGTCGAAAATGAGGGTATTCCGGTGCTGGAACGGGAAGCGCCGCGTGATGATGGGGCTGTTTCTGCACATCACGCTCCGCCCACGGTCATCATGAAAAGCGTTTGAATGTTTAAGCCTCTTGAACGTCCTGAATACTTACCAGACCGTCACTTTCTGCTGGATATCGATTTCACCTCTTGGGACATCTCCGGCTTTGGCGCGATTCAGAACAGCGGCACAAAAACAATTGCCGTTTCCGGCATCCTGAGTTCACCCTCCGGTGGTCTGATCGGGGACGAACGGCATGACCTGATCGTCACGCATTACCAGAAATCACCCGACGCGTTCACCCGGGACCTGCTTGGTCAATATGGCACCGTCATTGTCGATCCGGATGCAGGTCACGTCGTCATTGCGCAGGATTCTATTGGACTTGGCCGGGTTTTTGTCCACCGGCAGGGCAACAGGCTTCTTGTTTCATCCGATCTGGGTGCCCTTTGCGCTGTGCTTCGGCCAGACCAGTTAAATGAGCGCTATTTTGCTGCGCTTTTGTGTATTGGCGCAGCTTTGCCTCAAGATACGCCCTTTCAGTCGGCATACGCTCTGAACGGAGGTTTGCTTGAGGTTCACACGCCTGATGGGTGCCG
>CAYGQZ010000560.1:0-1558 GCA_964352055.1 uncultured Rhodobacterales bacterium
TCGCCGACTGAAAGCCAAATATGGGCGCGGAAAAGTTTATTTTTGCCTCATGGCACAAGAGTTTTTCGGCAAGTCTATGATATTCAGCGCTTTTTTATTCAGATGTGTATCCGATTTCAGCCTGGGGGCACATCAGCAGCCAAGAGCGCCGTCTTGCATCCGGCTGATACGTGGAACGGATCGTCAAGCGCCACAGTGGTATCCACGCGCGCGGCCCCGGCCACGCAATGTCAAAAACCCGAATTTGGAAAAAACACTCGCATCCGGCCGCGAGATGTCTTTAACTGTGGATGTGCAGTGGTCAACAGTAGGAGGCCGTTGCGCACCGCTGCGTCGGGAGAACCAGATTGTCTGGTGCCGAAGGAGAAACCGCCCCGGAAACTCTCAGGCCCAAGGACCGTCGCAGCTTAAGAACACTCTGGAGAGTGGTGCCGCGGGCACCCGCCGAAGGGATAGCGATCTCAGGCGCAAGGACAGAGGGGGCATCACACGGTCGGGGCACACCCGGTCGTCAACGTGGTGCCGGTTGTGATCCAGATCAGCCCGGCGGAAAGTGAGCGCTGCTGATGTCTGACCTGTTGCATACGCCGTTATATGACCTTCACCTTGAGCTTGGAGCGCGCATGGTGCCCTTTGCAGGCTACGCGCTGCCCGTGCAGTACCCGATGGGCGTGATGAAGGAACACAGCCATACCCGTGAAAAGGCCGGGCTTTTTGACGTGAGCCACATGGGGCAGGTGACTGTACACGGGTCAGACTATGCCGCCGCTGCCACGGCGTTGGAGCGGCTGATCCCTGTTGATGTATTGGGGCTGGCGCTTGACCGGCAGCGCTATGGGTTTCTGACGGATGCGTCCGGTGGCATCCTTGATGATCTGATGCTGAGCAACCGGGGCGATCACGTATTTGTCGTCGTGAACGGGGCCTGCAAGGCGGCGGACGTTGCCCATATGACAGCGGAACTGCCCGAGGTCACGGTGACCGAAATCACGGATCGCGCGCTGCTGGCCTTGCAGGGACCGCAGGCGGAAGCGGTGCTTGCCACGCTCAACCCGGATTGCGCAGCGATGCGTTTCATGGACGTCAAAACGCTGGATCTGGGCGGGACGGACTGCTGGGTGTCCCGTTCGGGGTATACTGGTGAAGACGGGTTCGAGATTTCGGTGCCCGCAAGTCAGGCGGTCGACGTGGCCCGCGCCCTGCTGGCGCATCCGGATGCGGAACCCATCGGATTGGGTGCGCGCGATTCGCTGCGTCTTGAGGCGGGGCTGTGCCTTTATGGCCATGACATCGATACGACAACGACCCCGGGCGAGGGCGCGCTGAACTGGGCCATCCAGAAAGTCCGCCGCACGGGCGGGGATCGTTCAGGCGGATTTCCGGGGTCCGAGACAATCCTGAACCAGTTGGTGAACGGAACTGCACGCATGCGGGTTGGCCTGCTTCCGACCGGGCGCGCGCCCATGCGCGAAGGCGTGCACCTCTTTGCGACCGAAGACGACGACACGCCAATCGGTGCGATCACGTCCGGCGGGTTTGGCCCGACAGTGGGCGCACC
>CAYGQZ010000561.1:0-1554 GCA_964352055.1 uncultured Rhodobacterales bacterium
TGTGGTGCGCGATTTGTGCCAGCGTTGCAACCGCCCATGAATTCTGGATCGAACCGGAGGCATTTCAAGTCGCACCAGGCGATCAGATTGCGGCCCACCTCAAGAACGGCCAAAAGTTCAAAGGCACATCGCTGGCCTATTTTGATCGGAACATTGCCCGGTTTGACGTGATTGCCGGAGACTCCGTGGCACCAGTGCAAGGTCGCATGGGTGACAGCCCGGCCTTGAATATCGGCGCGCCGGGCGCAGGCCTTGTTGTGGTCGTTCACGAAACAACGCCGTCTTTTGTCACCTACAAAGAGTGGGAAAAATTCGCGGCCTTCGCGGCCCACAAGGATTTTTCGGACATCAAGGCCCGTCACGACGCCAACGGCTTTGGGGATGTGCCTTTCAAGGAGCGTTATACACGCCACGTCAAAGCGCTGATCGCGGTGGGTGACGGCGCGGGCGCAGACCGGGAAATGGGCCTCAAAACCGAATTCATAGCCCTGAGCAATCCCTATGCACCCGAGTTTGACGGGATCATGCGGGTTCAGTTGCTGTATCAGGGCATGCCACGTGCCGATGCCCGAGTTGAAGTTTTTGAGCGTGCGCCTGACGGCACCGTCGACATTACCCTGCATCGGACAAATGCCGAGGGCATTGCGGCCATTCCAGTGTCCCCCGGTCATGATTACCTTTTTGATGGTGTCGTACTGGCCACAGCAGATGACAATGAGGACGCAGTCTGGGACACATTCTGGGCCGCACTCACCTTCGGAGTGCCTGCCCGCTGATCCCGATCGGTCGGGCTTGCCTTGTTTGCGGCCACGCGGCACAAGGCAGTCATGACAACGCGGCCTGATATCCTTTGCATCGGTTCTGTCCTTTGGGACGTGATCGGACGCGCACCCCTTGCGATGCGCCAGGGGTCGGATGTGCCGGGGCGCATCACCCGCCTGCCCGGCGGCGTTGCGATGAACATCGCCATGACGCTGGCCCGCTTTGGTCTGACACCAGCCCTTTTGACCGCCATCGGGCGCGACGCGGAAGGTGACGAATTGATCGCAGCCTGCGCCGCGCGTGGCATGGTGACGGACACGGTCTACCGATCCGAGGATTTGCCCACAGATCGCTATATGGCGGTCGAAGGGGCAAACGGGCTGATTGCCGCCATCGCGGACGCGCATTCGCTGGAGGCCGCCGGAGCCAAGATCCTGCGCCCGCTCACCGATGGAACGCTGGCAACGCCGCAGGCGCCCTATGCGGGTCTTGTGGCGCTGGATGGCAACCTGACAATCGACCTGCTGAGCGAAATCACCACCAGCCCGCTTCTGACCCTTGCCGATTTACGGGTCGCTCCGGCTTCTCCCGGCAAGGCCGAACGGTTGGCGCCCTTCTTGACCCACAGCAGGGGCACGCTCTATGTGAACCTCGAAGAAGCCGGATTGCTGTGCCAACGGCAATTCGACAGCGCCACGGACGCCGCACAAGGCTTGATCGCGCGCGGCGCGGCCCGCGTTCTGGTCACCAATGGTGGCGACACCGCCGCCGAAGGATCCAAAGCCGGGCTGA
>CAYGQZ010000562.1:0-1553 GCA_964352055.1 uncultured Rhodobacterales bacterium
GGCGAGGCCGTGGAACGCGGCAGCATCAAGCAAGTCTTTGACGAGATGCAGCACCCCTATACGCAGGCCCTGTTCCGGTCGATCCCGCTGCCCGGTGCGGACAAGAACGCGCGCCCGCTGGTTGCGATTCCCGGCAACTTCCCCCTGCCCCATGAACGCCCGCCCGGATGCAACTTTGGCCCGCGTTGCGATTATTTCGAGGCCGGACGCTGTGATGCGGACAAGACCATCAAGATGGCTCCGACCAATGCCGATGGCAGCCACGAGACCCGCTGCCTCAAGTTCCAGGAAATCGACTGGAATGCCCCGCCGGCGCTGGGTGAGGTCAAGACCAAGGGGGCGGTGGGCGATGTCGTTCTGAAGATGGACAACCTCAAGAAGTATTATGAGGTTGCGGCCTCTGCCCTGTTCTCGTCCGGCGAAAAGAAAGTGGTCAAGGCGAACGAGACCCTCAGTTTCGAGGCCCGCGAATCCGAGACACTGGCCATCGTGGGCGAATCCGGCTGTGGCAAGTCCACCTTTGCCAAAGTGTTGATGGGGCTGGAGACGGCGACCGAAGGCACCATCACCCTTGGCAACAAGCAGATCCACGATATTCCGATTGAAAAGCGCGACACCCAGACGGTTGCGGACATCCAGATGGTGTTCCAGAACCCGTTCGACACCCTGAACCCGTCCATGACGGTCGGTCGCCAGATCATTCGGGCGCTGGAGATTTTCAAGATCGGCAAGAATGAGGGCGAGCGGCGTCAGCGCATGCTGGAACTGCTGGACCTTGTCAAACTGCCCCGCGCCTTTGCCGACCGGATGCCGCGCCAGTTGTCGGGTGGCCAGAAACAGCGCGTCGGGATTGCCCGGGCCTTTGCCGGTGATGCCCGCATCGTGGTTGCGGATGAACCGGTCTCTGCCCTTGACGTGTCTGTCCAGGCGGCCGTGACCGACCTGTTGATGGAGATTCAGCGCGAGCACAAAACCACGCTTTTGTTCATCAGCCACGATCTGTCGATTGTCCGCTATCTCAGCGACCGCGTCATGGTGATGTATCTGGGCCATGTGGTTGAACTGGGCACGACCGATCAGGTCTTTTCCCCGCCCTACCACCCCTATACCGAGGCACTCTTGTCGGCGGTTCCGATTGCGGACACGTCCGTCCAGAAACAGCACATCGTGCTTGAGGGCGATATCCCGTCGGCCATGAACCCGCCCCCGGGCTGCCCGTTCCAGACCCGGTGCCGTTGGAAATCCGAAGTTCCGGGCGGCTTGTGTGAGAAAGAAGTGCCGCCGGTGCGGATGCTGGCAGAGGGTCATCAGGTCAAATGCCACCTCAGCGACGCGAAACTGGCCGAAATGGAGCCGGTGATCAAGATCGCCGCAGAATGAGCCAAGGGCCGTATGATGCGGCCCTTTTCCCGGGTGGCAAGAATGGGTTTGGCGTGCACGCCTGGTCCAGGCCAATGGCCTGTTCTGCCGATGGCAGGCCAAAGGTCGCCCGTTGCGGGGGCGCAACACGCAAGCACAAAGCTGAAGAGGCCTGATCGGCCAAAACGGCGCGT
>CAYGQZ010000563.1:0-1551 GCA_964352055.1 uncultured Rhodobacterales bacterium
TGAATATCGTCCCAATCGGGCAACGCGGTGCGGGGCACCCCCATCGAGGCCACAACGCCGTGGTGCCCCGTCTTGCTCAGCCCATCGCGGGCATATTGCTGGATCAGGCCGGTGTAAGGCTCTTCTGCCGTCCCGTGGCTTGTGTCCGCATAAAGCCCCAGATACGCCTCGCGATTGAAGGGTTGCGGATTGTCCAGCGCCCAGGCATTGATCTCGTCCGCATCCACGCAAACGTCATCGCCGTCCGTCCAGGATTTGAACTTAGGAAGTTTTTCGTCATTGGCATAGGCGGATACGCCCGTATCCAGCCGATAATCCCAATCATGCACGCCGCAGATCAGATCATTGCCGCGCACATGGCCATCCGACATCAACGCGCCACGGTGCAGGCAACGTCCGTAAAAAACCGAAATCGCGTCATCAAAGCGAACAACGACGAGATCCACCTCTCCGACGAGGGCGTATTCAGGTTTTCGGTCGGCAAGTTCGCTGAGTTTGAAGATCGCTGTCTTGTTCATGTCCGTTCCCTTTTCGCCGTTCTCAAAAACCAGTTTCAGTTGGAAATACGGTTTTCATTCGCCGCACGTTGGTCGCTGTCTTGCATGTCTGTGGCTTCGGCCATTTTCGCGCCGTACCATCTGGCGGCAGGTGCGGCGCTGATGCCATGCAGCAGCGCGCTGATCCAAACCGTGTTCACCGCGATGTGCAGTATTTGTTCGCCATACTCTTCGGGGATCTGTTCAATCACCAGCAAGGCAAAGAGTGCAGTCGCCAGACCGCGCGGACCAAACCAGCCGAAAAACAATCGCGTCAGCGGGCTTGTGTCTGTCCCGATCAGGGCCACCCAGATGGCCAGAGGGCGCACGATGAACAGGCTTGTCAGGATCAGCGCAAACACTGGCCACGTCAGATGCGCCACCGCGTCCGGCACCAGTGCCGCCCCCAGCAGCAGAAACGACCCCCAGGCCAGCATCTGCCCCTCGCTTTCGGTGAACTCATAGACAAAGCTGCACGCGCCCTTGACCACGCCCCCAAATGCAAGCCCTGCCACAAAGGCCGAGATAAAGCCGTTGCCTCCGACCGTAACGGCGGCGATGTACGCGGCACCTGCCAACGCCAGCGCGCCGATGCCTTCATAGGTGTCCGAGGTCGATCCAGCCGCTTGCGCCCGCAGCAAAGCCCACCCGCCAACAGCGCCCACCATGGCCCCCATGATGGGTCCCAGCACGATCTGTTTTGCGCCAAAGATCAGCCAATCGCCCCCGTTGGCTGTCGTTTCTGCAGCGGTAAGGCTGGCAAAGAACAGGATCACCGGCAGGGCCAAACCATCGTTGAGACCGCTTTCAACCGTCAGCGCCCGTCTTGGCTGCAATGGCACATCTTCATTTTCAACGACCGCTTGCCCCAAGGCTGCATCCGTCGGGGCCAGTATCGCGGCCACCAGGGCCACGGCAGCAAAGGGCCACGCGGGGAAAAGGATCACCCCCGCCAGACAGCCCAGTGCGATCGATGCAGGCAAACCAACGAACAGCATGCGCGCGGGCCACACGT
>CAYGQZ010000564.1:0-1549 GCA_964352055.1 uncultured Rhodobacterales bacterium
CAAGCATCGATTATGCGCTGCAAAATGTGTCGCTTGTGACCAACACGGAACAGGTCATCCGTGCTCTGGTTTAGATGGTGAGGCCCGGAACCGCTCAGATCAAACTATGGATGGACGAAGGATTGCGTGCGGCATGGTGGACAGTACCCGGCCAGCCATTGCAACAGGGCGTCGCGCGACAGGCGTTCAGGTCAACGGCGCATTCCATCAGTCCATCTTCATGGCCTCGGTTTCAATATTGATCACGACCTCATCCCCGACGAGGCCGTTGTCCACGCCATAGGTCATGCCGAAATCACTGCGCTGGATCGTTGTCGTCATGGACAGGCCCAGCACCTCGCGCTTGTGGCCGAACGGGTAGGCCGCAGATTTGTTCAGCGTCACATCCAGCGTCACCGGCAGTGTCACGCCGATGATCGTCAGGTCTCCGGTCACGGTGCCCTTTGTGTCGCCGGCGGGTGTGCCCGCGCTGGCAACAAAGGTGATTGCAGGATGATCCGAAACATTCAGGAACGAACCGCTGCGCACATGGCGATCCCGGGCATCGTGAAAGGTTTGTACCGTCGCTGCATCGATTGCCACCCTGACATCGCTCAGGTCCTGCGTATCGACGTCATAGATAAAGCTGCCGCTCATGCCGGTGAAAAGACCCAGCGTCTTGGCGTAGCCGACGTGGTCAACGGTAAAGTAAATAGAAGTATGTTCCGGATCGAGTTCGTAGCGTGCCGGATCCGCCCAAGCGGTTGCGGTCTGCGTGACGAAAAGAGCGGTAGCAGATAGGAGTGTTCGCATCATGTCATATGTCCTTTTCTGGTTCGGGCCTGCGATTTGCCGGATAACGGTCTCGCCACACCTTGCGCGTGATATAGTTGTGCTACCACGGGATTTAGAGCATCGGACGTAAAAGGCAGGTTTTATCGAATGACGGTCCGGGAATTGCGATGCGCGACATGGAATGTGCACCGCGCAAGGGGCAGTGATGGCAAGATAGATCCCACGCGCATTGAAGAGGTCATTGGTCAGGTTTTCGGCTCAGGCGAGCTGGATGCTCTGGCGCTGCAAGAAGCAGACGGTGAATGCCGACCGCATGCGCGGATTTTCGACATGAAGCGGATCGCGGAACACACTGGTCTAGACTATGTCCATGACACAGCGTCGCGATGGGGACCCCAAAGCGATGGATTTCTGGGAACGATTCTATTTCTGTCACCGGCGCTGCACCCCCGGCAGATCGACGTCATCGACCTGCCGGGTCACTGCCATCGTGGCGCGGTTTCTGTCGAAACAGTATGTGGCCCGCGACCGGTTCGTATCATGAGCACACATCTGTCCCTGTTTCAGCCTTTGCGGATCGTGCAGATGCGCATTTTGGGACAATACCTGCGCCGCCGCCCGCCGATGCAGACCATACTGCTGGGTGATCTGAACGAATGGCGGCCTTGGGGCGGATTGATGTTTCATCGCAAACTGGTGGGCACGGCGCTGCGCGGGCCGGTGCGCCGCACCTTTCCCAGTACCCGGCCAGTCTTGCCCTTGGATCGAATTCTGA
>CAYGQZ010000565.1:0-1545 GCA_964352055.1 uncultured Rhodobacterales bacterium
CGCAATGGCTGAGCATGCCGCCGTTATCTTCGGCGATCCTGCAAGTGACGCAGGCGCATATCCGCCATGGCGGGGGCGGTGCCTATTATGTTTACCTACGCCGAAACCGGTAAATCTGTACGCACCTTTCGAATCCCGACCCACATCAACACACTTGTAAGCACGAAATATGCTGAAACACCGATATATTGAGTCCTCAGGTCCACGCTCAGATCGATCAGTATCCCTGTGAGTCCCGGTCCGATGGCGGACCCCAAGACCATGACGGCCATGGCCATCGCCTTGATCGATCCGATGTGTCGGGTCCCGTAAAACTCGGCCCAGAACGCATTGGGGAGCGTTGAATTCATTCCGGTTGTCAGCGCAAGAAAGACAAACCCAATCGCCAGCCCGGTGATCGAGGACGCTGTGGAAAAAACAAGGAAAGCAGCAACCATGGGCAGTTGGTACAGGGGGATCAATCGTGCGGTCCCGAACCGATCCAGGGCAATGCCCGACAGGATCATCGCTCCGATGCCGATGACCGTATAGACCGGAAACAGAGACACAAACGCCAGATGTGACCAGCCTTTGATCTCTGCGAAGTAGACCTGGTGAAAAAAGAACGCCGTGTTGAACGCCGCGGGACCAAGGATCGCGGGAACCATGAACCAGAACAGCGGATTGCGCAAAGCACTATGGCGGGTCCAATGTTGACCCAACATGCCGGTGCTCTGATCTTCGGACGCCATCGATTGCGGTGTGCGTTCCGTGCGCAGCAAGGTCAGCAGGATGGGAATGCCAATCAGAGCAACAACGGCCGCCCCAACCCAAAGCGACCGCCACGGCCATATGGTGAGCAAAGCAACGAAGGCGAGCGGCAAAACCGCCTCGCCGATGGAAAACCCGAGCGTTGCAATGGAAAGAGCCTTGCCGCGCGTTGCAACAAACCAGCGCGCCATCGCAACGATGGCAATATGGCTGCACATGCCCTGACCGGTCAGCCGAAGGGCAAAGATCACACAGGGCAGTAATGCGGCGTAAGGGTTGAGTGCCATCGCAAGGCAGGATGCCGCCAGCAACGCCAGCACCAGAACGCCAAGGCTGCGCGCGCGCCACCGATCCGTCAATCCTCCAGCCCAGATCATGACCCCGGCCGAAGCCGCCGTACCGATGGAATAGATCGCGCCCCAGGTGCCATGGGACAGGCCAAAGTCAGATTGGATTTGCGCCGCAAAGATGGAGATGAAATAGGTCTGCCCGAAGGACGACAAAAGTGTCAGCACACCGCCGGCTGCGAGCCAGCGACTGTTCTGCGTCAGAAATGCGACCAGTCTAGGCTGGGGCGGATAGGCCACGGGCAAGGCTTTCTCAGGTAGGCTTGTGATCTACGCCCCATCAGGCAACGATCAGCGATTCAATTGCCCGATCCTTGCGCCCATCAGCCCGTTATGGAAAGCCTGCCACTCTGGAAATGGTATGTCTGGCCTGCAAAAACAAACCAGGTGTAGTTGTCAAAGCACGTAACGGCTCAGGTCTGTTGATTGCGCCAGCTCGCCCAAATGC
>CAYGQZ010000566.1:0-1537 GCA_964352055.1 uncultured Rhodobacterales bacterium
ACGATATTGGCCTGACCATGGCCAAGGCCGACAGCATCGACAGCTTTGAAGCGCAGGCCTCACAGGCCCGTCCCTGGGTCTGACCTGATCGTTTTGTCCGGGCGGGGCCATGCGCCGCCCGGTACTCTATGTGCGCCGCAAGGCCCGACCCCCAGATGTGGGGGCCCCATCGTGCACATCGAAAGACTTGGTGCACAATGGCACCACCCCCGCTTTCAAATGCACCCAAATTCTGCATGGCAGTTCAACGGACTTGAGCCGTTCAGGCAATCAAGGCAGAAATACGGCAATATTGAGGCACCTGTCTGACACGGCAGGTTCAAGTTGGAACAAGTGCGCGGCAACGTATCGCGGCTGGCCAGTTTGAAGGGATTGAAACGTGATAGAACGACTGGCAGGCGCTGCGGCGCGGGCTTTTCTTGTCGCATTGGTGATTGCAACACCGGCACTGATCCTGCCGCATGCGACGGCTGACACGTCCCATGTCACGATCTTCATTGCGGCGATTGCGGCCCTTTTCACCTTTGTCGAATACAGCGCTGCCAGCCCCAGCATCGTCGAGTTCCGCGACGCCCGCCCGTTGAACCGCCTGCGCTATCTGGCCTTGTTTGGCACGGTTCTCTGTCTGAGCCTGATCTTCAAGGGCCAGACGCAGCCAACCGAAATGACCCGGGCGCTGACCGCCATTGGGACAATCATCGCCAACAGCATCGATTTTGCCGCCTCGCCGGTGCGCCTGGTTGTCCGGATGCTGCCCGAAGGGGCCACCCCGGACCTTATCGCGCTGGTGCGCACGGCGGCGGGGATTGCTTATCTCGCCTCTCTCACCGCCATGGCCGCGTTCCTTTACCTGGTGCGCGTCAAGGGATGGCCTTCGCGCGGCGGCGCCTTCAACATCTGGGTGAACCTGCCCCAGTTTGACCCCACTGCGGGCGGTGACGTGCTGTATCGGTTGCAGCGCGATGCCTGGGTGAACATCGTGCTTGGCTTTTTGCTGCCTTTTGTGATTCCTGTAGTGGTCAAGGCAACGGCAGACCTGCTAAACCCGATCATGTTCGACAGCCCCCAAACCCTGATCTGGACGATGACCGCATGGGCCTTTCTTCCTGCAAGTATGATCATGCGTGGCATTGCGATGCAGCGGATCGCCGAGATGATCCGCGACCAGCGCAAGCGCGCCTACGCCCGTTCCGGCGCGGCCTTGCAAGTGGTCTGATTGCCGCGATTGCGCTGCTCTGGTCTGTCGCGGCGCAGGCAGAGCGCCTGCGCGTGGCCACATACAACACCGAATTGCAGCGCGATGGGCCGGGCCTGTTCCTGCGGGATCTGGCACGCGGCGGCGACGATCAGATCGACGCAGTTCTGGCGGTCATCAAGGCCGCGAATGCCGACGTTCTGGCCCTGCAGGGCATCGATTATGATATGACCAACGAAGCGCTGACCCGTTTTGCGGCCGCGGCGGGTTATCCTCATTTTTTCAGCCTGCGTCCGAATACCGGCCTTGCGACCGCGTTCGACATGGACGGTGACGGGCGTC
>CAYGQZ010000567.1:0-1535 GCA_964352055.1 uncultured Rhodobacterales bacterium
ATAACGCCCGGCACGGACGGTCTTTTCATCCTGTCACTGATCCATTGCCTGATGAAAGCCGGGAAAATCGACGTCGATTATCTGGCACGCTATACCAACGCGTCCTGCCTGGTGAACGGCGACAAAAACTCCCCTGAATTCGGCCTTCTTCTGCGGGATGACGCGGGCAAGGAACTGGTCATGGACCGGGTCACGGGCAAGCTGACGCCCTTCGATCAGAAAGGCGTCAAACCTGACCTGACTGCAACCCACGAGGCGGACGGCGTTACCCACCGCACGGTCATGCATCACATGGCAGATCGGTACCTGAGCGACACATACGCACCCGAAGCCGTGGCTGATCGCACCGGTATTTCCGCGGGCCGCATCCGTGCCATTGCCAACGAAATTGCACGCGTCGCCTTCGAGGAAGCCTTTGAGCTTGACGTGGAATGGACAGATTTCCGCGGCGAAACGCATTCCAAGATGCAGGGCCGCCCGGTCAGCTTCCACGCCATGCGCGGGATTTCCGCCCATGCAAATGGTTTCCAGACCTGCCGCGCCCTGCACGTGCTTCAAATCATCCTCGGCAGCGTCGAGGTGCCCGGCGGTTTCCGGTTCAAACCGCCCTACCCCAAGCCGGCCACAGCCCACCCAAAACCGCACAGCAAGGTCACCCCGAACTCGCCTCTCGACGGGCCGCATCTGGGCTTTGTTCAGGGTCCCGACGATCTGATGCTGAAAGCCGACGGCAGCCCGTCCCGTATCGACAAGGCGTTCACGTGGGAGAACCCGATGTCATCGCACGGGCTGATGCATATGGTCATCTCCAACGCGCACGCGGGCGATCCCTACAAGATCGACACACTCTTCATGTACATGGCCAACATGTCGTGGAACTCGTCCATGAACACGGGCGGCGTCATGGAAATGCTGACCGACAAGGACGCAAACGGCGACTACGTCATCCCGCACATCATATATTCCGACGCTTACAGCTCGGAAATGGTGGCCTATGCTGACCTGATCCTGCCGGACACCACCTATCTGGAACGGCATGACTGTATCTCGCTGCTCGACCGCCCGATCTGCGAAGCGGACGCCGCCGCCGACGCCATTCGCTGGCCGGTGATCGAGCCGGACCGGGACGTACGGGGCTTCCAGTCCATGCTCTGCGAGCTGGGCGCCAAGCTGAAACTGCCGGGTTTCATCAACGAAGACGGCAGCCAGAAATACGCGGACTATGGCGACTATATCGTCAACCACATCCGCAAACCGGGTATTGGTCCGCTGGCAGGCTTCCGCGGCGATGGCACCCAGACCGGGCGCGGCGAAGTGAACCCCGAACAGTTGAACAAATATATCGAAAACGGCGGGTTCTTTGTCGAGCACATCCCCGAGGGGGCCAACTACTACAAACCATGGAACACCGCCTATCAGGACTGGGCCGTGGGCATGGGCCTCTATGACAGCCCGCAGCCGTATCTCTTCTCCCTCTATGTCGAACCGATGCGCAAGTTCCAACTGGCCGCCGAAGGTCACGGAGAACGCCAACC
>CAYGQZ010000568.1:0-1534 GCA_964352055.1 uncultured Rhodobacterales bacterium
GGCTTGGCCTATTCGTGTTGCTGCTTTTGGGACATCCAGCCATCATCGGTGTTTCGGTCGTCTAGGGTTCTGACCCTCAGTCGTGTTCATCATCCGCTCAGATGTCCCGAATTTGAACGTTTCTGCAGCAAAACCTGATCAAGCCGGCCAACGCTCAGTTGACCAGATATCGGTCCTGATTGCCCATGCGACGATTGACGTGAATCCGCTCTGCGTCATCACCTAGAATGCGACCTTTCAAGGCGGTGTCGCCTGCGCGACACCGCCTTTTCTGCTACCATAGCCAACAAGCTGAGCTATTCCCAACGGCTCGACACACCGGAAGGAGGCTTACTGCTTGGGTGTGAACCTGCCGCTTTCCTGGCGTGGCGGGTAGTCCTGGAAGGTCTCCAGATGCTCCTGAACAACGGCCACTGTCGGGGCGATCACAAACATGCGGCGATTGACCCAGTCATCGTAGTTGGACGCCTCCTCCGGCGCCATTTCGAAAGGATCCGCGCGCAGATCAATGAACAAGGGCGCCTTGCGGGGCGTCTGAGCTTTGAACCAGGCATCCATTCCCAGATGATCTTGCGTGCTGAAATGCGCCTTGAACCGGTTGAAGCGCACGGCACCCAAGGATCCGTCATCGACATAGGCAAAGAACCGGTCGCGCGGCCACTCTTCACTGTCGCCCGTCATTGCTGGCAGCAGATTATAGCCATCCAGATGTACATTGAAGGTCTTGTCGCCCGCCGTGTGACCATCGAGCAGCTTTTGCGTGATGTCGGGCTCGCCGGCGGCTGCCATCAGCGTCGGCACCATGTCTTCGAGACTCAGGATCTCGTTGTTGATCGCTCCGGCATCAATATTCCCGGGCCAGCGGATCATGAAGGGGATGCGAATGCCGCCTTCCCAGGTTGTGGCTTTCTCGCCCCGGAACGGAGAGGTGCCGCCATCGGGCCATGAGAACTTTTCAGCGCCGTTGTCTGTCGTGTAGATCACGATGGTGTTGTCGGCGATGCCCATTTCATCGAGTTTGTCCAGCAACTGACCGACGTGACCGTCGTGTTCCACCATGCCGTCCGCAAAGATTCCAAGCCCTGTGACACCGCGTGCCTCAGATTGAAGATGGGTAAATATGTGCATGCGGGTGGTGTTGAACCAGACGAACCACGGCGTGTCTTCCGCTTCTTTCCGTTCAATGAAGTCGAAGGTCGCGGCCAGGAACTCCTGGTCGACCGTTTCCATCCGCTCCCGCGTCAGCGGTCCTGTATCTTCAATCTCGCCATCGGCCGAAGACTTAATGACCCCACGGGGTCCCCATTGCTCCCGGAATGCCGGATCTTTTGGATAATCCGGGTTCTCCGGTTCTTCTTCGGCGTTCAGGTGGTACAGGTTTCCAAAAAATTCATCAAAGCCATGATTGGTTGGCAAGAACTCGTCCCGGTCTCCAAGATGGTTCTTGCCGAATTGACCCGTCGCGTATCCAAGGGGTTTGAGAAGCGCCGCCAATGTCGGGTCTTCAGGCTGAAGCCCACTCGCGTCGCCCGGC
>CAYGQZ010000569.1:0-1531 GCA_964352055.1 uncultured Rhodobacterales bacterium
AGTGTCAATTAAAACTTACACTCAACATCGGTAACCTGCTCAGATTTGTTGACATCGGGCTGTCTGGAAGGCCTGATTTTAAGGAAATAAGTGAAATATAGCCGCCACCCAGTGCATTACGTCAAGAAAGCGAGCCGGAATGTCTGTAAACTGTCAAATTAGGTTGACATCTTGGCCCGTGAGGCAGAGAGTTTTTGTCGAACCCACGGCTCTGATGCGTCAGGGTCGTCAACTGCGTTGCTGCCGATTGGGGTAATATATGACGCATGACGTCAGATTTGGACAATTCGGTTCTGGACAAAAGAACCAAAACTTGGAGCCCCTCGCGTCGCAAGTGCTGACCCTCCTGTCGGAAAGACAAAACGTCACAGCGTCAGGAGCCCGTGGCATTGTCCTTGATTACTTATTGCGCGCGACCTTGTCGTCAAGCTGGTTTGATCCTGTTCAGGTCATGCACGAGTTGCGCGGCTATCGGTTGACTGTCGAAACCGTCATTGACCTGTACATTCCCCAGACTGCGGTTTGCCTTGGTGAGCTTTGGGTGTCGTCCGATATCGATTTTGCGGATGTGACGGTAGGGGCCTTGCGGCTTCAGGCGCTGCTGACGGAAGCATCGGTCGAAGTGGCGGCTGTGCAATCGGTGAGTTCGTCTGATGTGCTCAGCGCCCTCGTGATCGTGCCCGAGGGAGAACAGCATTTCCTGGGCGCGAGCGTTGTCGCCGGTCAGTTGCGCCGCCTTGGCTGCGATGCCAGCGTTTCGTTTTGCGAAAGCCCCAAACATGTTGAAACGCGGATCAAGTATGATCAGCCCGATATGGTCCTGTTTTCCTGCGCCCGAGGTGCGCCGCTTGATTATGTTGCCAGAACGGTCAATAAAATACGAGGTCTTGCCGCTGCGCCACCGGTTCTTGCGTTGGGTGGCCCGATAAAAGGCAATGCAAACGCGATCAAGGAACACACAGGCGTAGACCTGGTAACCAATTCAGCAAAAGATGTAGTGAGCTTTTGCTCCAGAAGGCAGAAGGCATTGGGCGGACGATGACCACCAGGGGCAGCAACTTCTGGACGAGCGGCTCGGTGCCGCTCATCGAGCCTGAGTTTCTCAGCAGCATCATCGGTGCAGCCTCGGATATCGCGCTGGTCGTGTCGGAGTCCGGTACTGTGCTTTCGGTTGTCCTGAATGCGCAGGATGCCACCTTTGGAAATCTTCGCCATTGGGAAGGTCGATCCATCGTTGACTTCCTCACCGTGGAAAGTGTGGTCAAATTCAACGCGGCCCATGCGGCATACCTGGCCGGCACTGTCCCCAAGAAACCGCTGGAATTGAACCATTCGGACAATGCCGTCTGGCAATACCCGGTACGCTATACGTTTCACCGCTTTGGCAAAGAGAACGCCGCCTTGCTTTTGGGTCGGGATTTGCGCCCAATTGCCGAAACGCAGCAACAACTTGTGCAGGCGCAGATTGCGCTTGAGCAAGGCTATGAAGCCCGCCGCGAGTTTGACGCGCGCTACCGCGTGGTCATGGCGA
>CAYGQZ010000570.1:0-1529 GCA_964352055.1 uncultured Rhodobacterales bacterium
GCTGTGGATCTGACCTTTTTCGGTGCAAGCGCGGCTGCGCAAGCTGTCACGCTGCATATTGTGCTGAACGGGATGGTCCTGTTGGCGACGCTCCCGCTGGCCGGTGGGATCGTGCGATTGGTAGACCGGGCGCTGCCCCGCCACGGTGCCCCGGAAACAGGATCGCTGACCGCACTGGATCCAGACGCCTTGGATCACGCTCCGCTGGCGCTGGCCTGCGCACAGCGGGAATTGTTGCGGATGTCTGAAACCGTGCAGGCCATATTGGTTCCGGTCATGCACCTCTTCCGCGATTGGGATCCCGAACAGGCCCGTGTGATCCAACTGCGCGAGGATGAAATCGACCGGATGCATTTCGAGACAAAGATTTATGTGTCGCGTTTGCGCGAAACCAGCATTCAACCATCACACGACAAGAAAACGCTCGAAATCGTCGCCATGGCCAACAGCCTTGAAGAGGCCGCCGACCGCATCGCGGTCAACCTTGTGGCCCTGGCAAAAAAGATGTCGGACGAGGCCATCACGTTTTCCGATGAAGGTCTTGCCGATATAGAGCATTTCCACGACCAGATTGTCACCAACGGTCAATTGGCGCTCAGTGTTCTGACAACCGGCGATGCTGAGGCCGCGCGACAGCTTGTAGTCGAAAAGGATCGCATCCGCATCGAGGAACAAAAGCTGCAGGAACGGCACCTGAAACGGTTGCAACGCGGCGCGACGGCCAGCATCGAGACCACCAATATCCATCAGGAAACCCTGCGGGTGCTGAAACAGGTCAACGCAGCCCTTACATATGTCGCCTATCCGATTGCCGAGGAAACCGGCGATCTTCTGGAAAGCCGCCTTGCCCGGCCACGCAGCGTAAGGGGCACAGCATGAGCAAGGTCAAGCGCCCCATCCCACAAATCGCGGCACTTCCGGTACGTTGGGACAAGAACGGCAAATTGTGCGTATTGATGGTGACATCACGCGATCGGGGTCGCTGGGTCATGCCCAAGGGCTGGGAAATGGACGGCAAGAAGCCGTGGCGCGCCGCCGAGATCGAAGCCCTCGAAGAAGCCGGGGCTGTTGGATACGTCTCGAAAACCGCCATCGGGCATTACCACTATGCCAAACGGCTCGATAACGGCAAAGAGATCCCTTGCCGAGTGACGCTTTATCCGATGGTCGTCGAAAAACTCGAACGCCGCTGGAAAGAGCGCAAACAACGAAAACGCCATTGGTTTTCGCCCAAAAAGGCGGCCAGGCTGGTGGAGGAAAAAGAGCTTGCGGAGCTTCTTAACGAAGTCGATGAAAACCGCAAAACCATAACAATTATAGAGGACATGCGAAAATCCGCATAGCATCGAGCAAACAAGAAACCGGGCAAGCCGGAGAAAATGAACTCAATGGCAGGAAAAGAAATAAAGAGGCTGACCACAACTGCCTTGGCACCGCGATTGCACTGGCCGCTTCGGTATCGGCGGCGCAGGCCGACAAGCTGACGCTCTATTGCTCGGCGCAAGAAGACTGGTGCCAGCTCATGGCGC
>CAYGQZ010000571.1:0-1521 GCA_964352055.1 uncultured Rhodobacterales bacterium
CGCAGGCGCGCATGTCGCGACCGAGATTTGCTGTTTGCTGGGCTGGAGGATGCGAAGCAGTGCGTAGGAACCAACCGGTCAGCGGCAACGATCTGGCGCGGTTTTCCGGGCCCAACACATTCATGCGGTTGCCCTCCGTCAATGACCTCAAGGGCCTCGACGTGGCGATCCTGGGTATCCCGATCGACATCGGCACATCCTGGCGGTCAGGCACACGGTTCGGGCCCAAGCAGGTGCGCAGCGAATCCGCAATGATCCGTCCTTATAACCTGCAGACTGGGGCCGCGCCTTTTGACAGCCTGCAGGTGGCCGATATTGGTGATCTGGCGATCAACACCTTTTCGCTGTCGGACAGTTTGCGCATTATTGCAGAGAGTTACGATGGCATCCTGAACTATGACGCGATCCCCATGGCCATTGGCGGCGATCACTCGATCACGCTGCCGATCCTGCGCAGCATTGCCAAACGTCACGGACCTGTGGCCCTTGTCCATGTGGATGCCCATGCGGACGTCAATGACGAGATGTTCGGAGAAAAGGAAGCCCATGGCACGGTGTTCCGGCGGGCCTATGAGGAAGGGCTGATCAATCCGGACAAGACCTATCAGATCGGGTTGCGCGGAACCGGCTATTCGGCAGAGGACTTTACCGAAGCCCGCGACTGGGGCTTTCAGCATTTTCTGGCGCCGGACCTGTGGGGGCGGGACCTGAGCACGCTTGGGGCCGAAATCCGGCGCGATATCGGGACGTTGCCGACCTATATCACCTATGACATCGACAGTCTTGATCCCGCCTTTGCGCCCGGTACGGGCACGCCCGAGATTGGCGGATTGACGACCCCGCAAGCGATGCAGTTGATCCGCAGCCTCAAAGGATTGAACATTGTCGGCTGCGATCTGGTGGAGGTGTCACCGCCCTATGATCCGTCGGGCAACACGGCGCTGACAGGGGCGAATATTCTCTATGAGATGTTGTGCATCCTGCCCGGGGTTGCCTATCGCTGAACGCATGCGAGTTTGAGTATTTATGGAACGCTGAAAGGCTGGAAATGAGGATTGTGATGTATGTTTTTGCTGCCTTGGCTGTTCTTGTCCTTGGCGTTTTGCTGTTCGTGCGGCTGGCTCCGACGGATGTGGCGCGGTGGCACCAGCCGATTGAAGCCAATGTGGACGCGGATTTTGCGGGGGGTGCCATCCGTGTGCTGACGGCGGACCGGGATGCGTTTGTGCGGGTGCATGATTTTGCAACGGCATTGGCGCGCACAGACGTGATAGCAGGATCCGTGGCCGAGGGGCGCATCACCTATCGCACGCGGTCCAAATGGATCGGTTTTCCGGATTTCACGACCGTTGAATATGCCGACGGAACCCTGAAAATGCATGCGCGTCTGCGCTTTGGCCAGTCAGATCTTGGCGTCAATGCTGCGCGACTGGAGCAACTCATGGGGGCCGCGCAATCCGGGTGAAAGCGAGGAACTGAGGCAGCCTTGCTGCACTTCGCGCCACATGGGGACGTTCAGCG
>CAYGQZ010000572.1:0-1521 GCA_964352055.1 uncultured Rhodobacterales bacterium
CGCAGGCGCGCATGTCGCGACCGAGATTTGCTGTTTGCTGGGCTGGAGGATGCGACGCAGTGCTTAGGAACCAACCAGTCAGCGGTAACGATCTGGCGCGGTTCTCCGGGCCCAACACGTTCATGCGGTTGCCCTCCGTCAATGACCTCAAGGGCCTGGACGTGGCGATCCTGGGTGTCCCGATCGACATCGGCACATCCTGGCGCTCGGGCACGCGATTCGGGCCCAAGCAGGTGCGCAGCGAATCCGCGATGATCCGTCCTTATAACCTGCAAACCGGGGCCGCACCTTTTGACAGTTTGCAGGTGGCCGATATTGGCGATCTGGCAATCAACACCTTTTCGCTGTCGGACAGTTTGCGCATCATTGCACAAAGCTACGATGCCATTCTGAACTATGACGCGATCCCCATGGCCATCGGTGGCGATCACTCGATCACGCTGCCGATCCTGCGCAGCATTGCCAAGCGCCATGGGCCTGTCGCCCTGGTGCATGTGGATGCCCATGCGGACGTCAATGACGAGATGTTCGGCGAGAAAGAGGCGCATGGCACGGTGTTTCGGCGCGCCTATGAGGAAGGGCTGATCACCGCGGACAAGACCTATCAGATCGGTTTGCGGGGCACGGGCTATTCCGCAGAGGACTTCACCGAAGCCCGCGACTGGGGGTTTCAGCATTTCATGGCGCCGGACCTTTGGGGGCGGGACCTGAGCACGCTTGGGGCGGAAATCCGGCGCGACATCGGGGCGTTGCCAGTTTATATCACCTATGACATCGACAGTCTTGATCCGGCTTTTGCGCCCGGTACGGGCACGCCCGAGATCGGCGGCTTGACCACCCCGCAGGCCATGCAGTTGATCCGCAGCCTCAAGGGGCTGAACATTGTGGGCTGTGATCTGGTTGAGGTGTCGCCGCCCTATGATCCATCGGGCAACACGGCGCTGACAGGGGCGAATATTCTCTATGAGATGTTGTGTATCCTGCCCGGGGTTGCCTATCGCTGAAAGCATGCGAGTTTGAGTATTTATGGAACTCTGAAAGGCTGGAAATGAGGATTGTGATGTATGTCGTTGTCGCCTTTATCTTGGTTGCTTTTGGCGCTTTGCTTTTTGTGCGGATGGCTCCGACGGATGTGACGCGGTGGCATCAGCCGATTGAAGCCAGTGCGGACGCGGATTTTGCGGGCGGTGCCATCCGTGTGTTGACGGCGGACCGGGATGCGTTTGTGCGGGTGCATGATTTTGCAACGGCATTGCCGCGCACAGACGTCATTGCGGGATCCGTGGCCGAGGGGCGCATCACCTATCGCACCCGGTCCAAATGGATCGGTTTTCCAGATTTCACGACCGTTGAATATGCCGATGGAACCCTGAAAATGCATGCGCGCCTGCGCTTTGGCCAGTCAGATCTGGGCGTCAATGCTGCGCGACTGGAGCAACTCATGGGGGCCGCGCAATCCGGGTGACAGCGAGGAACTGAGGCAGCCTTGCTGCACTTCGCGCCACATGGGGACGTTCAGCG
>CAYGQZ010000573.1:0-1520 GCA_964352055.1 uncultured Rhodobacterales bacterium
TCGCGCGCCCAAAGGGGCAGGGCCCCGCCCCGTGTGACGCGGGCAAAGACGGGGATGTTGAAGATGCCGATGGCGATGATCGCATTGACAGCACCTGCCCCGAAAATGGCAGTGATCAGGATCGCGATGACCAGCGACGGAAAGGCAAAGATCAGGTCGTTGCCGCGCATGATGATCTCGTCCGCCCAGCCGCCTTGGCGGGCGGCAGCCCAGAGGCCCAGAGGCACGCCAAGCCCGACACCAATGCCAACAGCGACAAAGGCCACGGCAATCGAGGTGCGCGCGCCCACCATGATCATGGAAAACATGTCGCGGCCAAAGTGATCCGTGCCCAGCCAGTGGGTGCCATTGGGCGGTTGCAGCTTGGCCGGGATGTCCATGGCCGTATGGTCGAATGGGGTCCAGACAAAGGACACCAGTGCTGCCAGTACCATCAGGGCCGACAGCATGCCGCCGATGATCAGGTTGCGCCTCATGCGCGCGCCCTCAGCCGGGGATCAACGGCGGCATAGGCCAGATCGACGGCGAAATTCACCACGATCACGGCAAAGACCAGCAGCATGGTCACCGACTCAACCACAATCAGATCGCGGGCCGAAATCGACTGAAAGATCAGCCGTCCCAGACCGGGCAGATAAAACACCTGTTCGATGATGATGCCACCGGCCAGAAGGAAGGAAAATTGCAGCCCAAGGATCGTCAGCACCGGGATCATTGCATTGCGCAAGCCGTGTCTGCGCAGCGCTTGACCGCGCGTGAGGCCCTTGGCGCGGGCGGTGCGCATGAAATCCTCGCCCAGCACATCCAGAAGGGCCGACCGCATGACCCTTGCAAGGATCGCGGCCTGCGGCAACGCCAATGCAATGGCGGGCAGCGTGAGCGACTTCATCGCCGCGAAAAACCCCTTGTCCCAGCCTGCAAAACCGCCCGCCGAGAACCAGCGCAGATTGATTGCAAAGATCAGGACCAGCATCATCGCAAACCAGAAATTGGGGATGGCGACGCCCAGCTGTGTCGCCCCCATAACGCCCATGTCACCGGGTTTGCCGCGCCGCGCTGCCGCATAGATGCCTGCCGGAAAAGCGATCAGGGTGGACAGTGCCAGCGCATAAAGCGCCAGCGGCAGCGACACCCAAAGCCGATCCGCGATCATCCCGGACACAGGCGTGCGATACTGGTAGGACGTGCCGAAATCACCCTGGATCATGCCCCCGACCCAGGCCAGATACCGCTGGACCTTGGACTGATCCAGACCCAGTTCCGCCCTGAGCGCCGCGAGCGTGTCCTCTTGCGCATTGATCCCCAGCATGAACGAGGCCGGATCACCCGGGGCCACCTCGATCACAGCGAAAATCACCAGCGATGCGATGGCAAGGCTGATCAGCAGGGAGAGGAGCCGTTTCAATGTATAACGCAGCATTGCGCAGACGTTAGGCGGGTGGTGGGGTGCAGGCAAGCGCGTCTGTCAAAGGTCCCGTGTCCTGAGCCAGCGTTGCAAAGGCCAGTGCCCGCATGGTCGC
>CAYGQZ010000574.1:0-1520 GCA_964352055.1 uncultured Rhodobacterales bacterium
ACCTTGTCGCCGACCGAGAAACGCTCGGGGCGCTGTTCGGCACGGTCACGGCTGAGGTCAGAGCGGCGGATGAAGGATTTCATGCCTTCATATTCCACTTCGACGCCGCCATCTTCGATGGCTGTCACTTCGACGGTCACGATCGAGCCGCGTTTCACGCCGCCCACGGCTTCGGCGAACTTGTCGCCACCCACCGCTTTGATCGAGAGCGAAATGCGCTCTTTCTCGACGTCCACTTCGGATACAACCGCGTGGACCATGTCGCCCTTGCGGTAGTCCTGGATCGCCTCTTCGCCGCGCTGGTCCCAGCTCAGGTCAGACAGGTGAACCATGCCGTCGATGTCGCCCTCGAGGCCAACAAACAAACCGAATTCGGTGATGTTCTTGACTTCGCCTTCGACTTCGGTGCCCTCGGGGTGTGTTTCTGCAAACACTTCCCATGGGTTGCGCATGGTCTGTTTCAGACCCAGCGACACCCGACGCTTGGCTCCGTCGATTTCCAGCACCATGACTTCAACCTCTTGCGAGGTGGAGACAATCTTGCCAGGGTGGACGTTCTTCTTGGTCCAGGACATTTCGGAAACGTGGACCAGACCTTCGACACCGGGCTCAAGCTCAACAAAGGCACCATAATCGGTGATGTTGGTCACGCGGCCTGTATGCGACGATTCCAGTGGATATTTGGCAGCAACCAGATCCCATGGATCTTCCTGCAACTGCTTCATACCAAGCGAAATGCGGTGGGTGTCCTTGTTGATCTTGATGACCTGCACCTTGATCGTCTCACCAATCGTCAGGATTTCCGACGGATGGTTGACGCGACGCCATGCCATGTCTGTCACGTGCAGCAGACCGTCTACGCCGCCCAGATCAACAAATGCACCGTATTCGGTGATGTTCTTGACCACGCCGTCAACTTCCTGACCCTCGGTCAGGTTGCCAATGACTTCGGCGCGCTGTTCGGCACGTGATTCTTCAAGGATGGCGCGGCGCGACACAACGATGTTGCCCCGGCGACGGTCCATTTTGAGAATCTGGAACGGCTGTTTCAGACCCATCAACGGGCCTGCGTCGCGCACGGGGCGCACGTCAACCTGAGAGCCGGGCAAGAACGCAACAGCGCCGCCAAGATCAACGGTAAAGCCGCCTTTGACACGGCCAAAGATCGCGCCTTCGACGCGCGCTTCGCCTGCATAGGCTGTTTCCAGCCGATCCCAGGCTTCTTCGCGACGGGCCATTTCGCGGGAAATGACAGCTTCGCCCTTGGCGTTTTCAGCCGAACGGAGAAAGACCTCAACGTCGTCGCCGACACTGATTTCTGGGGCTTCACCGGGATTTGCGAATTCTTTAAGCTCGACGCGGCCTTCCATCTTGTAGCCTACGTCGATGATGGCTTGGCCCGCTTCGATCGCGATCACCTTGCCTTTGACAACGGTTCCCTCTTCGGGCGTGTCCATTTCGAAGCTTTCTTGCAGGAGGGCTTCGAATTCCTCCATCATTTTATCAGCCATGTGGCGTCG
>CAYGQZ010000575.1:0-1499 GCA_964352055.1 uncultured Rhodobacterales bacterium
GCGCATGGGTGACCAGCACAAGGGTCGCACCATGGCGGTCGCGCAGGGCAAAGAGAAGATCCATGATCGCTGTACCGTTGGTGCCGTCCAGATTGCCGGTGGGTTCATCCGCCAGCAAAATCTCGGGCCGCGTTACGAGGGCGCGGGCCAGGGCGACGCGCTGCTGTTCACCACCTGACATCTGGCTGGGATAGTGACCTGCGCGGTGCTCCAGCCCGACGGCGCGCAACTCTTCCTCGGCGCGCTCGAACGCGTCCGCCACGCCCGCCAGTTCCAGCGGCGTTGCCACGTTTTCCAGTGCGGTCATGGTCGGGATCAGGTGAAAGGACTGAAAGACAACACCCATATGATCGCGCCGAAACCGGGCCAGCGCGTCTTCGTTCATGGCGGTCAGGTCGTGGCCGAGGGCATTGATAGTGCCACCTGTTGCCCGCTCCAACCCGCCCATGATCATCAGCAGCGAAGACTTGCCTGATCCCGATGGTCCAACCAGCCCGACTGTCTCTCCGCGCAGAATGTCCAGCGAAATGCCGTGCAGGATATCGACCCGCCCGGCATTGCCATCCAGCGACAATGCTGCATCTTGGAGACTGAGAACGGGATCGGACATGTGTTGCGGCCTTTTTAAACTCATACAACCCGATATGGAGGTTAGATCAGCATGGGCAAGGTAGTAGGCGCGATTGTCTTGGTTTTCTGGGCAGGCATGTGCTGGGCCGAGGAGGTGACAATTGCCGCCCTGGGCGACAGTTTGACCCAAGGTTATGGCTTGCCCGCCGAGGATGGTTTCGTGCCGCGGTTGGAAGAATGGCTTGTGGCGCAGGGCCAGACTGTAAGCCTGATCAACGCGGGCGTCTCGGGTGATACGACCGCGGGCGGTTTGTCCCGCGTGGCTTGGACGCTCACACCGGATGTGGATGCCATGATCGTGGCGCTGGGCGGAAATGACCTGCTGCGCGGGCTTGACCCTGATGTCAGTCGCGAAAATCTGAAGGGTATTCTTGAGGCGGCACAGGACGCGGGCCTGCCGGTGCTGTTGATCGGAATGGAAGCGCCCAACAATTACGGGCCGGAGTACAAGGCCAGATTTGACAGTATCTATCCTGAACTGGCCGCAGAATTTGGCGTTCTTTACCTCGACAGCTTTTTTGCGGGCCTTGGTGGACCGGGCATTGACCCGGCAGAGGCGCGCCCGTTCATGCAGGCAGACGGCATCCATCCCAACGCAACAGGCGTCATCCGCATTGTCGAGGCGATCGGGCCGCGTTTGGTCGACTTGATTGCCGAGGTCGACTGATTGCCGGGGCGCCTTTTCCTGGAAAGCCCGATGTCGGATGTAAGTGCGGCACTTGGCGCTGATGCAGGGTCGCTTGGCAATGAACCGGCCCGCAGAAATATCGCGCCGGGTCAGAACATCGTCGTTTATGACGGGTCACTGCGCCACATGCGCTGGGGGATCGTACCGGTCGGTCGTGTCAACGCGCGCGGCCGCCCCGTGA
>CAYGQZ010000576.1:0-1498 GCA_964352055.1 uncultured Rhodobacterales bacterium
CAACCAATGGGCCGCGCAACCATTTCGGCAGTCTGGGAATGCGCAAGCTGGGCCATTGCTCAGGGCCGGTCGTTGCAACCTTGCGCAATACCGCGTTCACGAGGCCTTTGAGGTGACTGTAATGCTTGTGCTTCGAAATGATCGCGACCATCGCATTGACGACACCATGCGCAGCACCGCCAGCACACAGCTCGATCGTTCCGACACGGAGTGCATTGCGCACGGTCAGCGGCGGATACTTCTTGAGGTGTTTTTGCAGAATGCGGTCAGCCCGTTCCATTCCGCGCAGCGTTTCAATCGTCAATCGTTGCGCGCGGGCTCGATCCTCTGGGGCCAGTCTGTCCAGCACACCTGCACCAATCAACTCGGGCAACAATTTGCCTTCACCCATGATCTGATCCAGCAGGAATATCGCGCTGCGGCGCGCAGGCAGACCCGAATCGCTCATGATGTCTCCGAAATTGATACCTTGCACGCTTGCCGCGCGCGAAGTCGGGCGTATATCAAAGGCATACCGCAGAAGGAAGCCACGATGTCCGAAGACGCGCCAGTCAGAACTGATCTGCCACCAGCCGCACAACGTGCACTTGCCGAAGCCGAGGCGCGGCGGAAGGCCGACAAGGGCCTCGACTTGCCGCCAGAACTGGGCGGACGCGACGGGCCGGAGCCCGTACGTTACGGGGATTGGGAAAAGAAAGGGATCGCCGTCGATTTCTGACGGCGCACCCCTGCGTTAACGCAGTTGGAATTCTGCAGAGTCGCCGGCGCCGCGGTCAGACGTAAAACGAATGCGCTCCCCGTGCACTTGCACTTCTTGGCAATTGTATCCAAGTGGATCGCCACCCCAGAAAAGCTCTCGGCAGAAGTAACCGTCCTGCCAGGCCCACGTGCCTTCCACGTCCCAGCGCAGGCCCCGCCCTTCGATGCGGCCGTCAGGCGTCACGTTGATCGTCACCCAAGGACGCGTCAAGGTCTTGCCGGCAACAGCCGACACGAACTTTTGCTGATCGTCAACTTTTATGAGTTCGGCTTGCGCCGCCCCGGAGAAAGCGACCAAAGCGGCCGCCAAGATCGTCATTCGCATTGGATTTCCTCATGCGCATCAGAGTGCTTTCCCCTAATTACGCACAGCAACCAGACTTGGATCACTCCAAAACCGGAAATTTGGGCGCGCCGTGTTATTTCAAGCCAAGCACATCCAGCATGTCATACTGCCCGGGCCGCTGGTCCATCGCCCACAAGGCGGCTTTCAATGCGCCCTTGGCAAAAAGGGCGCGGTCGGTGGCCATGTGGCGCAACACGATCCGTTCGCCCTGACCCGCAAAAAGCACGTCATGTTCCCCAACGATGTCGCCGCCCCGAATGGCGGTGAACCCGATATCGCCGCGTTTGCGCGCGCCGGTGATCCCGTCCCGGCCGGAATCCCTGACCGCGTTCAGATCCACACCGCGCCCTTCGGCTGCAGCTTCGCCCAACATCAATGCCGTGCCGGAAGGCG
>CAYGQZ010000577.1:0-1498 GCA_964352055.1 uncultured Rhodobacterales bacterium
GCGGCGCGGTCTGCCGGTTGTCGCATGGCAGGACAGTTAGCGCGCCCTTGTCAAAAGGCCGCGCAGTTCGCGCCTGATCAGAACCCGACGGCCATTCCATCCTTGCGCGGATCGGATCCTGCAGCATAGCCGCCGCCCGGCAAGCGGCAGATCAATTGCGCGCCGCCAAAGCCAAAGGCATTGTCAGGCGCTTCGAGCGAGATCACATGGCCCAGTGCCGCAAGCGCGTCGAGCGTCGCCGCAGGCATCGTATCCTCACAAGCGACCTCAAGCCCTTTGGTCACGCGCCATCGCGGCGCGTCCACCGCCATCTGCGGATCCTGCCCCCAGATTTGCGTGCGCAACACCATCTGCACATGACCCTGTGCCTGCATTGGCCCACCCATGACGCCGAAACTCATCAACGGGCTGTCCGGGCCCATCAGAAATCCCGGAATGATCGTGTGAAAGGGGCGTTTGTTCGGGCCCACGTGGTTCTGGCTGTCGGGATCAAGGCTGAACCCCGCCCCCCGGTTCTGCAGGCTGATGCTGGTCCCGGGGATCACCACGCCGGACCCAAAGCCTGCGTAATTCGACTGAATGAAGGACACCATCATGCCCGAGGCATCGGCGGTCGTCAGATAAACGGTACCGCCGTTCCTGGGCGCACCTGCGTTGAAATCCTGCGCGCGGCCCTCGTCGATAAGCGCGGCACGGCTGGCCAGATAGGGATCAGCGAGCATGTCCCGTGAGGTGACGTCGGTCATGTAGTCATGATCCGCCACGTAGGCTTCGGCATCCGAAAGCGCGAGCTTCATCGCCTCGATCTGGAGGTGGAACGCCAGCGGGTCGTCTGCATCCAGATCGCGGATGCGGGTGTGAGACAGGATGCCCATGCCAATCAGCGCGGCGATGCCCTGACCGTTGGGCGGGATTTCGTGCAGTTCCAGTTCATCGAACCGTTTCGAGATCGTACCGCACCAGTCCGCCTTGTGTCCGGCCATGTCGTCCATACTCAGGGCCGCGCCGTGCTCTGCGGCAAAGGCGCAGATGGCTTGCGCCAGTTCGCCCTCGTAGAATGCCTTGCCTTCGGACTCAGCAATCAGTCTGAACGTTCTGGCCAAAGGTTTGTTCACAAACCTCTCACCCGCGCGCGGTGGCTTGCCATCCGGCAGGAACCCTTCGGCAAAACCGGGCTGGTCGCCCAGGGTTTCGGCAGCCCGTCGCCAAAGCTCGGCAATCTTGGGCGAGACGATGAACCCGTTTTCGGCATAGCCGATGGCGGGGGCAAAAAGATCGGCAAAGGGCAGCTTGCCAAACCGTTTGGACAGGGCAACCCAGGCCGAGACAGCGCCGGGGACCGTGACACTTTCCCATCCGCGAAAAGGTATTGCGTCCAGACCCGCAAACCGATCCGGAGTCCATCCGGCGGGGGCGCGGCCAGACGCGTTCAACCCATGCAGCTCCGACCCATCCCATACGATCGCGAACGCATCAGAGCCGACGCCATTGCCCGTCG
>CAYGQZ010000578.1:0-1494 GCA_964352055.1 uncultured Rhodobacterales bacterium
ACAAGGCCGCTTTGGCGCTCGAATTGTCTGGCCTGGACTGGGAGCCTGTCTTTGTCGACTTTTTCAACGGGGAAGCCCGGTCAGACGCATTTCGCGCGTTGAATCCGATGGGCGAGGCGCCCCTTTTGGTCGACGGTGACCGGCGGATCAGTCAGTCCGGTGTGATCCAGCAATATGTGACGGACAAGACCGGTCGGTTTGGCGGCGCGGATGATGACCGCTATGACGTTCTGCGCTGGGTGCTGTGGGACAATCACAAGCTCAGCTCAACCGCGGGCCTTACCCGTTTCCTGATGAATTTCCTGCCTGAAGACAAACGACCGCAAGAGGTCATCGCGTTCAATCAAGGCCGCCTCAAGGCCGCATATGGCGTTCTTGACACCCATTTGCAGGCGCGCGACTGGATCGTTGGGGATGACGTCACCAACGCGGATATCAGTTGCTGTGGCTATCTGTTTTACCCGGAACAATTTGGTTTTGATCGCGCCGCGTGGTCGAACATTGATCGTTGGTTGAACAACATTGAAAACCTGCCGGGTTGGAAAGCGCCTTACGATCTGATGCCCGGCTCTCCGGCTGACCGCGCGTAACCGCGCAGAGTTTACGCAAAGAGCCGCAACGTCACCCTTGATTGGACCAACCGGTCCACCCCATCTGAACCTCGACACACGCATCAATGATTGCCGATGGCAAAAGGACACGACACCATGACCGAAGCCTATATTTATGACGCACTGCGTACCCCCCGCGGCAAGGGCCGCAAAGATGGCAGCCTGCACGAAGTGACCGCGCTGCGCCTCAGCGCATTGACCATGAACGCCATCAAGGAGCGCAACAATCTTGAAGGCCATGCGGTGGAAGACGTCATCTGGGGCAATGTCACGCAAGTGATGGAGCAAGGCGGGTGCCTCGCCCGGTCCGCGGTTCTGGCCTCTGACCTCGACGAACGGATCCCGGGCCTTGCCATCAATCGCTTTTGCGCCAGCGGCATGGAGGCCGTGAACCTGGCCGCGAACCAGGTCAGGGGCGGTGCGGGTGACGGCTATATCGCGGGCGGCGTCGAAATGATGGGTCGTGTGCCCATGGGCAGTGACGGTGCCGCGATTGCCGCAGACCCGTCTCTGGCCATGGAAACCTACTTCGTTCCACAGGGCATCAGCGCCGACATCATCGCCACGGAATACGGGTTCAGCCGGGACGATGCGGACGCCCTGGCTGTGGCATCGCAGCAGCGCGCGCAAGCGGCTTGGGACGCCGGGCGTTTTGCCAAATCGGTTATCATTGTCACCGATGTCAATGGCCTCCCTATCCTGGACCATGACGAATACATGCGGCCGCAAACGGACATGCAAAGCCTGGGTGGTCTGAGCCCCGCATTCCAGGCCATGGGCGAGGTCATGCCAGGTTTCGACAAGGTTGCGTTGATGAAATACCCGCACCTTGAGCGGATCAACCATATCCACCATGCCGGCAATTCGTCCGGTATTGTCGATG
>CAYGQZ010000579.1:0-1483 GCA_964352055.1 uncultured Rhodobacterales bacterium
CTTGAGATCGCGGCAGCCGGGCGGCACCATTTGCTCCTCGTTGGCACGCCCGGCTCCGGCAAATCAATGCTGGCAGACAGGTTGCCGGGGATTCTGCCGCCTCTCTCTGCAATGGAGGCGCTTGAAACCTCGATGATCCACTCGCTGGCCGGGTTGCTTGATGCGGGCGGCATTTCGATGGATCGTCCGTTCCGCGATCCGCATCACACGGCCTCCATGGCGTCCATCATCGGGGGTGGGCGGGGCGCCAAGCCGGGCGAAGTCTCTCTGGCGCACAATGGCGTGCTGTTCATGGATGAGTTCCCCGAATTCCCGCGCACAGTGCTGGAGACGTTGCGCCAACCGATCGAGACAGGCGAAGTCATGATCGCGCGGGCCAACAATCACGTCAAATATCCCTGCAAGTTCATGTTGGTGGCCGCCGCCAATCCTTGCAAATGCGGGTATCTCAGTGATCCCGCGCGCGCATGCGGGCGTGCGCCCGGCTGCGGTGACGATTACATGGGCCGCATTTCGGGACCTTTGATGGACCGGTTCGACCTGCGGGTCGATGTGCCGCCGGTCAGCTATTCAGACCTCGATATGCCTGCCACCGGAGAGCGTTCTGCCACCGTTGCCGCGCGGGTTGCTGAGGCGCGTGCCGTGCAGACAGCGCGCTATGCAGACACACCGTACCGGTGCAACGCGGACCTGAGCGGCGAAGCGCTTGAGGACTGGGCCAGCCCGGATCCCGAAGGGCGCGCCCTATTGACCAAGGTGGCCGAACGGTTCGGGCTTTCTGCGCGGGGCTATCACCGGGTGTTGCGTGTCGCGCGAACCATTGCGGATCTCGACGGGTCGGACGCGTTACGCAAACCTCATGTGGCCGAAGCCGTGAGTTACCGGGTGGCAGCGCTGGCACTCGCCTGATCCTGAACCCGCGCCGTGATCCATTTTGCGAGCGCGGCGAGCGTGCTGCGCGCTTCGGGCAGTACGTTGTGAAAAATCGGCCAGACATGCGGGAGATCGTGTTCGACACACAGTATAGTGGTGACGTTCTGCGCTGTCAGGTGCGTGGCCATTCTGACACTGTCGTCATACAGGATTTCGGTGTCGCCGACAGTCAACCAAACCGGCGGCGCGCCATGAAAGTCCCCATTTAAGGGGCTCACCCCGGGCTCATCGGGGCTATGGCCTGCCAGATAGAACGCGGCCATGTCTGCCGCGCGTTGTGCAGGCAAGACGACATCCGAGTGCGCGTTCGTTGTGAAACTGTCGCCGGAAAACCGCATATCCGTCAGCGGAGAAAACGCAAAAACACATGCAGGCATCGGGGCATTTTTTGCCAAGAGCCGCGCCAAGAGGGCAAGGACAAGGCCGCCGCCCGCGCTGTCGCCACCTAGGATCAGGTCTTTTGGGTCGACGCCTTGCGCAAGGCAGGCGTCGTACGCGTCCAAAGCGCGCTCAAGCGCGGCCGGATAAGGGGCCTCGGGTGCAAGCGGAT
>CAYGQZ010000580.1:0-1480 GCA_964352055.1 uncultured Rhodobacterales bacterium
CGGATTATTGAGCCGTTTTGCGACGGCCTGGCCCTGCACGGGGTGGTCTTTTTTCCGACGCCATCGCGCCCGGCCTGTGTTGTGCCTGTGGATGCGGTGCCCGGCCAGCAATTTTTGCCCTTAAACGCTTGACCCCAATGCCTTCCCTTTATACACGCACCCATCGGCACTGCCCCGGATTCGTCCGGGGCTTTGTCTTTGTTCCGGGTCGAAACGACGTTTCCGGCCCTTGAGCATACCAAGTCGGGCACCTACGGGGGCCTATAACCTGCGCGGGGAAACCCGTGCGATATAGCAAAACGGAAGACAGCAATCATGGCACTCAAGTCGTATAAGCCGACGACGCCGGGCCAGCGTGGGCTGGTACTGATCGACCGTTCGGAGCTTTGGAAAGGCCGCCCGGTCAAATCCCTCACCGAGGGTTTGACCAAGTCTGGCGGACGGAACAACACCGGACGGATCACGATGCGCCGCACAGGCGGTGGCGCAAAGCGTCTCTATCGGATCGTCGATTTCAAACGGAATAAAATGGATGTGGCGGCCACGGTCGAACGCATCGAATATGACCCCAACCGGACCGCGTTCATCGCGCTGATCAAGTACCAGGACGGCGAACAGGCCTATATTCTGGCACCGCAGCGTCTGGCGGTTGGTGATCAGGTCATTTCCTCGATGAAGGCAGACATCAAGCCGGGCAACGCAATGCCGTTCTCGGGCATGCCCATCGGGACGATCATTCACAACATCGAACTGAAGCCCGGCAAGGGTGGTCAGATCGCGCGTGCCGCAGGCACCTATGCCCAGTTCGTGGGCCGCGATGGTGGCTATGCCCAGATCCGCCTGTCTTCGGGCGAGCTGCGTCTGGTCCGTCAGGAATGCATGGCCACCGTTGGTGCCGTCAGCAACCCTGACAACAGCAACCAGAACTACGGTAAAGCGGGCCGCATGCGTCACAAGGGCATCCGCCCAAGTGTGCGTGGTGTGGTCATGAACCCCATCGACCACCCGCACGGTGGTGGTGAAGGCCGGACTTCGGGTGGTCGTCACCCTGTGTCCCCATGGGGCAAGCCGACCAAGGGTGCTCGTACCCGCAACAAGAACAAAGCGTCGCAAAAGCTGATCGTCCGCTCGCGTCACGCCAAGAAGAAAGGGCGCTGATCTATGTCTCGTTCTGTTTGGAAAGGCCCGTTTGTCGACAGCTATGTGCTGAAGAAAGCGGAAGCGTCCCGCGCAAGCGGTCGCAATGAAGTCATCAAGATCTGGTCCCGTCGGTCCACCATCCTGCCCCAGTTCGTGGGTCTGACCTTTGGTGTGTACAACGGCCAGAAGCATATTCCGGTGAACGTGTCCGAGGAGATGATCGGCCAGAAGTTCGGTGAATATTCGCCCACGCGGACCTATTACGGTCACGCGGCAGACAAGAAGGCGAAACGCAAATGAGCAAGGACAAGAATCCACGCCGCGTTGCGGACAATGAAGC
>CAYGQZ010000581.1:0-1480 GCA_964352055.1 uncultured Rhodobacterales bacterium
GGCGCATAGCCCGCCGCAAACCCCTTGGACACCGCCAGCAAATCCGCGCGGATGTTCCAATGCTCGGACGCCATGAACTTACCCGTGCGCCCGACGCCGGACATCACCTCATCCATGATGAGCAGCACGCCGAATTCATCGCAAATCTCTCGGATACGCCCGTAATAGCTGTCAGGCGCGACCAGGGCCCCGGTCGAGGCACCGCCAACAGGCTCCATCGCAAAGGCAAGCACGCTCTCAGGGCCTTGCGCGATGATCTCGTCGCGCAGCATCTCGGCATATTTCAGGCCGCGCTGTTCATCGGTCAGGTTGTCACGGTCCAGATAGCAGGTGGGCGCCGGGATTTTGGGCATATCCTTGTAGAGCGGTCCGAATGCGTCCGTCAGCGGGCCGTAGCCAGTGATGGCCAGCGCCCCCAGGGTCGAGCCGTGATAAGATGGAAAGCGCGAAATCACCTTCCAACGACTGGACTGCCCCGCAGCCACCGCCCATTGACGGGCAAACTTGATGCAGGATTCCATCGCCTCCGACCCGCCGGACACAAAGAATACGCGGTTCAACCCCTCTGGCATGCGCTCTGCGATGGTGCGGGCCAGATCCTCGGCGGCGCTGTTCTCGAAATGCAGGCGATAGGCAAAGGTCGCGCTGTCCATCTGTGCCTTCATGGCGGCCAGAACGTTTGGATTGGAGTGCCCGATATTGCTGACCATCGCGCCGGACGATCCGTCAAAATAACGCGTGCCATTCTTGCCCCAGATATAGATGCCCTCTGCGCGTTCCACTTCGGGGCGGCGGGATCGGCTTTGATAAAACAGGTTGGATGTCTTCACGGCTGTCTTTCTGTGGCAGGGTCCGGGTGGGTGCCGCCACTCTACATGTGTTTTCAAGCAGGTTGAGTTTCTTTTGACCAAAGCGCAAACAGATAACGGCGGTGCTTGCCACTGGCTTGATCATCGCAAGACACCAGCGACCGTGATAGACGGGCCCCGGAATTGGACTGGACCCTGTTGCGCAGGTTAATGGATGTCGTAGGGGAATGCAGCAGCACAGGCTGCCGTTGGCGCAGCACAGCTATCACAGCGCCCCGGCTTGATCGCCGCGTGCCTTGCAACAGGAGATGAGACAGATGGCCGAACAAGACAAACTGACCATGCTGGCCTGTCAGATTGACGTCCCGCCCACCCCTGATGCTGCCGCGCGGGACACACATCTGCGCGAAAGTGCGGACAAGGTGCGCGCTCGATTACGCACAAAAGTCGCGGATATCGTCGTCTTGCCCGAGCTGTCGAGCATTGATTATTCACGCGCGGCCTTTGGTAATCTGGCAGAGATTTCCGAGCCGTTGGACGGGCCGTCCTTTCAGACCTGGCGCGCTGTCGCCCTCGAATTCGGGGTCCATGTTTCCTATGGTTTTGCCCGCAAGGGCGCGGGCAACACCTACATCTCGGTTGCGGTGGTCGACCCGAGCGGCGCGCTGGTC
>CAYGQZ010000582.1:0-1478 GCA_964352055.1 uncultured Rhodobacterales bacterium
ATGCGGCAGGTCAAGTACAGGCTTGAAATCCCCTGCGTTCCATGGCCGAGATTGCGCAATATCCTGAACCCAACAGCAATCCGGGCCATGCTGAATGATGAAACTTGATCACCTTGTGGTAGGCGCTGCGGCGTTGGAAGACGCGCAAGCGCATGTCGAGGCCGCTTTGGGTGTGCGGATGCAGCCCGGTGGAGCGCATGCCGTGTTTCAGACCCACAACGCGCTTTTGGGATTGCAAGACGGTCTTTACCTCGAAGCGATTGCTCCGATCCCCGCAGTGCCCGAACCAACCCGGCCACGTTGGTATGATCTGGACCGCTTTGAGGGACCCGCGCGTCTTTCGAACTGGGCCAGCGCCGTGCCAGATATGGACGCGGCGCTGGCCGACATGCCCGATGGCACCGGCGCGCCCGTTGCGGTTCATCGGGGCACATTATCATGGCGGATGGCTGTCTCTGCGGACGGAACGACCCCCTATCACAACCTTTGGCCCGCCTTGATTGAATGGCCGACGGGGATGCACCCGGCAGCACAGCTTAAGCCGACAGGCATCAAATTACTCCGCTTTACCTTGGTGCACCCAAATGGAATGGCCCTGTGCGATGCCTTGTGCCGCCGCATGACGGATGATCGGGTGGCCGTAGAAACCGGACCCTTGGCGATGCACGCTGATTTCGAAACACCGCACGGCGCGCGAAGCCTGTGATCCGGCATGCCACAGCCGAGGATGCGCCATGGATCATGGATCTCTGGAACGCCGTTATCGCGGATACTCTGATTACCTTTACCACAACGCCCAAGTCCGAAGCCGGGATCGCCGAGATGATCGCGCAGCGTCCGGTTCTGGTGCTGGAAGGGGCAGGCGGGTTTGCCACTTTCGGGCCCTTTCGCGGTGGTCCCGGCTATGCCGCCACTGTGGAACACTCGGTGATGCTGGCCCCGGAGGCGCGCGGGAAAGGGCAGGGACGGGCCCTGCTCGGCGCGCTTGTGAACGTCGCGCGGGAGGATCGCAAACACGCGATGATTGCGGCCATCAGCGGGGCCAATCCCGGCGCTGTTGCGTTTCACGCGGCCCTTGGGTTCGTGCAGGTGGGGCACATGCCCGAAGTGGGTTACAAGGCAGGGCAGTGGCTGGACCTGATCTTGATGCAAAAAATGCTGAACCGGCCTGACAGCGCTGCCTTGCCGGGATAGGGTACGGTCATGTCACTTTGGACTCGCATTTCGGACGCCTTGGCCGCCCTCTCTGCCGGAGAAGGGCTGGCGGCCGTATTTGATAAACTTCGGACACCACCCGAGCGCAGTGTGGCCTTTGCCATCGCCATCATTGCGCTGGGAGCCAAGATGGCAAAGGCCGATGGGCAGGTGACCCGCGACGAGGTCACGGCGTTCCGCGAGGTTTTTCACATCGCGGCCAAGGATGAGGCGGGCGCGGCCCGTGTCTTTAACCTCGCCCGTACGGATGTGGCGGGGTTCGA
>CAYGQZ010000583.1:0-1476 GCA_964352055.1 uncultured Rhodobacterales bacterium
GCGGGAGCGCCGGCCAACATACCAAGTGCCTCCGCCGCGTCGGAGCTGATCTGCAACCGTGGCCCGGGAAAGTTTCGTTCGCGACGAAAGAGAGCGCCAACCACGAACGTGTCGGTATCGGTATTGCGGATGATAACCCGCTCTGGTTCGATGACATCCGGGTGCGCCACCCAGACGCCACCCAGCGAGGGTCGCCCATCCCACAACCCCGCTTCTGAAGCAAAAAACACGTCAGGGGCTTCAACATCCTGGCCCGTTGTCTCGGCCTTTGCGCGCGTGTCCGCCGAACTTTGCACTTCAGTGCTTTTGCGCTCAAATGCCTGCATGGCGACAAAATCACCTTTGTCATCGCACGCGGTCAACAGGCCCGCGGCAAGAATGATTGCCGTCCCGTTGCGAAAGTTCAGAAATGAGAATGCGCTGCTCATTGAGTGCTATCCTGCTTGCTGTTTGCCTGTTGGGTCATTTTTTGTGACCGGCGTGCCGTTATTGACACGTATTTTGCTCCGCACCACGGACTGCTGAGGCCAGCATAGCGGGGCACAGGCGTTGTGGAAAGCGGATCAATCCGCAGTCGACATTTTTAATCGCTGGTTTGCCTGTTTGCCGAATCGTGCGGGTCGTTTTAAACGACATGTAGCGGAGATTTGGCAGAGTGGTCGAATGCGGCGGTCTTGAAAACCGTTGGGCGTGAGAGCGTCCCGTGGGTTCGAATCCCACAGTCTCCGCCATTATCACCTTTCACAGCGTTTTAACCGTTCCGTTTGAGTGGCATTGGGGCCATATTTTTATGGCCATTTTGCCCGTTTGAGGTTTTGTTGGCTTTAATCTGATTTCGCCAGTATGCTTTCCTTGTGTGGTATGCATGGTGGTATTTTAGGCGATGGCTCTGAACGGCAAACTGACAAAGAAGCTCGTGGAGAACCTGGGGCCTGGCCGTCACGGCGACGGGTCCGGTCTTTATCTGGTGGTCGATCCCTCTGGGGCGCGGCGTTGGATTGTGCGTGTCACGGTCAAAGGCCAGAAGAATCGCAAAGGCGCGCCGCTGCGTACTGACTTTGGCTTGGGCGGCGCTGACATCGTTACCATCAACCAAGCCAGAGAACGGGCGCTGGAGTATCGCAGGATGGCCAAGACGGGGCTGAATCCGCGTTTCAACGCCCATCGGGAAATCCCCACTTTCGAAGAAGTCAGCCGTCAGGTGCATATTGACCGCCTGCCGACCTGGAAAAACCCCAAACACGGTCAGCAATGGCTAAACACCTTGCGCGACTATGCCTTTCCCAAAATTGGCCGGATGCCGATAGACAGCATTGGCCAGCCGGAAGTGTTGATGTGCCTGTCGCCTATCTGGACGGACAAGCACGAAACGGCGCGGCGGTTGGCGCAGCGCATCAAGGTCGTGCTGGAGGTGGCCAAGTCGAAAGGCTTTCGCTCTGGCGAGAACCCGGTGACCGCCATACGCGATGCCAGAGT
>CAYGQZ010000584.1:0-1475 GCA_964352055.1 uncultured Rhodobacterales bacterium
GATCCACACAGGTACGACCGACAACGTGATCCCGGAAACGGCCTATATCAATGGGACTGTACGCACCTTCGACAAGGACGTGCAGGCGATGGTTGTGCGCCGCATGGAAGAGATCGTGGCCGGACAGGCTGCGGCCTACGGCGTCGAGGCGACGTTGGACTACGAGTTTGGTTATCCGCCCACGATCAACGATGCAGAAAAATCTGCCTTTGCTGCAACGGTTGCCGCAGATGTGGCGGGCGCGGACGGCGTCGAGGATACGATGACGCCGGTGATGGGGGCAGAAGACTTTGGCTATATGCTGGAAGCGCGGCCCGGTGCCTATCTGATGCTGGGGCAGGGCGATGGCGCAGGCGTGCACCACCCGAAATACAATTTCAATGATGAGATTGCGCCGATCGGTGCGTCGTTCTTTGCGCGTCTGGTAGAGACCGCACAGCCCTTGCGATAGGGGCTCTGCCCCTCGGCCCGATGGGCCTCACCCCGGGATTTTTTGGAACAGAGAAGCAGGACCCGCCATGGCCCTTGAAGATGCGAAAACCCAGATGGATCATGCGTTTACCCGCGAAGATATGCGCGGGCCATCTTTTGAGTTGACCTTTGCCGGGGCAACGTCGTTTTTGCGGCGCCGCTATACAAAGGACCTGACAGGGGTCGATATTGCCGTGACGGGTGTGCCCTTTGATCAGGCCGTGACCAACCGACCCGGAACGCGGCTGGGTCCACGGGCGATCCGCGAAGCGTCAGCGTTGCAAGCACCGGACGCGCCTTATGGCTGGCCCTTTGACGTGATGAGCGAACGGGTGATTGTGGATTATGGCGATATGGCCTTTGACTATGCCAATATCCCGGCCTTTCCAGCCCTCGTGACGGATCATATCCGCGGGATTCTGGCGACAGGGGCAGCCAGTGTGGTCTTGGGTGGAGATCACTATATCTCGTTTCCAATTCTCAAGGCCTACGCAGAAATCCATGGCCCGATGTCCCTGATCCAGTTTGATGCGCACACGGACACCTGGCCCGATGATGATATGGGTCGCGTGGATCACGGCACGATGTTTTACAAGGCGGTGAAGTCGGGGATCGTGGACCCGGCAACCTCGGTTCAGATCGGGATCCGGACCACCAATGAGGACACGCTGGGCGTCAACATCATCGATGCCGCCGAAGTGCACCGGATCGGGCCGGAGGCGGTTGCCGCGCGCGCCCGGCAGATCGTGGGCGACAGGCCGAGCTATCTGAGCTTTGATATCGATGGCCTCGACCCGGCCTTTGCCCCTGGCACCGGCACGCCGGTGTGGGGCGGGCTCACATCGGCGCAGGCGGCGGCGATCCTGCGCGGTCTGGCGGGCATCAACATTCGCGGCGGTGATATTGTCGAGGTGTCCCCCCCCTTTGACACAACCGGGGCCACGGCCATCGCAGGCGCGCATGTCGCGACCGAGATTTGCTGTTTGCTGGGCTGGAGGATGCGA
>CAYGQZ010000585.1:0-1463 GCA_964352055.1 uncultured Rhodobacterales bacterium
AAAAAGAGGCCCGCGATCAGGAAGGACGTCGCTGTCGCGCCCGCGGCCAAGGTTTTTTGCGAGGGCGTCCACGGCAGCCATTCCATCGCCATCAGGCGCACACCGCCAAACATGTGCACGGCCAGCAGGAACACGAGCCCCACCTCGGCCAGTTTGACCACACCCGCTTCGGTCAGCTGCAAGAACCCGTCAAGGCGCGCAGGGTCCGTCATCGCCAGCGCCAGCACCCAGAAATGCAGCGGCAGGAACACCGCCAGCGCGATGCCCGACATCCGGTGCAGGATATAGGCCAGCCAAAGCGGATGTGCCCGCGCGGTGATGCCCTTTGCCGCCCTCATGGCACTGTCACCGCCCAGACCGCACGCGCGCCCAGCGCAAACAGACCAAGGCCGACGCCCCACATGAACACCTCCAGCGCGATGCCCTTCAGACCACCCCATTCATGGGCCACGGTGCGCAACCCGATCGCCCCGTGGATCGACACGGCGACCACGAAACTGCCATAGAACAGGAACCAGAGCGCAGAGCCTTGCGTCCGGCCAAGGATTTCGGCCGCGCTCAGGCCGCCTTGAATGGCATAAATCAGCACCGCCAGATGACCCAACACCAAAGGGGCCATCAATAGCGCCGTGATCCGCTGCAGCATGTACAGACGCAAAGTCAGCATCAGCGCCCCCGCTTGAAAAAGGATCTGGCCGTCTCACGCTTGAGCCCCGCGATGGCGGACATCGGATCCAGGTCGTTCGGGCAGTAGGTCGTGCAGGACCCCATGGAATGACAATTGTGGCACCCGCCCCTGCCCGAAACTGCGTCCAGAATGGCCACCCGCCCCGCGTCCTTGGCGTCGTTCAACAGCGTCCAGGCCCGTTGCAGCGCCGCGGGGCCAAGATAGTCCGCGTTGCCCGCGACCGTATCACAGGCGGCATAGCAGACAGAGCAGTTGATACATTCGATCCCTGCATCCGCCTGCGCCCGTTGCGCGCTGTCTGTGTCAACCGGTGCAATCGGATCATCGCGCGTCAAGCTCCCGTGATGGACGCCCTCGGCCGCCACCCATTTGTCAAAGAACGGGTCCATATCGACGGCAAGGTCCTTGATCACAGGCAGGTTCCTCAGCGGCCCGATGGTGACCGTGTTGCCCTCCAGCACCTTCGAGATATGCGTGCGGCAGGTCCAGCGCGGCACGCCGTTTACCATCATCGCGCAACTGCCGCACATCCCCACCCGGCACGCGAAACGGTAGCTGAGCGTTGGGTCGGCGTTCTGCTGTACCCACGAAACAACGTCCAGAACGGTCTGGTTCGCGTAGGCGGGCACCTCGAATTGCGTTTTCGCATCCGGCGCACGTTCGATCGTCACGTTCAGCACATCCAGCGTCATCTGGCTCAGGCCTTCCACTCGTTGCATCCTTTGTGCGACAGTGTACCTGACAGCGTCGCTTAATGAACGCGATAAATTCTTAA
>CAYGQZ010000586.1:0-1453 GCA_964352055.1 uncultured Rhodobacterales bacterium
TCGCGGATCATGGCAGAGTTTGAACCCAAAGACCCCAAGTCATCGATGCTGCGGACCCATTGCCAGACATCCGGTGTCAGCTTGCAAGAACAGGACCCTTACAACAACGTGATCCGCACCGCATACGAGGCGATGAGCGCGGTTCTGGGCGGCACGCAATCGCTGCACACCAATGCGCTGGACGAAGCGATTGCCCTGCCCACCGAATTCAGCGCGCGCATCGCCCGCAACACGCAGTTGATCCTGCAAGAAGAGACGGGCGTGACCCATGTGGTCGATCCGCTGGCAGGGTCCTACTATGTCGAAAGCCTGACGCATGAGTTGGCCGAAAAGGCATGGGCCCTGATCGAAGAGGTCGAAGAGATGGGCGGCATGACCAAGGCCGTGGCCTCTGGCATGCCCAAGCTGCGCATCGAAGAAGCCGCCGCAACTCGTCAAGCCATGATCGACCGGGGTCAGGAAGTCATCGTCGGTGTCAACAAATACCGCCGCGAGAAGGAAGATCCGCTTGATATTCTTGACATCGACAACGCGGCCGTGCGCGCCAGCCAGATTGCGCGGCTGGAAAAGATCCGCGCCACGCGGGACGAAGCCGCCTGTACCGCGGCGCTCAAGGCGCTGGGAGATGCGGCCGCTGCGGATGGGAACCTATTGGAACTGGCAGTCGAAGCCGCGCGGGCCCGCGCCACAGTCGGAGAAATCAGCATGGCGATGGAAAACGTATTCGGACGTCACCGGGCCGAGGTCAAAACCCTCGCGGGGGTTTATGGCGCGGCCTACGAGGGGGATGCGGGCTTTGCCGCGATCCAGAAATCGGTCGAAGACTTTGCCGAAACCGAAGGGCGCCGCCCCCGGATGCTGGTGGTCAAGATGGGCCAGGATGGTCATGACCGAGGTGCCAAGGTCATCGCCACCGCATTTGCGGATATCGGATTTGACGTGGATGTTGGCCCCCTGTTTCAAACACCTGCGGAGGCGGCACAGGATGCCATCGACAACGATGTGCACGTGATCGGCATCTCAAGCCAGGCGGCCGGGCACAAGACCCTTGCGCCGCAATTGGTGCAGGCGCTGAAAGACGCGGGCGCAGACGATATCATCGTGATCTGCGGCGGGGTTATCCCGCAACAGGACTACCAGTTTCTGTATGACGCTGGGGTCAAGGCGATCTTTGGGCCCGGCACCAATATCCCGGATGCCGCGCAGGATATCCTGACCATCATTCGGGAAACCCGCGCCTGACACGCAAGCAGTTGTGACGGTGCGCCCTGTGGGCGTGCCGGAATGAGAGGCTGACCATTTTCGGTGCGGCAACTTTGGGCAATGCACGGTGAGGCGTGCGTGGATTCGCGATGCGTGCGCGTGCCATCTACATGCGGCAGGTCAAGTACAGGCTTGATGCGGCAGGTCAAGTACAGGCTTGAAATCCCCTGCGTTCCATGGCCGAGATTGC
>CAYGQZ010000587.1:0-1438 GCA_964352055.1 uncultured Rhodobacterales bacterium
GCACCCACGATGCCGCCACTGGCCCCGGCGGCGGGGCCATGGGGGTCAACGACCTGCACCCTGGCACCGCGCCGGGTCAGTTCCCACGCGATTGACAGGCCGAATATGCCTGCGCCGCGCACGGTGATCTCTGTCGTTGCCAATGTCTGCCCCTTCCGCCAATGTCGCGCCGATTGGGACGTCATACAGGGACGCAGGATGCAGAACCAGCACGCGCAGTTGGAATGGCGGGACGGTGTGGTGCCGGTGTCGACGCGTTTCGATGACCCGTATTTCAGCCTCGACAACGGGCTTGCGGAAACGCGACACGTTTTCCTGCAGGGCAATGATCTGCCAGACCGGTTTCGCGACGGATTTCATATTGCGGAATTGGGCTTTGGCACCGGGTTGAACTTTCTGACCACGTGGGATGCGTGGCGGGCTGCGGGCGTCAAGGGCCGCTTGCAGTTCACCAGTTTCGAAGCTTTTCCGATGGCCCCGCAGGATATGGCAACTGCATTGGCGGCCTTTCCGTCGCTGGCGAAGCTGGCAGGCCATCTGGTTGCGGCGATGCAGTCGGACGAGGACACTTGCAGGTTTGATGACGTGACTCTGTGCCTGATGCAGGGTGATGCGCGCGAGATGTTGCCAAAGTGGGCCGATGCGGCGGATGCGTGGTATCTGGACGGGTTTTCACCCGCCAAGAACCCCGAGCTTTGGGGCGCTGACCTGATGCAACAGGTGGCGGCGCACACAACGCCACACGGGACAGCGGCGACTTACACCGCTGCAGGCTTTGTGCGTCGCGGCTTGCAAGAGGCTGGTTTTACCGTGGAGCGCGTTCCCGGCTACGGTCGCAAACGACACATGACCCGAGCGGTTCTGGAATGAGCGCAGGAAACAACACGCGCCTTGGGATTGCCCTGATGATCGCGCTCTCGGTGGTTTTTGCGGGGCAGGACGGGATCTCGCGGCATCTGGCCACGGAATACAATGTCTTTATGGTCGTCATGATCCGCTATTGGTTCTTTGCGGCTTTCGTCGTCACGATTGCATCCCGCAAGGCGGGGGGCATCATGGCTGCGGCGCGCACGTCTCGACCTGTGATACAGGCGCTGCGCGGGGTGCTTCTGGCCGCTGAAATCTGCGTGATGGTGACAGCGTTCACGCTGCTGGGCCTCGTGGAAAGCCACGCGGTGTTTGCAGCCTATCCTCTGTTGGTCGCGGCCCTCTCCGGGCCCATCCTGGGAGAGCGCGTGGGCTGGCGCCGCTGGATGGCCATCGGGGTTGGGTTTATTGGCGTTCTGTTCATCCTCAAGCCCGGGTTGGGTGTGTTCAACCCGGCCGCGGTTGTCCCATTCATCGCGGCGGTCATGTTCGCGATCTATGGGCTTTTGACGCGCTATGTCGCGCGGGACGACCGGACCGAGACCAGCTTTTTCTGGACGGGCACCGTGGG
>CAYGQZ010000588.1:0-1414 GCA_964352055.1 uncultured Rhodobacterales bacterium
GACAGCGTACGCGCGATCAAACCGACCCAAACGGGCCCGGGCGTGAGAAACAAGACCAGCAGTGCACCGGCATAAAGCAGGATATCCCACATCCCCAGCGTCATGGCGGATCGACTGCCGTAGTTCCGTCTGTGTCCGAGACATGGAGATATTGCGCCCGATCACCCAGATGCTCAAAAAGCTCGGGACCGGTTCCCGTCATCCAGGCCTGCGCACCCAAAGCGCAGATTTCATCATAGAGTGCGGCACGGCGTTCTGCATCCAGATGGGCCGCGACCTCGTCCAGCAACAACAGGGGCGCAGAGCCAAAGCGTTGCGCCAACGCGCGGGCATTGGCAAGGATCAGGGACACCAAAAGCGCTTTTTGCTCTCCGGTAGAGCAGTCTTTGGCGGGCACGTCCTTGGCCGCATAGACACCGTAAAGGTCGGCGCGATGCGGCCCGATCAGCGTGCGCCCTGCCGCAAGGTCACGGCCACGGCTCTCGGCCAACGCGTCCCGAAGCGCTGCGGCGTCGTCGGGCATACCGTCTGCACCGGGCTCCAATCTCAAGGCCGCTATCGGAAAGGAAGTCTCCGCGCCGTCCTGGGCCGCCTCCAGTTCCTTCAGTGCGGCCAGACGGTTGCTGTGTATGGCCATGCCCGTATCCGCCATTTGCGCTTCAAGCGCTGCGTACCAATGCGGGTCGCGGACCATATCCTTGAGCAGGCGGTTGCGTTCACGCATGGCCTTTTCATAGTCCAGCGTTGCCTGCGCGTGATCGGGCGTAAAGCTCAGCGTCATGCGGTCCAGAAAGCGGCGACGGCCATCCGCGCCTTCAATCCACAATCGGTCCATGGACGGGATCAGCCAGAGGACACGCGAAACCCGCCCAAGAGCGGTCTGTGCCGCTGCCTTGCCGTCAATCTTGACCTGTCGGGCCGCACCGTTTTCTGACCAGCTTTCGATCTCATGCACCTGCGGCGGTGCATGCAGAATGCCAGAGAGCTTCCAGCCCAATGCCTCTGGCCGCCGGGTCATGTCATCCGCAGACGCGCGCCGCAGACCCCGACCGGGAGACATCAGCGATACGGCTTCAAGAATGTTGGTCTTGCCCGCGCCATTGGATCCAAAAAGCGCAACAGGGCGCTGATCCACGCGAATGCGCGCTGTCTTGTGCGACCGAAAGTGGGAAAGCGTCAAATCAGACAGGAACATTGCCTGGCGCGTCCCTTTCTCTGTTCAAAAAAATCCCCGCCGGAGGCAAGATTTTTCGACGAAAAATCTATTACACCCGCATCGGCATGACGACATAAACGGCCGAGTGGTCATTGCCTTCGCGCATCAAGGTGGGATCGCCGGATGAATTGAACAGGAATACCGCGTTCTCGCGATCAACCTGACTGGCAATCTCAAGCAGGTACTTGGCGTTGAACC
>CAYGQZ010000589.1:0-1408 GCA_964352055.1 uncultured Rhodobacterales bacterium
ACCATGGGCGCACCCATCTGACCGCCCGACATATAGAGCGTCTTGGCCGCCGAGTTGATGATCTGGTCCATTGCCTGCATGGCAAAGTTGAATGTCATGAACTCGACGATGGGGCGCAGACCGCCAAAAGCGGCCCCAACACCGATCCCCGCAAAACCGTGTTCGGTAATCGGGGTATCGATCACCCGCTTGGTGCCAAATTCCTCAAGCATGCCTTGGGAAATCTTGTAGGCACCCTGATACTCGGCGACTTCCTCGCCCATCAGGAACACAGTTTCATCGCGGCGCATCTCTTCGGCCATCCCGTCGCGCAACGCTTCGCGGACGGTTTGCGATTTCATTTTGGTGCCTTCAGGGTAGTCGGGGCTGAGGTCCACTTCAGGAACCGCGGGTGCCGCGTTGGCCGCCACCGGGGCAGGGGCCGCATCGGCGGGCGCTGCCGCCGAAGTGTCTGCGGGCGCGGTTGCGACATCATCGACGCTTTCGCCTTCTTCGAGCAGAATAGCGATGGCGGTGTTCACTTTGACACCTTCCGTGCCTTCTTCAATCAGGATCTTGCCGATGATCCCTTCGTCGACGGCCTCGAATTCCATCGTGGCCTTGTCGGTTTCAATCTCGGCCATGATGTCGCCGGACGATACAGTATCGCCTTCCTTGACGAGCCATTTGGCCAATGTGCCTTCTTCCATCGTGGGCGACAGGGCGGGCATCAGAATTTCGGTTGCCATGGTCTTGCTCTCCCTTACGCGTAGATGTCTGTCCAAAGTTCGTCGAGGGCAGGCTCTGGGCTGTCCTTGGCAAACTCGGCGCTGGCGTTCACGATTTCCTTGATCTCTTTGTCGATGGCTTTGAGGTCGTCCTCGGTCGCGTGCTTGCCAGTCAGCAGCATGGAGCGGACCGCCTCGATGGGATCACGTTCGTCGCGCATTTTCTGAACCTCTTCACGGGTCCGGTACTTGGCCGGGTCCGACATGGAGTGGCCGCGATAGCGGTATGTCTTGATTTCCAGAATGTAGGGGCCGTTGCCTGCGCGGCAGACCTCGACGGCTTTCATACCGGCGGCTTTGACGGCCAGTACATCCATGCCATCCACCTCTTCGCCCTTGATGCCGTAGGCGGCACCGCGCTCCCAATAGGAGGGCGAATGCGTGGAGCGTTTGGTCGAAGTGCCCATGGCATATTGGTTGTTCTCGATCACGAAGATCACGGGCAGGTTCCAAAGCTCGGCCATGTTATAGGCCTCGTATACCTGGCCCTGGTTGGCCGCACCGTCCCCGAAATAGGTAAAAGTCACATTGTCATTGCCCTTGTACTTGTCGGCAAAGGCCAGACCCGCGCCGAGCGGCACCTGTGCAGCCACAATCCCATGACCGCCGTAAAAGTGTTTCTCCTTGGAGAACATGTGCAT
>CAYGQZ010000590.1:0-1403 GCA_964352055.1 uncultured Rhodobacterales bacterium
CCTGCAACCAATTCATTTGCAATTTCGTTCAATGTCATCTCTTTGCCCTCCTCGGCCAACTGATGTCCGTTCCATAGATCAGGCCACTGACAGTTTCTGGCAACAGGCCAGTCCAGCGCTTCGGTATCGCGTTGCACCTGTTCCTTACCAATGCGGCGTCTTGCGCCGCATCGGGGTGCGCTCTATACGCGGCGACATGCTGGACACCTCTTCAAATCGCGGTGAATTGCCGCCCGAAATTGCCCGTCGCCGCACCTTTGCGATCATCTCGCACCCGGATGCGGGCAAGACGACTCTGACCGAAAAATTCCTGCTCTTTGGCGGAGCAATCCAGATGGCCGGTCAGGTCCGCGCCAAGGGCGAGGCCCGGCGGACCCGCTCGGACTTCATGGCAATGGAGAAAGACCGTGGCATCTCTGTTTCGGCTTCCGCAATGTCCTTCGATTTCAAAGAGTTCCGGTTCAACCTCGTGGACACGCCCGGCCACTCCGATTTCTCCGAAGACACCTACCGCACGCTGACGGCGGTGGACGCGGCGGTGATGGTCATTGACGGGGCGAAAGGCGTCGAAAGCCAGACGCAAAAGCTGTTCGAAGTCTGCCGCATGCGCGACCTGCCGATCCTGACCTTCTGTAACAAGATGGACCGGGAAAGCCGTGACGTTTTTGAAATCATTGATGAAATTCAGGAAAATCTGGCCATCGACGTCACACCAGCAAGCTGGCCCATCGGCGTGGGCCGCGATTTCATCGGCTGCTACGACATCCTGCGCGACCGGCTGGAACTGATGGACCGGGCTGACCGCAACAAGGTCGCGGATTCCATTGAAATCAATGGTCTGGACGATCCGAAACTGGCGGAACATGTGCCCGCCGCACAATTGGCAAAACTCCGCGAAGAGCTTGAGATGGCCCGCGAATTGCTGCCGCCGCTGGACCGGGCCGCGATGCTCGAAGGGTCGCTGACGCCGATCTGGTTTGGCTCCGCCATCAACTCGTTCGGGGTCAAGGAATTGATGGACGGGATTGCGAATTACGGCCCCGAGCCCCAAATCCAAAAAGCGCAACCGCGCGAAATTTTACCCGAAGAAACAAAGGTTTCCGGCTTTGTCTTCAAAGTGCAGGCCAACATGGACCCCAAGCATCGCGACCGTGTCGCCTTTGTCCGCATGGCCTCGGGCCACTTCAAGCGCGGGATGAAACTGACCCATGTGCGTTCGAAAAAACCCATGGCGATCAGCAATCCGGTGATGTTCCTCGCCTCGGATCGGGAACTGGCCGAGGAGGCCTGGGCCGGTGACATCATCGGCATCCCCAATCACGGCCAATTACGCATCGGCGACACGTTGACCGAAGGCGAAGCTTTGCGTGTTACGGGTATTCCGTCCTTTGCGCCGGAACTCT
>CAYGQZ010000591.1:0-1394 GCA_964352055.1 uncultured Rhodobacterales bacterium
TATGCGCGGGATTTCCAAAAGAAAAGTGGAATAGTCGCGGTTCGCCCGCCGTCGGGCGGCTGGATTGATCCTGCAAGACACCTATCTGACTTTGAGTGTCAATTTGGAGGTTCCCCGATGCGGTTGTCGCTTGTTCTTGCACTTTGTGCTTTGCCCACCGGTGCGCTTGCGCTGGATACGGATCGCGGACCGGTGACGGTCAGCGCTCTTGCGACAGGCCTCGACGAACCTTGGGGTGTCGCGCCATTGCCTGATGGCGGTTTGCTTGTCACCGAACGGGGCGGGCGACTGGTTCTTGTCAAAGATGGCCGTTCCAACCGGGTTGTCGGGGTGCCGCGCGTTGCCGACAGTGGCCAGGGCGGATTGCTGGACATCACGCTGGCGCGGGACTTCGCGCAAACGCGGACCCTCTTTTTGACCTATTCCAAGCCGCAATCGGGCGGGGCCGGCACCGCGTTGGCCGCAGCCGAACTCAGTGCCGATGGTCGCAGACTTGAAAACCTGCGGGATCTGTTTGTGGCGACGCCCGGTGGTGGGTCCGGTCGGCACTTTGGCAGTCGCGTGGTCGAGGCCTCCGACGGCACATTGTATGTCACCATCGGAGACCGGGGCGATCGCCCATCGGCACAGGATCGCGCAGTTCACAACGGATCAATCGTGCGGGTCAATCGGGATGGAAGCGTTCCGGCTGACAATCCATTTCTGGGCCAGCCTGATGTCCAACCGGAAACATGGTCATACGGGCACCGCAACCCGCAGGGTGCGGGCCTCGATGCGCGCGGCACGCTGTGGACTGCCGAGCACGGTGCGCGCGGCGGAGACGAGGTCAATCGGATCAAGAAGGGCGCAAACTACGGCTGGCCCGTGATTTCCTATGGCGTGCACTATTCTGGCGGAGAGATCGGTGAAGACACTGCGAAAGTGGGGATGGAACAGCCCGCCCATTATTGGGACCCGTCCATCGCGCCCTCCGGCCTGATGATCTATCAGGGCGACATGTTTCCTGAATGGCGGGGTGACATGTTCGTGGGCTCGCTCAAGTTCGACTACATTTCTCGGCTTGACCTGTCTGGCAGTAACGCCCGCGAAGTCGAACAGATCCGCGGGCCGGAAACCAAGAGGGTCCGCGACATCGTCGAAGACGATGACGGCAGTATCCTGTTCATTTCAGTCGGAGAGGGCGCGGTTTACCGGATCACGCAGTAACCGCTCGACGGCGTGTCCGTTATCGCTGGGCAGCAGCGGTCTCCCCGACCGCGGCGCCCTCCAGATTACATGTTTCGTCAGCGCCTAGGGCAGGGTGGCCGAGGCCGATCCGGTGGCAAGTTTCCAATCCTCAATGATCGTGCCTTTGGTTTCCAGACGGCTCGCCAGATAATAAAGCCGTTGGGTTG
>CAYGQZ010000592.1:0-1390 GCA_964352055.1 uncultured Rhodobacterales bacterium
CGCACAGCAGGAGACACCGACGTGACAACTTTTTTGCCAAGGGACGTACAGGCGGGATTGGACAATGCCCGGCTGGCCGCTCTCAACTCCGGCTCACGTTTGCGTCTGGTTGAAAATGGCAATGCGCACCCGGTCTTGCGGTTGTGGAAAACAGGCTTTTCAGTGGACGCCGCGACCGCGCCGCGTTTGCGTGGCTATGTTGATCTTCATGATGGGGCGGTTCATTTGTTTCGGTGCCTGATCGTTGCGGCGGACGAAGAAAACGGAGAGATGCAATTCGAGTTCAAGCGCCTGACAGCGGTCGCGGATCGCGCAGCATTGGATTTTGAAATCGCTGAGGATGCGCCTGCTGCGCTGATCGCGTTTTCAGAAACAGGCAACTAAGGGGCGCATCCAGAAAATCGCAGCGATGTCAGTGTTGCCAAGGTTTAGAAGACTACAGTTTGGGGTGGTCTTGCGGATGAAGCGCCGTTAGCGTGTCGCGCAAAACCTACAGTTTCGCAGGCAATTTCACGAATGTCCGACACTCGGCACCCTTTGGCTCCTGAGCATCTTCCACCTTTTGTCGCCTCCGCCGACGGGAGCGATTTTCTGTTCACCTTCATGGTCTTTTTCCTGGTGGGCATGATCCTGCTGATCGGCGTCGCCTATTTCACGCTGCACGCCTTGCCTGAGCGGATGGCGCATCGTGCCAATGCCACGCAGCTGCAATTGATCAGTATTCTGGCGATGCTGGCCTTGTTCACCCACAACAACCTGTTTTGGGTGGCGGCCATTGTTCTGGCGGCTTTCCGGCCACCGGACATTATCACACCACTCAAATCCATTGCACAATCCCTGCACAGCATGTCCGGCCGGGAGTAGCCGGGATGCTTGAACTGACCATTTGTTCACTGATCACGATCCTGCCGGATTACCTGTTGCGCCGCCACTTTCAGGGCAAGCGCTGGGGCGATCAGATCAACTTTTTCACCATGTGGTATGAGCTGCGGTGGGGGATCACCCTGTGCGCGATGCTGACCATCAGCCTGATCACCATCGTGTTTTACTATCATCCGTCGACCAACAATGTGGCCTCTTTCTTTCGCACCGTGACGGTTCTGTCGGAAAGCGGGGGGCGCGTGGCCGAGGTATTCGTCGAAAACAACGAAACCGTCGAGGCGGGCGAACCGATCTTTCGACTGGATGACAGCAGTCAGCAGGCCGCGGCCGAGACTGCACGCCGCCAGATCGCAGAGGTCGAGGCCTCTTTGGTGCTGGCGCAATCCGAACGGGCGGCGGCCAATGCCCAGATCGCGCAGGCGCGCGCGCAGCTCGAACAATCCATTGCCGACTTCAATCGCCAGAACGCGCTGCTGGAGCGTGGATCAAGTGCGGTCAGTGTCCGCGA
>CAYGQZ010000593.1:0-1390 GCA_964352055.1 uncultured Rhodobacterales bacterium
CCATCCTCGGGGCGATCCGCTCTGTCAAGAAAGCAGCGCATTCGGCCGACGATATTGCGCGCGAAGCTGCGGCTTTGGTTGCTGATCCGCAAACCATTCGCCCTGATTTTGGGGACGTCACGCTCCTTGATCGCTTTGTGGCCAAGGCCACGTCAGAGCGGGTGACGGCCACGGTGGACCAGGTCGCGGCAATGGCAGATGTGCCCGCCGCAGTTGCCGCCTATTTGCAAAGCCGGGATCAGCACAACAACCTGTGCATCCAAGGCAGCGCGCCGCTTGACGGTCTGGACTGGTCAGGATTCGAACGTATCGATCAACTTGATCAGGATGGCCGTGCGGCGGTCACCCATGCCGAATACGGGATCGCCGAGACGGGTTCGGTTGTGTTCAAATCCGGGGCGCATGGGCCGATCCTGATGAACTTCCTGCCGCTTTATCACATCGTTGTGCTGCGTGCGGCGCACCTGATCGGACATACCGAAGATCTGTGGCCCTTGCTGGGTGGCAAGGACGCGCCGCAATCGCGGTTGCTGACCTTGGTGACCGGGACCAGCGGCACGGCGGATATCGAGGCGCGGAATGTGCGGGGCGCACATGGACCCAAGCACATGCACATCGTGATTGTCGCGGACTGAACCTCCCGCAAACGGATAGGGGCCAACCCGACGCACGCCCTGCGCCTTGTCACCCGGATCAAATGGCTTAGTGTCACGCGCATCCCGACGGAAAGGCTCTACATGTTACGACGCGCGCTCTGGGCTTTGTGCCTGGCCCTTGGCACACTGCTGGTTATCCAAACGACATCCTTGCAGGCACAAACTGCGGATACAGGGGATGCGGCCCAAGCCCAGTCCAACGATCCGACGCCGACGCTCAACGACCTGGGCGAATTGGACATTGATGCGCTGGCGGCTGAATTCAATCTGCCGGCGCATATCCTCAACCCGCGCGTCGACAGCGATCGGCTGGAGCTTCTGCTCTTGCCCCTGACCGAGAAACAGCTCGCCTTGGCCGCCGAAGCGTGGCAACGGATCGTTCAGGAACAGACGCAAGACGTGGTCGATGCAACCTTGCGTGTGGGTGAGTTGACCGGCGAAACAGCAGACCTTTTTCGCGAACGTGTGGCCGAACTGGCCGAGGAACGGCGGCACTTTTTCGACAATTTCGTGATTGTCCTCAACGACTGGCAGAAAAAAGGCGGCGATCCGGATGAAATCGCCAAATACCGCGCTTATCGCAGTTCGATCATCATCGACGAGATCCGCAAGGCCGACGCCGAAACCCTGCGCCAGCGCGGCCTCAAATGGGTGACGGCTGCTGACGGCGGGATCAAGATTGCCATCGATGTGGCCGTCATCATCGGATCGCTTCTGGGGTTGGTCTTTGTCGC
>CAYGQZ010000594.1:0-1390 GCA_964352055.1 uncultured Rhodobacterales bacterium
CCACAGTGGTGCCTTCGGGGGCAGTGATTTCGGTGAGTACACCGGCGGCGGGGGCGGGCACCTCGACACTGACCTTGTCGGTTTCCAGCTCGCAGAGCATTTCATCCTGCGCGACGCTGTCGCCCACGGCCTTGAACCATGTGCTGACGGTCGCCTCGGTCACAGATTCGCCCAAGGTGGGCACCATGACATCAACGCTGTCTCCGCCTGACGCGGCAGGGGCTGCGGCCGGCGCTTCGGCCTTGGCGGCGGGGGCTGCGGCCCCGGCCCCTACGGAAATGGTGGCCAAGAGCGCATCAACGCCGACGGTTTCCCCTTCGGCGGCAATGATATCGCCAAGGGTTCCAGCGACGGGCGAGGGCACTTCGACCGTTACCTTGTCGGTTTCCAGCTCGCAGAGCATTTCGTCGACGGCGACCGCATCGCCCGGCTTCTTGAACCAGGTGGCAACGGTGGCTTCGGTGACGCTTTCGCCCAGTGTGGGCACGCGGACTTCGGTGGTCATGGTCTTATCCTTTAATGGTCAGCGCTTCGTCGACGAGAGCGGCTTGTTGGGCTTTGTGCTGGCTGGCCAGACCCGTGGCGGGCGAGGCAGAGGTGGCGCGGCCCGCGTAGACGGGACGGGTGTGTTTGGCCTTGATGCGGCCCAGCACCCATTCGAGATTGGGCTCAATGAAGGTCCAGCCGCCCTGGTTCTTGGGCTCTTCCTGACACCAAACCATCTCGGCTTTTTTGAAGCGTTCCAGTTCCCTGACCGCCGATTGCGCGGGGAAAGGATAGAACTGTTCGATGCGCAGCAGATACACGTCATCAATTCCGCGCGCATCACGTTCTTCGAGCAAGTCGTAATAGACTTTGCCCGAACACATCACGACACGCCTGATCTTGTCATCTGCGACCAGTTTGGTGTCGGAATTGCCGTGCTGGGCGTCGTCCCACATGATGCGGTGGAACGAGCTTCCGGTCTGGAATTCCTCGGCCTTGCTGACGGCCAGCTTGTGCCGCAGCAGGGATTTCGGCGTCATCAGGATCAGCGGCTTGCGAAAATCGCGGTGAATCTGACGGCGCAGAATGTGGAAGTAGTTGGCCGGGGTCGTGCAATTGGCCACGATCCAGTTGTCCTGACCGCACATTTGCAGGAACCGTTCGAGCCGGGCCGAGGAGTGTTCAGGCCCCTGACCTTCGAACCCATGGGGCAAGAGCACCACAAGTCCGGACATGCGCAGCCACTTGCTTTCGCCTGACGAGATGAACTGATCGAACATGATCTGCGCGCCGTTGGCAAAGTCCCCAAACTGCGCCTCCCACAGGGTCAACGCATTGGGTTCAGCAAGCGAGTAGCCGTATTCGAACCCAAGGACCGCGTATTCCGAAAGCATCGAGTCGATGA
>CAYGQZ010000595.1:0-1385 GCA_964352055.1 uncultured Rhodobacterales bacterium
TTGACGATGTTGAAATAGTTCAGGGGCACCAGCGCGTCGTCCACATCAACGATGGGTTTGTTCTGGTTGTCATGAGGGGCGATGTGCATGGGTGTCGTCCTTTCAGGAATGGGTGGGGCCGGGATGCGCCGCAAGGAACGCCTCAAGCTCGGCCGGGGTTGGCATGGCAGGCGCGCAGCCCGGTTGCGAGACAACGATGGACGCGCAGGCAGAGCCGCGCAGCACAGCGTCGCGCAGGTCGCGCCCTTCGGCGATGCCCGCAAGCAGACCGGCCATGAAACTGTCGCCCGCCCCGTTGGGTTTCAGGGCTTTGACCGGATAGATTCCGGTGCGGATTTCCTGCCCATCGGCAAAGGTCAAAGCCCCTGCTTCGCCCATCTTGTAAATGACGATACGGCCCGGTTTGGCGGCCAGTTCACGGGCCTTGTCCATGCCTTTTTCGATTCCGCCTGCCATGAACCCGAACTCTTCGTCATTGCCGACGATCAGATCGCTTTGATCGCCCGCATGCGACAAAACGTCAGCGGCGACCTCGGGCGAGGGCCAGGAATAGGGGCGGTAGTCGATATCGAAGATCACTGGAATATCAGCGGCGCGCGCGTTTTCAAAGGCGCGAAAGGTCGACCCGCGCGAGGGTTCAGCGGCAAAGACAGTGCCTGCCGTGATCAACGCACCGAAGGCTGCATAATCCACGCGGTCCACGTCTTCCTTTGTGACCTGGAAATCGACGGCATTGTTGCGATAGATCACCAGTTGGAAATCCTCGATCACGCTTTCATAGACAGCAAGCGAGATGCGGTATTCACCGCCCAGAACCTTGAGGTATTGCGTGTCCACGCCGTAGTGCTTGAGCCGGTTGGTGCAGAAGCGTCCAACCGCATCGTCAGAGACGGAAGTGACCAACGCGGCCTGTCCGCCAAGTTTGCACAGGCCTGCACATATGTTTGCGGATGAGCCGCCAAGATCGGAGCGGAAGGTCTTGGCTGTTTCCGCCTTGGCCCCCACAGGGTCGGCAAACATGTCCATGCCTGCGCGACCAAACACGGCAAAGCTGTTCTTGCGGATCCCGTCGATCAGAGCGCTCATCACACACCCTGCCGTTGCTTGGGCCGCGAGGATTCCCAATCGGCATGTGCGTCGCGGACTTTTTTGCGCTCCGACACTTGCGGCGTGCCGCATTCCCACCATGTGTGGCCTTCGGTTGTCCAGCCTTCATAAGCGTCGACCTTCATGCAGATCACAGTGGTCTTGTCGGCTGCCTTGGCACGCTGGAACGCCTCGCCCAGTTCGGCGGTATTCGATACGGTTTCCGCAATGGCACCCTGCGCCCGCGCATGGGCTTCGAAATCCACGGCAAAGGGTTCGGGGACGGTCGGGCAATCGGC
>CAYGQZ010000596.1:0-1383 GCA_964352055.1 uncultured Rhodobacterales bacterium
CGGTCCAGCAATTGTTCACGACTCCAGACCCGTCCGGGTTTTTCCATGAACGTGCTCAGCAGACGGAATTCCGTAGGCCCGAGTTTGACATCACTTGAGCCGCGCTGAACCTTGTGGCTTTCGCTGTCCAGAACGATGTCGTCGAACTCAAGCCGCTGGCCAACGGTTGACGGGCGCACGCGCCGCAACTGGCTGCGCACACGCGCCATCAGCTCAATCACGGAATACGGTTTGACCACGTAGTCATCCGCTCCAGTTTCAAGCCCGCGGACCTTGTCGACTTCCTCGCTGCGCGCAGACAGCATGATCACCGGGATGGAACGTGTTTCGGGCCGGATCTTCAGGCGACGGCACACTTCGATACCGCTCATCCGCGGCATCATCCAGTCCAGCACGATGATGTCCGGCAGATCTTCATCCACCAGCAACAAGGCTTCTTCGCCGTTCTGGGCGCGGCTCACGGCAAAGCCTTCGGCCTCCAGGTTGTAGGCCAGCACTTCGCGTTGTGCAGGCTCGTCTTCGACCACCAGAACGCGGGGTTGATCGGCGGACATGGGTGCGTCTCCTAGGCTGGAAGTGAGGTTTTATCAGCTTTTTTACGGGACTCATCGGGGATGGTTCCGGTCACCAGATAGACCACCTGCTCCGCGATGGACGTGACATGGTCTCCCATGCGCTCCAGATTTTTCGCGATGAAATGCAAGTGCATACAGGCGGTTATGTTGCGCGGGTCTTCCATCATGAAGGTCAGGAACTCCCGGAAAAGCGCATTGTACATCTGATCCACCTCCAAGTCGCGGTCGATCACGTCCTGTGCCAGTTCCGCGTCCCGCGATACATAGGCGTCCAAGGCGTCGTTGAGCATGTGCTCGACTTCCTTAGCCATGCGGCGCAAAGCCCCTGCACTGTCATTCACCGGTGCCATTTGCGACAAGACACTGGTCCGTTTGGCCATGTTCTTGGCATAATCGCCGATGCGCTCCAGATTGGCGCTGACTTTCATGACCGACAGCACAACGCGCAAGTCAATCGCCGTTGGCGCCCGCAATGCAATCACGCGCGCGGCTTCCTGGTTGATGGTTTCCTCCAGCGCATCAATGGCCTTGTCGCTGTGGTGTATGGCTGCGGCGCGCTCTTCGTCGCGGGTCTCAAGGCTGATAGAGGCCTCAAGAATGGCGTTTTCGACAAGCCCGCCCATTTTCATGATCTGCGCCTGAATAGCTTCCAGATCACGGTCAAATGCTGACGCAATATGTTGATCTTGCATGATAAGTCTCCTCAGCCGATCCGACCGGTGATGTAGCTTTCTGTGCGTGGATCCGACGGGTTGGTAAAGATGTGACCCGTTTCACCATATTCCACGAGATTGCCCAGATGGAAGAA
>CAYGQZ010000597.1:0-1378 GCA_964352055.1 uncultured Rhodobacterales bacterium
TTTTCGGCCATCCCGGCTGTTTCTCCGCCCCGTGCGGCGACCGGCTCCACGATAATATCACGCACCCGCCAGCGCGGATTGAGCGAGGCGAACGGGTCCTGAAAGATCATCTGGATATCCGCGCGCACGTCGTCGACCTTTTGCGCGTCTGCTTCGCGGGCCAGATCAACGCCGCGGATCTCTACGGCCCCGCTTGATGGCCCCAGCAACCCGACCAGCATCTTGCCAATGGTCGATTTGCCCGAGCCGGATTCTCCCACGAGCGCATAAACGGTCCTTTCCTCGATCTCGAAGGACACGTCCGACACGGCGGTCAGCAGCGCCCGTGGTCGGCGTTCGATCACCCGGTTCAGCCAGGGTTTCGAGACGTCGAAGATGCGGGTGAGGTGGCGGACAGAGACCAGCGCCATCAGGCCACCTCTTCACGGGACAGAGGGAAGTAACAGGCCGCACGCCCGGCACCATCGTCGATATGCGGGCCGGGGTCCTGGCGGCACTGCGGGTGCACGCGGGGACAACGCGGGCTGAAGGCGCAGCCCGGTGGCAGTGCGTCCAGCCGCGGCATGGCACCCGGGATCTGGTGCAGTCGCGCCTTGCCGCGCGAAGCCAGCGGGGTCGAGCCCATGAGCCCGTCCGTATAGGGGTGCAGCGGCGCTGTCAGCACGTCGCGCACCGGCCCCAGCTCGGCCAGTTTGCCTGCATACATCACCGCGACGCGGTCGGCGGCCTCGGCAATCACGCCCATGTCGTGAGTGATCAACATCACGGCGGTGCCCCGATCCCGGCAAAGCCTTTTCAAAAGCGCGATGATCTGCGCCTGCACCGACACGTCGAGGGCCGTGGTGGGTTCGTCCGCGATAATGAGGCTCGGTTCGGCACAAAGCGCCAGTGCGATCACGACCCGCTGCCGCATCCCGCCGGAAAACTCGTGCGGGTAGCTGTCGACCCGCTCGGCAGCACCGGGAATGCCAACCTCTTCGAGGGCGGCCACGGCCCGTTTGCGCGCCTCGGATTGCGAGATGTCGAGATGGGCCAGCATGGTCTCGGTCAGCTGATCACCAATGCGCAGCAGCGGGTTGAGCGAGGTGAGAGGGTCCTGAAAGACCATCCCGATCTCCTTGCCGCGCAAGCGCCGCATGGCATCGCCTGTCAAGTGGTCCACCCGCTTGCCGTTCACGTGAATCTCGCCCTTGGCGATATGGGCCGGGGGGCTCAGCAAGCCGATCACTGCATTGCCCGCCATGGATTTGCCCGCACCGCTTTCGCCGACAACGCCAAGGATTTCACCGGCGGCAATGTCATACGAGACCCCATCGACCGGCCGCAGGATGCCGTGCCGGGTGGGGATTTCGACGGTCAGGTCGCGGATGGAGAGGAT
>CAYGQZ010000598.1:0-1377 GCA_964352055.1 uncultured Rhodobacterales bacterium
TCGGGTTGGCCTTGGGCACATGGGGCGCCGTGCAAGCGACCTGCGCCGGGATTGGTGTGGCATTGGCGGGCGTTGTCCGAGACATCATTGTCGGTATTTCCGACCCGTCGGGCGCATCGGCGGCGACACCATACATGGTCGTTTTCATGATCGAAATTGCGTTCCTGTCCCTTGCAGTCATTGCCGCCTGTTCGTTCCAGAAGGCGGTCCATGAACAGGTCACACCAGACAAGAAAACCACAAAAGAACCTGATCCAAGCCGGGGTGTCCTCAAAGCCTCGACCGGTCGAAGTGCGGGTTAAAGTCTCGGTCTGGTCCAAAGGCGCAGAACCCTCCGGGACTGCGTGCTTCAGGTGTGCTTGAAAACCTGCGAAGGCCACCCTTCTTGTATTCAAAAATGATGAATTTTCATGATTTTAGACAAGAAGGCTCATGTGAAACTTCTTGATTAACTCAACTGATGCGTGCATCTTGGGAGGACCTGCAAGGAGAGAGCCATGTCGCGTTTTTGGGCCGGACTGCTGAGCGTATTCCTGATGACCTCCGGGTCGCTGCATGCTGAAACCAAACCCTTGCCGTTGCCGTCAGCCCTGCCGCTTTTGGACTATCAAGAACAGCTTTATCCCTTTGTCGCAAATCGCGTTTTCGCCACCGAAGGCTGGACGCGCGACAAAAGCTGGCGGGATACGGGTCCGTTCATTCTTGGCACAAATTACGGCACCCACCCGGCTGTGCGGATTTACTATTCTCCCGAAGTGATCACCTGGCTGGAAGGTGGACGCACGGGCGTCATTCCGGATGGCGCAATGGCGGTCAAGGAAATGGCAACGCCGCCTTCGGCGCGGTACAACGAATACCGCGACATGCTCACCTACATGCATCCCGACGACCCTGCCAAGGTCGAAGAGTTGATGATCGAATACCTGCGCAAGGACGGCGGGCTGAACTGGACCGTTATGGTGAAGGACAGCGCAATCTCTCATGGCGGTTGGTTTTTTGCCTCTGTTGACCAAAAGGCGACGATCGACACGTTCAAACCTCCGTTTTCACCCGCCAGCGGTCAGGCCGGCGACGGGATGTGCATGCGCTGTCACGCCTCATCTGACGCAGAACTGATCTTTTCCAGCCTTGATAACATTGAGGGCTACCCCGGCGAGCCGTTGATTTTCCGGGTGGATGAAAGCTGGCGCGATCTGGACGCCTTTCCACCCGGCCCGATGAACCTGCCCGCCGTGCAGCGCCCGGCTTTGGGCGCAAGCGAAACGGCACTGATCGAGGACTACTTTCACGATGACAGCGCATTGGAGGCCTCGAACGCCAAGGCAACAAGCTCTCCAACACAGATCAACGAAACCTTTGCCGCGATGTTTCCGCCGA
>CAYGQZ010000599.1:0-1369 GCA_964352055.1 uncultured Rhodobacterales bacterium
CAGGCGTTGTTGATCGCATCATCACAAATCTTGGTGTTCTCGACGTCACGGAGAATGGCCTGCGCATAGAAGAGTTGGCCCCTGGTGTCAGCCGCGCGCAGATGATCGCCTCGACCGAAGCCACAATCGTCTGATCTCACAAGAGTATTCTGGCCTGGCCAATAACAGTCGCATTGGTGGCTGTTATTCTAGATTTGTGGGCTCCTTGATGCCCGGATCAGCTTTGCCCGCCACCGTTTTCCGATCCGGAAAACGGCCCGGAATTCGTATCGAATTCCGCCTCGCTACCTCATAGCCGCGAATACACAGCCATCCGTGACCAACTCCGGCGGCGTGAGACACAGGCCGCGCGCAATCTGAAAGGCTGCAAGCACCTTGGGAACGTAATCGCGGGTTTCCGCAAAGGGCGGCACGCCCTGATATGTCTGTACGGAACCTTCCCCCGCATTGTATCCCGCCAATACCAGCACAGGGTCCCGACCGAATTTCCCCATGAGCCAGTCGAGGTATTTGACCCCTCCGGTAATGTTTTGGGCCGGTTCCATGCTGTCGATCACGCCAAACCGCGCCGCTGTGTCCGGCATCAGCTGCATCAAACCTTGCGCGCCTGCGCCGCTTACCGCATCCGCCCGGCCATTGGATTCCACTGTCATCACGGCAAGAACAAGCGCCGGCGACACATCCGTTCCGACGGTTGCTTTCAGGATGTTAACACCGTGTTTCTGCGCAATCGCCTGCATCTGTTGCAACCGCGGCATTGGCACCGGTTGTTTGGCGCGCGCCAATGCGCGCATGGCGATGTCCAGACGCCCGGGCCCGGTATCCGCAAGATCCGGCGATACATCCGCCCAGAACCAGTCAAAGCGCGCGCCAATGACAGCGCTTTGGCCCATGTCGGCGCCGCGTGGCTCCAACACGGTCGGTTCGGGCTGCTGTTCGGCGCTCGGTTCGATCTGAATTGTAATCCGTTTCGTCGCTCCCGCGGCGGGAGGCTTCACGCGTTTGGCCGAAAAATCCTTGAATGCGGGCGGCTTGTCCGCTGCCACCGGCTGCGCGGCACAACACAACGCCAATATGCACGCTGCAATCACGTGTTTCATGCCAACTGCTCACTCTGCCTGAACGGTTCTTTGACCGTTTCGTTCAGAGTATTGCAAAAAACCGGCCGAAAAACCAGCCTATGCGGACACCCATCGGGCCAAAACCACCGGCTTTCTTCGTCATTTAATCAAGCGTTAACCATAAGCGCCAAAAACCCTCAATAATATCTTATATTTATCAGATGCTTATCGCAAAAAATGCGACATGCGGGCTATGGACGTGAATTTTACGAATTGCTGCCAAATTCGTGCCCCAATCAGATGGCTAC
>CAYGQZ010000600.1:0-1365 GCA_964352055.1 uncultured Rhodobacterales bacterium
CCCCGTCACATTCTGGAACAGGCCGCCATTGCCGGAGCCTTTGTGCCGGGCGCAATCGAGGCGGACCTGCAGGGCGTTGCGGATCGCGTCGCCGACCGTCTGAACCTGATCGCGGTCGAATACGAGCGCGGCTGGACCGGCCGTATCACACAGGACACGGGCATTCGTCTGGCGCGTATCCTGCGTGGCGTCGAAGAGGTGCGGACACTGGACGGCCCCATGCTCCGCTCTGGTGAAGCGCGCAAGACCGGGACGTTTACGCAGTCCCTGCAAGACGTTTACGGAGCGCCCGCCAGCCTGCACCGCAAAGACCGCAGCCAGATGATCATGGGCCCCATGGATTTGCTGGACGCGATCCTGCAAGAGGGCGAAAAGGGGCTTTCCTTGCAGCGCTACAAAGGCCTCGGAGAAATGAACCCCGACCAGTTGTGGGAAACAACCCTGGACCCTGACGCGAGGACATTGCTGCAGGTGCGGGTTGAGGATATGGCAGACGCGGATGATCTTTTTACCAAACTGATGGGCGATGTGGTGGAGCCACGCCGCGAATTCATCCAGCAAAACGCGCTGAGCGTGGAGAACCTTGATTTTTGACGTTTTGTAGGGGTGCCCATAGTTGGAGGTTTTGCGCATAGTTTTACATGATTTGCCCAAAGCATGATATTTTATTCACCTAAAGAGGGAATTTGAGCTTTGGAGGAGATTGGTCTGACTTTCTTGGACGCTTTCAGAATTCACAAGAAGAACTAAGTCAGGCCACCTCAACGGTGTTCAAAACTCTCACGATCTCGATGATTTGTTTCGCCTGATCTTTCGGGAAGACGCCAACAATGCCTTGGCTGTCAATGTCGGTGTACGGGCTTTCGTAGAAATTCTTTGGGTCAACCAAGCCAGTTTCCGAAAGTGCATCGATGATCCGGTCGAGAAATTCGAGCTGATCAGCGGATAGCTGGGCTTCCGCAGTGAAGGCGCTGAACGCACCCTTGGCGGCAGCGCGATCCAACCCGGTTAGTGATCTTAGGAAGCGGCCCAATCCCTCTTCGGCTTTGACCGCATCCAGATCCTCGGGGGCAGCGATGCCCTGATTCAGGAAAAACCGTTCAAGTTCTTCCAAATCTTGAGGCGTCAACGGTTCACCTCTGCGTAGTTTAATCAGCGTGATATGATCCCGGTGATCTTCGATGAAGCGACGCACCTTCATCTTGAAGCGCCCCTTATCCACGCCAGAGGCTACTTCGGGAAGGTCAATACCCGCACCTTCTCCTATTTCGTCCTCAAAGTCCGTGATGACAATTTTGCGTTCTGTCGGCTTAGGGTCAGGACCCATTGATTTCGGTCAGCTGGCGTGATTCACCGGTCGAAAAT
>CAYGQZ010000601.1:0-1353 GCA_964352055.1 uncultured Rhodobacterales bacterium
ACCGAAGATGTGGCGCGCCTTGCGGCCCGCCATGGCTCGGCCCAACGGCTGCTGGAAGACAACCGCAAGATCGAAGCCAAGTCCGAGGTCGAAGCGGAAAAGGCTCGAGCGGCTGTCACCGCCAGTCAGGCGGCTCTCGACAAGGCCGGACAGGACTTTGAGGCTGCGCGTAGGGCCGAGGCGCAGGCCGAAGCAACGGCGCAGAAGGCGGATGCAACCTTGCTTGCGGCCGAAGAAGCCCGAGCGGAGACGCAGGCCCGCGAGGCGGACGCGCGTGCCGAACGGTCAGAGGCCGAAGGGGAGATGAACGCCTTGCGGGCCGAGGCCGGGGCTCTGGCCAAGCTGGTCGAACGGGATACAGCCGAAGGGGGCCAGATTCTGGACCGCCTGCAAGTGCAGCAAGGCTTTGAAAAGGCGCTGGGCGCAGCCCTTGCCGATGATTTGCGCGCTCCGGAAGTGGGCGAAGATGGCCCCTCTGGCTGGGCGGTTCTGCGACCCTATGACGAGGATCAGCCGTTGCCGGGCGGTGTCACGCCCTTGACTCAGCACGTGTCAGTTCCGGATGTGCTGGTCCGCCGGATGAGCCAGATTGGTCTGGTTGATCCGGACGATGCACAACGCTTGCAGCCCTTGCTGCTGCCCGGCCAGCGTCTGGTGTCGCCCGAGGGCGATCTGTGGCGCTGGGACGGGTTCCGCGCCTGGGCCGAGGACGCGCCAAGTGCGGCGGCCCTGCGCCTGCAACAGCTCAATCGGTTGGAGGAACTCAAGCAATCGCTGGAACGCGCGACGGCCCGTGCCGAAGGCGCGCGACAGGCCCATGAAGCCCTGACCGCCCACATGTCCGAGTTGACCGAGGCCGACAAGCAAGCCCGCCTTGCCCGCCGCGAGGCTGACCGTCTGGTCGCGGATGCCGCGCGCGCCCTGAGCCGCGCAGAGGCCGATCGCAACCTCGCGGCGGGGCGGCTGGAGTCGTTGGGTCTGGCGGTGACGCGCCACGAAGAGGACGCAATGGCCGCCCGCGTGCGTGTGGCCGAAGCCGAACGTGCCTTGGCCGAATTGCCTGATCTGGACGCGGCCCGGGCCGAGATTGAAGACCTGCGCATGACCGTCGAGGCCGCGCGGATCACGATGATGACCCGCCGCTCGGCCCATGATGACCTGCGCCGTACCGGCGAGGCCCGGACCAAGCGGTCGCAAGAGATCACCAAGGAGATCAGCGGCTGGAAACACCGCCTTGAGACGGCTGAAAAGCGCACTGCCGAATTGGCAGAGCGCAAGGACGCGTCGGAAGCCGAACTGGCTTTGGCGCAGGCCGCGCCGGCGGAACTGGCGGCCAAACGCGATGCGCTGGCG
>CAYGQZ010000602.1:0-1349 GCA_964352055.1 uncultured Rhodobacterales bacterium
ATCGGTGAAGTGCACGATGGTGCGGCCACCATGGACTGGATGGAGCAGGAGCAGGAGCGTGGAATCACGATCACGTCCGCTGCAACCACCACCTTCTGGCAGCGTCAGGAAGAGCCCACAGCCGATGCCACATCCGACACCAAGTACCGGATGAACATCATCGACACCCCCGGCCACGTGGACTTTACCATCGAAGTCGAGCGTTCGCTGGCCGTTCTGGATGGCGCTGTTGCCGTTCTGGACGCCAATGCCGGTGTCGAGCCTCAGACCGAAACCGTCTGGCGTCAGGCTGACCGCTACAAGGTGCCGCGCATCGTCTTCGTCAACAAGATGGACAAGATCGGTGCCGACTTCTTCAACTGCGTGAAAATGATCAAGGACCGCACCGGTGCGACCCCTGCGCCGATCCAGATCCCGATCGGTGCGGAAACCGAGCTGGAAGGCATGGTTGATCTGGTCACCATGAAGGAATGGGTCTGGGCCGGTGAAGACCTCGGCGCGTCCTGGGAACAGCGCGAGATCCGCGACAGCCTGAAGGCGCAAGCCGAAGAGTGGCGCGCGAACCTGATCGAAGTCGCTGTCGAAATGGACGATGACGCGATGGAAGCCTATCTGATGGACGGCGATGAGCCGGACGTCGACACCCTGCGCAAGCTGATCCGCAAGGGTACTCTGGCCATCAAGTTCATTCCGGTTCTGTGTGGCTCTGCCTTCAAGAACAAGGGTGTCCAGCCGCTGTTGAACGCCGTGATCGACTATTTGCCATCGCCGATGGATGTGGTCGATTACATGGGCTTCAAACCCGGTGACGAGACAGAGACACGGAATATCCCGCGTCGCGCGGATGATGCGATGGCGTTTTCCGGTCTTGCCTTCAAGATCATGAACGACCCCTTTGTCGGCACCCTGACCTTTACCCGGATCTATTCGGGTGTCCTGAACAAGGGCGACACGCTGTTGAACTCCACCAAGGGCAACAAAGAGCGTGTTGGCCGCATGATGATGATGCACTCCAACAACCGTGAAGAGATCACGGAAGCGTTTGCAGGCGACATCATTGCGCTGGCGGGTCTGAAGAACACCACAACCGGTGACACGCTGTGCGCGGTCAACGATCCTGTGGTTCTGGAAACGATGACGTTCCCCGATCCCGTGATCGAGATCGCCGTCGAGCCCAAGACCAAAGCCGACCAGGAAAAAATGTCCATGGGTCTGCAACGTCTGGCCGCCGAGGACCCGTCCTTCCGTGTGGAAACTGACATTGAATCCGGTCAGACCATCATGAAAGGCATGGGCGAACTTCACCTCGACATTCTGGTCGACCGCCTGAAGCGCGAGTTCAAGGTCGA
>CAYGQZ010000603.1:0-1347 GCA_964352055.1 uncultured Rhodobacterales bacterium
GCAACAAGCTCTCCAACACAGATCAACGAAACCTTTGCCGCGATGTTTCCGCCGACAGACGGCATATTTGTCCGCCCCGGTGACGTGCAGACCCTGCCCAGCGAATGGCTGGATCACGTCCCTGCCCGTCCGAACGACACGCAGCATTTCCTGACATCAGACAATTGCATCGGTTGCCATGGCGGTCTGGGTGGTCCGCCCTCTGGCACGACCATGTTCCTGCAAACCGGGCCCCAATACGGCGAAGGCTACAACATCTCGGAATATGGCGAATGGCGCTGGTCGCCCATGGGCCTTGCCGGCCGCGACCCGATTTTCTTTGCCCAGTTGGAAAGCGAATTTGCCCTGCTTGAGGCCGCAGGCTCGGGTGATCTGAGCGCAAATCTGGGCACGACTTGCCTTTCGTGTCACGGAGCCATGGGGCAACGCCAGTTGGAGATCGACGCGCATGCCAACCCGGATGCGGGCCTTGATGCCAACAACTTCAAGGTTGCCTACACGTTGCTGCACGACCCGCTGACGGAGGAGGAACTTGCCACACAAAAGGCGGACGGAACTTATGACTACCACGAATACGGCAATCTCGCGCGAGAAGGCATTTCATGCGCCGTGTGTCACCATATCGCCCCGCCGCAGCAGGCAGTGGGCCAGCCCGATTACAACACACTCGACACGTACCTGATGAATGGCACCACGGGTGTGTTCCGCATGAACCAGGCGGATCAATTGAATGGGCCTTATTCAGATGTGCGTGTGCGCCCGATGCAGAATGCATTGGGGATCACCCCCGTCCAAAACGACTATATCAAGGACAGTGAGCTTTGCGGTGCCTGCCATACGATCAACTTGCCGAATGTCGATGCGCCCATGGACAGACCCCTCGAAGGGTATACGGAGGCCGATCAAGCGGTGTTCAATCAGGCGGGTTTGAATGCCGCTGCATTCCTCAAGGAGGAATATGGCGTTACGTTCCGCGAACCACTGACCAAGTTTCAGCACTCGGTGGAGCAGGCGACCTATATCGAATGGCAAAACAGCATCTATAGCGAGGAAGCGACCCAGCAGACCTGTCAGGACTGCCATATGAAGTCTGCCTTCCAAAGCACGGATGGCACCCTGTCGATTTCGCCGATCACCACCCAGATTGCGTCGATCCAGGACAGCAACCTGTCCGATGTCGAAAACCGCTTGCCCGCATCCGAGATCGACGTGCCCTTCCGGCAAGACTACCGGCGCCATAATTTCGTGGGGCTCAATGCCTACATGATCGAGATGATCCGCCAGTTCAGCGCTGAAATGGGGATGAGCCGAACCGATCCCATGACCTATGCCACCAACGGTGCGCAA
>CAYGQZ010000604.1:0-1339 GCA_964352055.1 uncultured Rhodobacterales bacterium
AATAGCCTGCATCCTTCAGAGCGGTTGAAATTGCGGCACCGATTCCTCGGCTGCCTCCGGTGACAAGTGCGACGCGGGACATAGGTGAACTCCTCCAATAGATTGTAACGTTATTTCGCGCAAAACTGCGTTTCGCGCAACAATATTACGCGCTCTATTTGCGATTTTAAGGTTTTCAGGGCTCGGGCTGGTGGCGGTGCCATGAGGCACCGCCTTCTAACAATCAGTCGCGTTCGAGGCACATTGCAACGCCCATGCCGCCACCGATGCACAAGGTTGCAAGGCCTTTTTTGGCGTTGCGGCGTTTCATCTCGAACAGCAAGGTGTTGAGGATACGCGCACCAGAGGCACCGATCGGGTGCCCGATGGCGATGGCGCCACCGTTCACGTTGACCACGGCCGGATCCCAGCCCATGTCCTTGTTCACGGCGCAGGCTTGCGCGGCGAAGGCTTCGTTGGCCTCAACCAGATCAAGATCTTCAGGCTTCCAACCTGCCTTTTCCAGTGCCTTGCGGCTGGCATAGATTGGTCCGACACCCATGATCGACGGGTCGAGGCCAACCGTGGCATAGCTTGCAATCCGCGCCAATGGTTCAATTCCGCGTTTTTCCGCATTTGCAGCGGTCATCATCAAAGCCGCGGCAGCACCATCATTCAGGCCGGATGCGTTTGCCGCAGTGACAGAGCCGTCTTTGGCAAAGGCGGGACGCAGTTTTTGCATGGCTTCCATAGTGGCGCCGTGACGGATGTATTCATCGGCATCGACAACGATGTCGCCCTTTCGGGTCTTGACGGTGAATGCCGTGATCTCGTCCGCGAACTTGCCAGCCTTTTGCGCGGCTTCCGCCTTGTTTTGCGAGGCCACCGCAAATTCATCCTGCATGTCGCGGGTAATCTGCCATTGATTGGCCACGTTTTCGGCGGTCTGACCCATATGGTAGCCGTTGAACGCGTCCCAAAGGCCGTCGCGGATCATGGTGTCGATGTACTGCATGTCACCCATCTTGTGACCGGCACGCAACGCGGCGGCATGGGGGCTGAGCGTCATGTTTTCCTGACCGCCACCGATAACGATATCGGCGTCGCCAAGCTGGATGTGCTGTGCGGCCAAAGCCACTGCGCGCAGACCCGATCCACAGACCTGATTGATGCTCCAGGCGGCGCTTTCCTTGGGCAGGCCTGCATTGACATGCGCCTGCCGCGCCGGGTTTTGCCCTTGGGCTGCCGTCAGTACCTGACCGAGAATGGTTTCGGACACTTCCGATTTGTCGATACCTGCGCGTTCCACAACAGCCTCGAGAACGGTTGCGCCGAGGTCATGTGCGGGCGTGTTGGCGAA
>CAYGQZ010000605.1:0-1327 GCA_964352055.1 uncultured Rhodobacterales bacterium
GAGCCGCCGTGGATCACCAGGGGCACGTCCGTCACGGCTTCGATGGCACGAATGCGTGGCTCGTCCAGCCCGCCACCCGCGTCCTGTTGCAGATGCACGTTTCCAACCGATATGGCCATGGCGTCCACCCCCGTTTCGCGCGCGAATTGCGCGGCCTCGTCCGGGTCTGTCCCGGCGGAGCTTTCGCCGCCCGAATAGCCGACAAATCCAATCTCGCCTTCGCAGGAAATCCCGGCAGCGTGGGCCATCTCGGCGATGGCGGCGGTCTCATCAATGTTTTGCTGCAACGGTTTGCGCGATCCGTCGAACATGAGCGAGGTAAAGCCCGCCTCGAGCGCTGCTTTGCATTCGTCGAAGGTGTAACCATGATCCAGATGCGCCACGACCGGCACGCTGGCACCTTCGGCCAGATGGCGGAACATTGCGCCCAGAACGGGCAGGGGCGTGTGTGCCCGGCAAGATGGACCGGCTTGCAGGATCACAGGCACGCCTTCGGCTTCGGCGGCGGCCACATAGGCGCGCATATCTTCCCATCCCAGCGTGACAAGGCCCGCCACCGCATGGCCGTTCTTCAGCGCCGGTTGAAGCACATCTGAAAGCGTTGCCAGCGTCATTTGAACTTCGCGATCATGTCCTTGATGCCCGGAATGGTCTCAAGCTGTGCCGCGTGGGTGGGTTGGAAATACTGCACCAGCGACCGTTGGCTCAGCCCGCCCAGAATGGTGAAATAATACATCTCGTAGCCCGGAAGCACTGCACAGGGGTGATAACCCTTGTCGAGGCAGATCGTGGAGCCGTCCATGATGTGATAGGCATCGCCGGGCGTGTTGTCCTCGCGTTGCAGCATCTGAACACCCGAGCCGTAATTCGGCTTGAAGCGGAAATTATAGGTCTCGTCATGGCGCGTCTCATCGGGCAGGCGGTCGGTGTCGTGTTTGTGGCTGGGAAAGCCGGACCAGCCGCCCTGACCGACCGTGAACAATTCGCTGACCAGCAAACGGCCGACCTTGTCGTGGTATTTCGTTCCAAGGATGTGCTTGATTTTACGGTGGGTTTTGGTGTCATCCGAGCCGTATTGCACTTTATCCAACTCGGCAACGCGCACGTCAAAGGGATCGAGCACCTTGTCGTATCTGGCCCCGGCGATAAAGGTTTCGGTCTCGTCCGAGGTACAGACAATTGTGACTTTGGCACCGACGGGCACATAGACCCCCTCGGGTTCGCCGTCCCAGACATCTTCGACACGATTGCCGAGGCTGGCAAAGGACACGCCTTCGACATCGACGTCGACAGTGCCGGTGGCGGGCACGATACATGTCTCGTAACC
>CAYGQZ010000606.1:0-1323 GCA_964352055.1 uncultured Rhodobacterales bacterium
TTGCAGCCGATGAACTGGCCACGGAAATCGCGCTCATGAAAGAGCAGAATGACCAGATTTTCCGCCAGCTTGAAGAAGCGATGAGTGTCTCGGTTGCACCGCTCGACAAGATGTTCCGCTCGGCAGGCTTGCAGACCGATCGCATTATCGAACAAGTCCGCCGCGGCTATTCCGGACAAGGCGGTCCGCTGACACCGTTGACCTTCTCGACGCGCGGAGAACAGCCTTCGCCAGACACACAGCGGGCGAACCGCCTGCTGGACCAGATGGACCAACTGAACCTTTACAGGATTGCCGCGCAAAAGGCACCGTTTGCGGTACCCGTCAAATCCGCTTTCCGCTTCACCTCGCAATTCGGGCCACGCCGGGATCCGAAAACCGGTGGTCGGCGGATGCATCACGGCGTTGATTTCGCGGCTTCGCTGGGCACTCCACTTTATGCAACGGCGGATGGTGTTGTGACCCATGCTGGCTGGCTGTCGGGCTATGGCCGGTTGATCAAGATCCAGCATGAATTCGGGATTGAAACGCGCTACGCGCATCTCTCAAGCTTACGTGTAAAAGTTGGCCAAAGGGTCTCGCGCGGGGATCGTATTGGTGATATGGGAGCCTCTGGACGGGTGACTGGCGTGCATCTGCACTACGAAGTCCGCGTCGGCGGCAAAGCCGTGAACCCCATGATCTATATCAAGGCAGCAAACGATGTTTTCTAAAAGCAAGATAAACGAACCAGGACCCAGTGCAGACAGCGCGAGAACGTCAAACCCGGCGGCGACTGCAACCGCGCAAGGCTCATCGGAATTCAAGGCCAGTGCACCCAAGGCCAAACCGCCAGCTTCGGTTCTTTCGGCTGATCTGCATGTTACCGGCAACATGAAAACAACCGGCGACATTCAGGTTGAAGGCACCGTGGAAGGCGATATCCGGGCGCATTTGCTCACAATTGGTGAGAGCGCCACAATCAAGGGCGAAGTTGTTGCCGACGACGTCGTCATCAACGGACGAATCGTTGGTCGTGTGCGCGGCCTGAAGGTGCGTCTGACATCAACGGCCCGGGTTGAAGGCGATATTATTCACAAGACAATCGCGATCGAAAGTGGTGCCCATTTTGAAGGGTCCGTGCAACGTCAGGACGATCCGCTGAATTCCAGCGGCAAGCCAAAAGCGACGGCGCAGGCAACTTCTGCACCGGCATCCGAATAACTGAATAAAGCGGCCCTGACTGTAACGCTCCGGTTCCCGGGGCGTTTTTTGTTTCCAAGACAACAACTTGTCACAGCGCGGCGTTTTCCGAAACGGAAAACGGCCGGAAAACGTATCGTT
>CAYGQZ010000607.1:0-1314 GCA_964352055.1 uncultured Rhodobacterales bacterium
AAGGCCAGCAGAAACCCGCCCGACGCGCCCGAGGTGATCACGACGCGCTCCGGGTTCAGGTCCAGATTGTACCAGTCGCCATAGAGCCGCACGATTCGGGCGCGCAATTCGGGCAGGCCCAAAGCCACCGTATAGCCCAGCGGCCCGGCCTCCATTGCCTGTGCAAGGGCGCGGGTCGCAGCTTTGGGTGCGCCTGTGCCGGGCTGGCCGACCTCCATATGGATGATATGGCGGCCTGCGGCTTCGGCGGCGCGGGCGGCTTCCATGACATCCATCACAATAAAGGGATCAACGTCGCTGCGGCTTGAGGTTCGCATGGGCTCTCCTATGATCGGCACATGGTCTTTCATACGCTGACGCGGCTGGCGTCAATCCTCATCAGGGCGCGGCCAGCGCCAGCGGTGCGCAAGGCACCGGGCCTTGGCAACGGGCGCGGGATGTGTTCATTGCACCCGAACGCACCGCAGAACCCGAGAAACGGAGATACCCCATGTTTCGCACACTGACTGCTCTTATTCTTGCATGCGGCGTCGCCCTGCCCGCGTCCGCACTGGACCTGTCGAAGATGACCGAAGAGGAACGGTCGATTTTCCGGGACGAGGTGCGGTCCTATCTGATGGACAACCCCGAAGTGATCATGGAAGCGGTTGCCGTTCTGGAAGAACGCCAGCAGCAGGCCCAGGCGCAGGCCGACGAGACTCTGGTCTCTGACAATGCGGATCAGATTTTCAATGACGGCTACAGCTTTGTCGGTGGTAACCCGGACGGTGACATCACACTGGTCGAGTTCCTGGATTATCGCTGCGGCTTTTGCAAACGCGCCCACGGAGAAGTCGCCAAGCTGCTGGAAACAGACGGAAACATCCGCCTGATTGTCAAAGAGTTCCCGATACTGGGCCCGCAGTCCCTGCTGGCGTCCCGCTTTGCCGTGGCGACAAAACAGATCGCCGGACCGGAGGCTTACAAGGGTCTTACCGATGCATTGATGACGCTTGAGGGCGATGTGAACATACGCGCGCTGCGGCGGATGGCATCGACCTTCGGCCTGGACGCAGACGCAATCGAAGCGCACATGGACAGCCCCGAGGTCACCCAGGAAATCGCCGACACGCGCGCACTGGCAGAGCGGTTGAAGATCACCGGAACGCCGACTTTCGTTATGCACGACGAGCTGCTGCGCGGCTACTTGCCCTATGACCAGATGCAGGCGCTTGTGGAAGAAAAACGCGGCTAACGGCCGCGATAGACGTCGCGCCCAAGGTCATGCCAGGCTTTGAGCGCGTCGTCCCAACCGGGCACCGCGTCCGCCTCGAA
>CAYGQZ010000608.1:0-1309 GCA_964352055.1 uncultured Rhodobacterales bacterium
CGCGGCGGACCTTTTGCAGCGTGACTTCCACACCGCATTTCTCGCAGACAACGCCACGATATTTCATGCGCTTGTATTTGCCGCACAGGCATTCGTAATCCTTGATGGGGCCAAAGATACGCGCACAGAAAAGACCGTCGCGCTCTGGTTTGAACGTACGGTAGTTGATGGTCTCCGGCTTTTTGATCTCACCGAAGGACCACGAGAGAATCCGTTCTGGCGATGCAAGCGACACCTTGATCTCGTCAAAGACCTTGGGGGGTGTAAGCGGGTTGAACGGGTTGTTTGTAAGTTCCTGGTTCATTCTGGTACCTCAAATCTTGGGCAATGTGTTGGAAGCGGCGCCAAGATTTTTCGTCCGAAAAATCTTGGCCGAGGAAATTCGGAGAATTTCCTTATTCGTCTTCCTCCGCATCCAGGAGTTCCATGTTGAGGCCCAATCCACGGACCTCTTTGACAAGAACATTGAACGATTCCGGCACGCCGGCTTCGAAGTTGTCCTCACCCTTGACGATCGACTCGTACACCTTGGTCCGGCCTGCCACGTCGTCCGATTTCACCGTCAGCATTTCCTGCAAGGTGTAGGCGGCACCGTATGCTTCCAGAGCCCAGACCTCCATCTCACCAAAGCGCTGACCACCAAACTGTGCCTTACCACCAAGCGGCTGCTGTGTGACAAGCGAGTATGGTCCGGTCGAACGGGCGTGGATCTTGTCGTCCACAAGGTGATGCAGCTTCAGCAGGTATTTGATGCCCACAGTCACAGGGCGGCTGAACTGCTCACCCGTGCGACCGTCAAACAGCACGGACTGACCCGAGGTCGAGAAGCCTGCGCGCTCAAGCGCGTTGTTCACATCCGCCTCTTTCGCGCCGTCAAAGACGGGCGTGGCGATGGGAACACCGCGTGTGACGTTTCCAGCGGCTTCAACCAGCTGATCCTCGTCCATGCCGCCGATACCCTCGTTATAGACATCCTCGCCATAGGCCAGACTCATCGCCTCGCGCACCGGCGTCAGATCGCCCGAGCGTTTGTACTCCTGCAACGCCTCGTCGATGTTCAGACCCAGACCACGCGCTGCCCAGCCCATATGGGTTTCAAGGATCTGACCGACGTTCATACGGCTGGGAACACCCAGAGGGTTCAGACAGAAATCGACAGGAGTGCCGTCCGCAAGGAACGGCATGTCCTCCATCGGAACCACCTTCGAAATCACGCCCTTGTTGCCATGACGACCGGCCATCTTGTCGCCCGGCTGCAGCTTGCGCTTCACCGCCACGAACACCTTGACCATCTTCATCACACCTGGTG
>CAYGQZ010000609.1:0-1307 GCA_964352055.1 uncultured Rhodobacterales bacterium
CATCGCAGATCTTCTTGTCGATGTTCATAAGCAGGGGCCTTTCGGGGGTTGGGGCATGAGCTACAGTTTTCTTGGGCTAAAATTTTTCTTCACGCGAGTCATATATTTTTGACCTGTGATAAAGTATTCATTTACGTCTACATAATGCTTTGCGTGTGATGAACCGGGGGGAGGCGCGATGACCATTTCACTTTTCAGGACGCTGATCGCAATTTCGGAAACCGGCAGTTTCAGCGCGGCCGCCAATACGGTTTGCGTCACTCATGCCGCCGTCGGACAGCAAATGCGCCGTCTAGAGGACTCACTGGGGGTCAAGCTTTTTGACCGGTCGGAAAAGACACCCCGCCTGAACCAGCTTGGGCGCGCATTTGTCCCCAAGGCAAAGGCGGTCGTTTTCGCCTATGAGACCATTCTGGACGATCTGACTGGTGACCCGCGCATGATCGGAGAGCTTGTCCTGGGTGCAGTTCCTTCAACGATGCATGGCCTGATCCCGCAAGCATCCAAGCGGCTGCTGGATTTGTACCCCGATCTGCACATTCGGATCGTGCCTGAACTGTCGCCCAGATTGCTGGAACTGGTTGAACAGGGATCGCTGGACGCTGCCGTCCTGAGCGAACCGCTGCGGGTGCATGATAACCTGAACTGGACACCGTTCTATCAGGAAAAGCTTGTTTTGCTGACCTCGCCCGAAGTGACGGAAACCGATCCGGGTCAAATCCTCGCCACGATGCCCTACATCCGTCACACCCGTCAGGCATCTGTTGGGATGTTGGCCGAGGAATGGCTGTCCAAACACAAGGTCAAGGTGAACGACGCGATGGAGATGGGCTCCCTTGAGAACCTCGCGAGCATGGTCGCACATAACCTCGGCGTGTCTGTTGGCCCCAATATCTGCGTGCCTGATCCGATCTTTCGCCAATTGCGGAAAATATCGCTGGGTGATGAAGCGCCGTCTCGGACCCTGGGAGTTCTGACGCGCGCGGATTGTTCGAAACTGCGCCTTGTTGAAAAGCTGCTCGACCAGATAAGGCTCGTTGTGGCCGAAGCGACTGTGGGCGCGAGCATATAAAATTCTGCTTTAGGAAACTCCAAAAAACAATGATTTGCGGAAGCTGAGCTATCAGTAAACACTGTGGCCAGATGATCCATTGGAAAGTTCTGTCATGTCGTCCAGCGTCGATTCACTTGCGCCACAGGTTGTGAGCGACCTCAAGGCCGTGGTTGGCGATGACGGATGGAAACCAGCGTCCGAAGGGGCGCGATATTTCGAGGATCCGCGTGGCCGGTTCCAGGGTCAGGCCAGC
>CAYGQZ010000610.1:0-1286 GCA_964352055.1 uncultured Rhodobacterales bacterium
CCGCTGCCATCTCACCTGTGGCGCTGGCCTTTCAGGCGCGGTTCACGCAGAAGTCTGGGCAAAAGATCTAGGGCAGGAGGCGCACGATGGCGCGCCGCAACTCAAATTGTGAGGTCCATCCCTGATTTCCGAAACGAGCGCAAAAATGCTGTATCTGATCAGCGATTCACGATTGATTTCCAACCTTGATCCACTGCCAGCTTTGCCGCTCAATGGTCGCGGGCATAGGTGGGATGGTTGTAGCGCCGGGTGTCATGGGCCCGGCGCCCATTTTTTCCAGCCTTGCGCCAAATAATCGCCAATTACCGGCGCGCGGCCTGCCAGTGCGTGCTGTTGACGCACATCGTGGATGGTTTGTGTGTTTTATCGTGTTTCAACCGCTCGGTCGCCCGCGCGTTGATATACGCGAATACGGCCACAGCGCCCATCGTTCCGAAAGCAAGTACAGTCATTAAAGTTCCCATTGAAATCTCCATGATTGTCGATGCAGGAGTTACGTTCGTTCGCGCAATTCGGATGATTTTTTCTTTTGAATTCAGATGTATACGCTTGTATACGCCAGAATTTGCGCGTTTTCTCAATGCATTGAATACGCGTGTGGCAAGCTGACGCAGATCAGCGGAACAGGATCAGCGCACCCAGAAAGAACACGCCGAAAGCGATCCAGCCCAAGCTTGCCGCGATCACGGACAAGCCGAAAAGCGCACACAAGAAACCAGTGATTTCGAGATGCCTGCGACCTTTGGGAAGGTTTTCCAGACGGTCCAGTTCCAGGGCAATGTCAGTCCGACGCAGACGTGACACAGCATGGGCAAAAACCTGGGAACAGGCCTTTTCAATAGACGTCAATACGGGCGCGGATATTTTCATAAGGTTCAGCTTACCAACGATTGACCAACGCTCCAAGTCCTCTGAAACGTTTGCAAGGGCAAGGGGATTTGTGCCCGACTGCCTCGCGCACCCGTTGGATGACTTCGCGCCCTCGACGGGATCAATCACCATCTTCGCGTTCAGTACCCGCGACAGCCCAAGCCACTCTGAACACGTTCCAATCGCGGTGCTTGAAATCTTTTATCGTTTCAAGATTTTAAGCCGGAGACCTGGCACTCGGACTGCCATGCCTTCGCTCAATCGCCTTCATCCTTCGTTGAGCAGAGTCTGTACAGAGACCCCGGCGTCCCGCGCCTGTGCAACATAGACGGATACCGACATCAGATCAGCGATGTTTCTGAGCCGTCTTTCACGCACAAGCCGGGACAAGATGGCGGCTTGTGACCAGTTGGAAA
>CAYGQZ010000611.1:0-1278 GCA_964352055.1 uncultured Rhodobacterales bacterium
TGACCGATTTGGCAAAGCGACCTGCGTCCCATGCGGCTTGCGCGCGCTGTTGCGACGCCACGGCCAGCGCGTCCGCATCGTCCCGGCTGAACCCGTATTCCGTGGCGATGATGTCGGCACTGATGCCTTGCGGCACAAAGTAGGTTTCCATGGCCAGAGAAGGGTCTGCGGCAATCGCGGCACCGTCACTGCCCATGGCGACACGACCCATCATTTCGACGCCGCCCGCGATATAGCCGTCACCCGCACCGCCCTTGACCTGGTTCGCGGCCAGGTTCACAGCCTCCATGCCGCTGGCGCAAAAGCGATTGATGGCAAGGCCCGGGATCCGTTCGTCGAGGTCAGAGGCCAGAACCGCGGACCGGGCGAGGCACCCGCCTTGCTCCATCACTTGCGTGACATTGCCCCAGATGACGTCTTCCACCGCATGGCCTTCAAGATTGTTGCGCTCCTTGATGGCGTTCATGGTCAATGCGCTGAGGCGCAGCGCGGTCACTTCGTGCAGGCTGCCATCTTTGCGGCCCTTGCCGCGGGGGGTACGCAGTGCGTCATAAATATAGGCTTCGGTCATGGTGTCGTGTCCTTTTGCCATCGGCAATCATTGATGCGTGTGTCGAGGTTCAGATGGGGTGGACCGGTTGGTCCAATCAAGGGTGACGTTGCGGCTCTTTGCGTAAACTCTGCGCGGTTACGCGCGGTCAGCCGGAGAGCCAGGCATCAGATCGTAAGGCGCTTTCCAACCCGGCAGGTTTTCAATGTTGCTCAACCAGCGATCAATGTTCGACCACGCAGCGCGATCAAAACCAAATGGTTCCGGGTAAAACAGATAGCCACAGCAACTGATATCCGCGTTGGTGACGCCATCCCCAACGATCCAGTCGCGCGCCTGCAAGTGGGTGTCAAGAACGCCGTATGCGGCCTTGAGGCGCCCTTGATTGAACGCGATGACCTCGTGCGGTCGTTTGTCCTCGGGCAGGAAATTCATCAGGAAACGGGTAAGGCCCGCGGTTGAGCTGAACTTGTGATTGTCCCACAGCACCCAGCGCAGAACGTCATAGCGGTCATCTCCCGCGCCACCAAACCGACCGGTCTTGTCCGTCACATATTGCTGGATCACACCGGACTGGCTGATCCGCCGGTCACCGTCGACCAAAAGAGGTGCCTCGCCCATCGGATTCAACGCACGAAATGCGTCTGACCGGGCTTCCCCGTTGAAAAAGTCAACAAAGACAGGCTCCCAGTCCAGGCCAGACAATTCGAGCGCCAAAGCGGCCTTGT
>CAYGQZ010000612.1:0-1268 GCA_964352055.1 uncultured Rhodobacterales bacterium
GTTTAGAGCAGGCGGCGCTGCGGGGGAAGGGGCAGAGTTGTGGCGTGGATGATGGACCTGACAAGGGCGGGGGTGATGGTGCTGGTCCAAGGTTGGGGCCGTATCGTTCAGGTGGTCTCCGATCTGTGAAACGGGTTGGGGACACTCGGTTGTCTGGGCGTTGGGTCGCGTAGGCAGGTACGGACTGGTCATCAGTTCGCAGAGAAACAGGTCCCGGATCCAAAGCCATGGCGCGCCTGTCAGTTTCTCAATATGTTTCAGCTTTTCCGCATCGGCATGATCGCTAGGCAAAAAAAAGGCCGAGCATGAAGCTCGGCCAAGTCCAACAGGGAGGTGAAGAAGCGCGAAACGCGCTGTGTCTCTTCAATAATCGAATTAGGGGTGGCTCTGCTTGCAATCAAGGCAGAAAGTGAACTTGTCTGCTCATGTCCGGTATGCAATCAGTGCATGGCTTAAGGGGTTTCCCGCGCCCTCAGCAATTTCCGGTGTGCTACGATCTCTTCCTGAACAAAGTCGCGGAAGGCTGCAATCCGCTTGGATTGCCGCAGTTCTTCTGGGTACGCCAAAAAGACAGGTACATCTGCCGACTCGATTTCGGGCAGAACCTGAACGAGGCGGGTTTCATCCTGGCTGACATAATCGGGCAGAATGCCAACGCCGAGGTTTTGAAGGACCCCCTGCAGTACGCCGAAATAGTTGTTCACGGTCAGCAATGATTTGACATCATAGGTCAACAAATGCTGCACGAGGTTCGAACCCGCACCCACCTGCGCCGAATTGGCATTCTGACAGATCAGGCGGTGATATGTCAGGTCATCAAGTTCTATGGGTGTGCCGTATTCATCAAGATAGGGCTGGGTTGCAAACAACTGCATCTTGACGGTCATCAGCCGTTTTCGGATCAGATCCGCCTGGCTTGGTTCTTTCATGCGGATCGCAACGTCAGCCTCGCGCATCGGCAAGTCCAGCACTCTTTCTTCCAGCATAAGATCAACGCGCAGATCGGGGTAGCGTTTGTACAGTTTCGCCAGTCGCGGCGCGAGCCACAAGGTGCCAAAGCCGATGGTCGTGGTGACGCGCAGATCGCCAAACACTTCTTCTTCGCTGTCACGGATGCGCGCGGCAGCAGTATCCAGCCGTTTGTTCATGGCGGTTGTTGCATCAAACAGCAACTCGCCTTGTTCCGTCAGGATCAACCCGCGCGCATGGCGATGAAACAGGGTCGCATTCAGCGTTTCCTCGAGCCCACGGATCTGCCGGGACACTGC
>CAYGQZ010000613.1:0-1267 GCA_964352055.1 uncultured Rhodobacterales bacterium
TCATCGTGGGTTATATCTATGCGATCATGCTGGGCATGGTCACCATAGAAGGCATCATGACAAGCTGGGACCGCGCGGCGCCCATCGCCTTCCCGGTTCCTTTCAAGTACGGATTTGAAATCAGTATCGCGGCGGTCATCGGGTTCTGCATGATGGCGTTTGTCTCCGCGGTTGAGACAGTCGGCGATGTCTCGGGCATCACCAAAGGCGGCGCCGGGCGTGAGGCCACAGACAAGGAGATCGAAGGCGCGACATATGCAGATGGTCTTGGCTCTGCTGTTGCGGGTGTCTTTGGGGGTTTCCCCAACACATCGTTTAGCCAGAATGTGGGGTTGATTGCGATGACTGGCGTGATGAGCCGCCATGTCGTGACCATCGGTGCCGTTTTCCTGATCGTTTGTGGACTGATCCCGAAAGTTGGCGCAGTGATCCGCACAATCCCCATCGAAGTGCTGGGTGGCGGCGTAATCGTGATGTTCGGGATGGTTGTGGCCGCCGGTATCTCGATGTTGTCGGACGTGAACTGGAACCGGCGCAATATGGTGATCTTTGCCATTGCCCTGTCGATTGGTCTGGGATTGCAGCTTGACCCCAAGGCCGTACAGTATCTGCCTGACACTCTGCGGATCCTGATGACATCCGGCCTTTTGCCTGCCGCTGCGATTGCCATCATCCTCAACCTGGTCTTGCCCGAGGAGTTGACGGGCGAATCAACCGAGGAAGTGTCCGGCGGTCTGTCCGGACATGGGAAAGGGTCGTTGAAGGGCTGACTTGCCTGCGAAGCGAAACAGCAAAGGGCCCGTCCAGTCAGGATCGGGCCCTTTTTCGTTCAGCTATTGGAAAGGATTCAGGCCGCGAAATTCACCTGAACCTTGACCGCCTGACTGCGATCCGAGGCAAGATCAAATGCGAATTGCATGTCGGCCAGCGGTACACTGTGCGTCACCAGCGGTTTCACATCCAGACGGCCCTGGCGCATCAGATCGACAGCCGCAAAGAACTCGGCGTGGAACCGAAACGACCCTTTGAATACAAGCTCCTTGGCGGTCATCGCTTGCACGGGCAACGTCATGTCACCCCCCAAGCCCAGTTGCATCATCGTGGCGCCGGGGCGCAGAACGGGAATGGTCGACGCAACAACAGCCGCAACGCCGGTGCATTCAAACAACGCTTCAAAATGACCTTTCCCACCCGCATAGACGTCGAGTGCTGCCGGATCAGTCGCCACGTTGTGCACCGCGTCAGCCCCAACCGTCAGAGCCATCTT
>CAYGQZ010000614.1:0-1264 GCA_964352055.1 uncultured Rhodobacterales bacterium
AGATTTTTCGACGAAAAATCTTGCCTCCGGCGGGGATTTTTTTGAACAGAGAAAGAGACGCGTCTGGCAATGTTCCTGTCTGATTTGACGCTTTCCCACTTTCGGTCACACAAGACAGCACGCATTTCCGTGGATCAGCGCCCTGTTGCGCTTTTTGGGTCCAATGGCGCGGGCAAGACCAATATTCTGGAAGCCGTGTCGCTGATGTCGCCCGGTCGGGGTCTGCGTCGCGCGTCTGCGGATGACATGACCCGGCGGCCAGAGGCATTGGGCTGGAAGCTCTCTGGCATTCTGCATGCACCGCCGCAGGTGCATGAGATCGAAAGCTGGTCAGAAAACGGTGCGGCCCGACAGGTCAAGATTGACGGCAAGGCAGCGGCACAGACCGCTCTTGGGCGGGTTTCGCGTGTCCTCTGGCTGATCCCGTCCATGGACCGATTGTGGATTGAAGGCGCGGATGGCCGTCGCCGCTTTCTGGACCGCATGACGCTGAGCTTTACGCCCGATCACGCGCAGGCAACGCTGGACTATGAAAAGGCCATGCGTGAACGCAACCGCCTGCTCAAGGATATGGTCCGCGACCCGCATTGGTACGCAGCGCTTGAAGCGCAAATGGCGGATACGGGCATGGCCATACACAGCAACCGTCTGGCCGCACTGAAGGAACTGGAGGCGGCCCAGGACGGCGCGGAGACTTCCTTTCCGATAGCGGCCTTGAGATTGGAGCCCGGTGCAGACGGTATGCCCGACGACGCCGCAGCGCTTCGGGACGCGTTGGCCGAGAGCCGTGGCCGTGACCTTGCGGCAGGGCGCACGCTGATCGGGCCGCATCGCGCCGACCTTTACGGTGTCTATGCGGCCAAGGACGTGCCCGCCAAAGACTGCTCTACCGGAGAGCAAAAGGCGCTTTTGGTGTCCCTGATCCTTGCCAATGCCCGGGCGTTGGCGCAACGCTTTGGCTCTGCGCCCCTGTTGTTGCTGGACGAGGTCGCAGCCCATCTCGATGCAGAACGCCGTGCCGCACTTTATGATGAAATTTGCGCTTTGGGTGCGCAGGCCTGGATGACGGGAACCGGTCCCGAGCTTTTTCAGCATCTGGGTGATCGGGCGCAATATCTGCATGTCTCGGACACAGACGGAACAACGGCAGTCGATCTGCCATGACGCTGGGGATGTGGGATATCCTGCTTTATGCCGGTGCACTGCTGATCTTGTTTCTCACGCCCGGGCCCGTTTGGGTCGGTTTGATCGCGCGTACGCTGTC
>CAYGQZ010000615.1:0-1264 GCA_964352055.1 uncultured Rhodobacterales bacterium
GTGGCGACTCTGCATGGCAGCGATGGGCTGATGCTGCACATCGACAGCACCGAACCCGGATTGCAGGTCTATGCCGGGGCCTTCCTGCCCGACATTCCGGGCACCGACATCAAACCGGGCGCGGGCCTCGCGCTCGAGCCGCAAGGCTGGCCCGATGCGGTCAACCAGCCGGATTTCCCTTCAATCATAGCGTGTTATGACGCGGCCTATCAGCAAAAAACTTGCTATTTGATCGCCGTTGCCACATAATTGACACAGTTCAGCCGCACGTGCGTCTTTTTTCTATGTTCACGTATTTGTGCAGCTTCGGCCCTTTTGGTCGTGATTGTTAAAATGTTAGTAAAAGGTAAGACAATGTCAGTTCAAGTGAACCAAATGCCACAAAAACCCCTTCCCCGTCAGAACCCCAAGCCAGAGCCCAAGCCGCAGCCGGTTTTTACCGACTACGCCAGCATCTGAGCGACGCTCTGACGTGACAGTCCGGTGAACGCGGACTAGGATTGCCCCATGGGCACACCCGTTTCATCGATCCGCAACCTTGGCCCTGCCATGGATGCCGCCTGCGCCAAGGCAGGAATTCCGGACGCGGAAACCCTGCGCGCCCTTGGCCCGGACGAGACTTATCGCCGCCTGCTACACTCCGGCACCCGACCGCATTTCATCGGCTATTATGTGCTGGTGATGGGGCTTCAGGGTCGGCCGTGGAACGACTGCAAGGGCGATGAGAAAAAAGCGCTGCGCAAACGCTTTGACGCGCTCAAGGCGGATGCTTTTGACAGCGGTTTGTCGGAATTCGAACGGATGCTCGACCAGATCGGTGTGCGTGAAAAACCGGGCGGCCAGACGCCCTGAGGGCCGCAAGCCTTTTCAAATCGGCCCGCGCGTCCGCTTTCATGTCCCGCAATCGGACCAGACGTTAATCCAACCCTTTGGCTGAGTCCCTAAACGCTGAACTTACCTCTGTTCCGCGTTGTTGCTACGGTCTGGCCATGTATGTGACGACACTCGCTCTGGCACCTCTCCTGATTCCGCAGGCCCTTTGGGTTGCGGCCCGCGCGGCGCGCCTGCCCGAAGCCAGTGGCGACCGCACAGGCATCGTGGGCAGCGGCCCGCCGTTGCGGCTTCTGGTTCTTGGTGACAGTTCCGCGGCGGGCGTAGGTGTCGCATGGCAAACCGATGCTTTGGGCGGCAGGCTCAGCCATGCGCTGGCGGAGCGGTGCACTGTCACATGGACCGTCCTCGCCAAATCCGGCGGCACCGTGCG
>CAYGQZ010000616.1:0-1262 GCA_964352055.1 uncultured Rhodobacterales bacterium
CGTCGCATGGCATCATCATACTCCGCTCACTTTGACGTGCAATGCCCCTTGCAGCGAACGCCGCGCATGCATACCAATTGATGCATGACAGCTCCTTTGATCGACCCGTTCCAACGCGCCATCAACTACCTGCGCGTCTCCGTAACTGACCGTTGCGATTTTCGCTGTGTCTATTGCATGTCCGAAAACATGACTTTTCTACCCAAGAAAGAGTTACTGACCCTCGAAGAGCTGGACCGCCTGTGTTCAACCTTTGTGCGTATGGGCGTGGAAAAGCTGCGGATCACGGGTGGTGAGCCGCTGGTGCGTCGGGACATCATGACGTTCTTCAAATCCATGGGGCGACATTTGGAGACAGGAGCCCTCAGGGAATTGACCGTCACCACCAATGGCAGTCAGCTTGAGCGTTTTGCGAGCGACCTTCATGCAGCAGGTGTTCGACGCATCAATATCTCGCTTGATACGCTGAATGAGAAGAAATTCGCCGATATCACGCGCTGGGGCCGGCTGCCACAGGTCTTGCGCGGCATTGACGCGGCATTGGCGGCGGGCCTCAAGGTCAAGATCAACGCCGTGGCTCTGAAAGGCTTCAACGAAGACGAATTGCCCGCAATCACCCGATGGTGCGCAGAGCGCGGCATGGACCTGACCTGGATCGAGGTCATGCCAATGGGCGACCTTGGCAACGAAGATCGGCTGGGGCAGTACTGGTCCCTCAAGGACGTGCAAGCCAGATACGCGGAAAGGTACACAGTCACGGAACTGACCGAACGGACCGGCGGACCGGCGCGCTATGTCCGCCTCGAAGAGACCGGGCAAAAGATCGGGTTCATCACCCCGCTCAGCCATAATTTCTGCGAAAGCTGCAATCGGGTCCGCGTGACCTGCACCGGAGAAATCTACATGTGTCTGGGTCAGGAAGACATGGCTGATCTGCGCGCGCCGCTCCGGTCTTCGGAAACCGACGGCCCGCTCGAGGACGCCATTCGCGCGGCCATTGCTCTCAAACCCAAAGGCCACGACTTCGACTACTCTCGCCAGCGCCTCGACGGTCAGATGCCACGCCATATGAGCCATACGGGCGGCTAGTCCCGTGCGGCCGTCGGCCCTTTTCCGAGTGTACCAATGTGCGGCGGCTCTGGCGCTTCCTTTTGTTGCGCGTCGGTCCATCAACAGGTTGCGCAAGGCCGGGGTGACAGTCCACCGCGCCCATGAGCGTTTGGGACATGCAACGCGCCCCAGGCGCCTTGGCCCCCTGATCT
>CAYGQZ010000617.1:0-1258 GCA_964352055.1 uncultured Rhodobacterales bacterium
TGCTGCGCGAAAAGCGATCAATGTCCACGGCCTTGACGCCCTCCACCTGATGGGCGGCGGCGGCCACGGCCGACAGACTCAGCATCTGGCCAAAGTCACGGGAGTCAAAGGCAAATGCGCGCCGCAAATGCGCTTCGGTGGCGTCCAGCACCGTTTCGGTGTCATAGGCGCTGTCCACCAATACCCGCAGGCCAAGGCGGAATGTGGCGGGCTGGTATGACAAAAGATCAACCGCGACCAATGGATCGCCCAAGTCGCGAAACGCCCCCAGCAAGCGTGCATATGTCGCCGAACTCGGTGGTATGGTCGCGCCATCATGACCCGCGACAGTGACAACAATGCGTCGCGTCTCGCCTTGCCAGACCCAGCGCGCTTCGGCCTTGGCAATGCCGGGATAGCCAAGCGCAAAATCGCGATAGTCCGTCAGGGACACCACGCGGCCCAGGGTCAGCGTATAGATCGGCGCATTGCGGCGCGCGTCCTTTGCGCTGACCGGATCGGCACCGCCGGTTGCGGGAACGGGGTTTTCGGCATCTTTCATGCCCAACGGCCGGTCGAGCAACAGTTTCAGTTGCCCCGCCTGTAAATTGCCGGCCGCACCAAGGCCGCGTGAGTGTTCCGCCACGATGTTGTCGCGTCCCGCACCGGGGCGTGCACCTGATACGCCGTCGCCAAACTCGATCACAGTTTCGCCTGCATCCGTCAGTGACGTCTTGTACACCCGCTCGGTCGCACCGCGCCGGTACAGATCGGGAACTTCCTGCCACGCGACGCCATCCACGCGGACCGACAGTGTCGAGGCGACGCCGGTTTCGGTCGTTGCAAGCCGATGGGTGACGGGGGCCTGCTTCAACACGAACTTCTGGAACGGTCGCGACGGATCGCCATGCCCCAGAATTTCGGTAACCCCTTCGCCATGTGTCGCCCGCGCGACATTTGCATGGATCGTCAGACGACCGCGATCAAAGGCCGCGTTCAGGGGATCGGTGAGGATCAGTTGGGAATGTGCCGGGCCAACGGCAAATACCTGTTCCAGAATGGCTGTGTGCACAATGTCTTCTGCCTTCTCGGGGGCGGGGATCGACTCAAAGGCCGAGGCCGCGGCGACTGTCGTGCCGACAAATCCGGTCTCGTCACGGATACGAAAGATCGCGTTGTCTCCGTCCGCTTCCGGTTCTGCCATCAGCGTCACGATCTCTCCGCGCAGGACAGCGCGTATTGCGCCATCATCCGCGGTGATCGAAATGATCTGGGCGGT
>CAYGQZ010000618.1:0-1254 GCA_964352055.1 uncultured Rhodobacterales bacterium
ATGGGCTTTTATGGTCGTACTGGCTGAACCTGCGACTCATTTGCAATTGAAATTTGGGAATCCCCGCCTTTATACTGTTGGGAACGGTGCGAGGATGACATGAAACAAGAACAGCATGAGGTTGGCAGCACGTGGTTGACCCGCGCAGGTTTGCGGCCGACGCGACAACGCGTGACGCTTGCAGCGTTGCTCATCGGTGATGGTCAGAACCGTCACGTCACAGCCGAAAGCCTGTTTGAAGCCGCCAAGCAAGAAGGCGAAGCGGTGTCTCTGGCCACGGTGTACAATACGTTGCGGGCGTTTTGTGACGCGGGCCTGATGCAGGAAGTGACCGTCGACGGGTCCAAAAGCTATTTCGACACAAACACCCATGATCACCCGCATTTCTTTTGGGAAGATGACGCAAGGCTGACAGATGCTCCATCAGACCAATTGGTGATTGCGCAACTGCCTGACGCGCCGGAAGGGGCTGAGATCGCGTCGGTTGATGTGGTGATCCGATTGCGCCGCAAGGGTTGAGACCCGCCCCATGCATCCCCTGATTTCTCAGGCAGACATCGACACCTATCAGGCGGATGGGGTCGTGGTGATCCGTGGGCTTTTTGGCGACCACGTAAACAGCCTGCGGGCAGGAGTGGCCCGCAACATGGCCGAGCCTGGGCCTTTTGCGTCGACCAACGACCGCAAGGGCGAGACTGGTCTGTTCTTTGACGATTACTGCAATTGGCAGTGCATCCCCGAGTTTGCCCGTGTCTTGCGCGACGCGCCTGTGGCACCTGTCGCGGCCGCGTTGATGGGGTCCAAATCGGTGCAACTGTTCCACGACCATGTCTTGGTGAAAGAACCGGGCACATCGATGGCCACGCCATGGCATCAGGACAATCCTTACTATTTTGTCGAAGGCACTCAGACCATCAGTTTCTGGTCACCGCTTGATCCGGTACGCGAGGCGACGCTGCGGTGTGTTGCGGGGTCGCATCTGTGGCCCAAGGATGTGGTGCCGACGCGGTGGGTGTCGGAGGCCGCCTTTTTTGAAGGCGACTATATCCCAGTACCAGACCCCGAAGCCGAGGGCATGCGGATCATGGAGTTCGAAATGGAACCCGGCGATGCGGTCGCCTTCCATTTTCGAACCCTTCACGGCGCGCGGGGCAATCACAGCGCGGCCCGTCGACGCGCGTTCTCCGTGCGCCTGGTCGGTGACGATGCGCGCTATGTTGCGCGCCCTGGCCCCACATCACCGCCCTTTCCAGG
>CAYGQZ010000619.1:0-1234 GCA_964352055.1 uncultured Rhodobacterales bacterium
CCCGATATCGAGGACTTCATCAACTGGAAGGTCATCGAAGAGCAGAAAGTGGCGAGCATCGTCGCAGGCTCCAAGATGCACGAAGAAAAGCTGAACGGTCTTTTCGCCGCGATCAAGTCCTGGGATGGCGCGGTCGAAGATGCCTATGATCCCAAGAAAAATGACGCGCTGAAAAATGCCGTAAAAGCCGCCAAAAAGGTCGCAATTCCAGAAACTTATGTCAAGCGCGTTCTGGACTATGCGCGCCAGGGCCACACATCCATCGAGTTCCCGACATACGATACCGACTGGGACTCTGAAGCGTACAATTCGGTCTCTGGCCAGAACTCGAACAACTCGATCCGGGTCACCAACGCGTTCCTGACGGCTGTCGAGAAAGACGCAGACTGGGAGTTGATCAACCGGGTCAACGGCAAAGTCAGCAAAACCATCAAGGCACGCGACCTTTGGGAGCAGGTGGGCCACGCGGCCTGGGCCTGCGCCGATCCGGGCATCCAGTATCACGACACGGTCAACGACTGGCACACGTGCCCCGCAGATGGTGCGATCCGGGGGTCGAACCCTTGTTCGGAATACATGTTCCTTGATGACACGGCCTGCAACCTGGCGTCCATGAACCTGCTGACCTTCCTGAAGGACGGACAGTTCCAGGTCGAAGACTACATGCACGCCGCCCGTCTGTGGACCGTCACGCTGGAAATCTCGGTCATGATGGCGCAATTCCCGTCGAAAGAGATTGCGCAGCGGTCCTATGACTTCCGCACGCTGGGCTTGGGCTATGCCAATATCGGCGGTTTGCTGATGAACATGGGCTACGGCTATGACAGCGACGAGGGACGTGCGCTCTGTGGGGCGTTGACCGCGATCATGACAGGCGTGGCCTATGCCACATCTGCCGAAATGGCGGGCGAGTTGGGGCCATTCCCGGGGTACAAGAAAAACGCCGACCACATGCTGCGCGTCATGCGCAACCACCGGACGGCGGCCTATGGCAAAACCGACGGCTACGAAGCGCTGGCCGTCAAACCTGTACCGTTGGATCATGCGAACTGCCCTGATGAACGGCTGGTCGATATTGCCAAGTCCACCTGGGACGAGGTCCTGAAACTGGGCGAGGCCCATGGCTACCGCAACGCGCAATCCACCGTGATCGCGCCAACCGGGACCATCGGGCTGGTGATGGATTGCGACACCACAGGGATCGAGCCGGACTTCGCGCTGGTGAAGTTCAAGA
>CAYGQZ010000620.1:0-1223 GCA_964352055.1 uncultured Rhodobacterales bacterium
CAGACCTGATCACACACAATCGGAACTGCCTTTGCTGGTTTGGACCAGCAAAGGCAGCCTTTGGTGTTTGTCCCAAGCAAAGCGATTCAGCCTTCCCGCGCCTGGGTCGCTCCGGCCAGACACGAGCCGACAGCCGACACGGCAGACCAAGGCGCGACCGGCCTTTGAACAAATGGCATCTCGGCCTCTCATGCGTCATCGTGCGAAAGTGATCGCGGCGCCCGCGCAGATGCTTGACCATCGCAGCGCGGACTGCACAGTGGCGCGAAAACCCCGGAGTTCGTCCCGTGATCCGCATCTTCGTGCTTGCCCTTTTGTCCACTCTGCCGCTGATGGCGGTGGCGCAGGACTGCGGGCCAGACACCCCGTGCGAGATTGAAGGCGGCTCGTATCACTTGCGTTTGCCGTCCGGGGACGGGCCACATCCCGTTCTGATCTGGTACCATGGCCACCGTGGGAACGGGGCGTCGATCCATCGCAGTGGCGGCCTGCAGAACGACTTTCTCGACCAGGGTTATGCCCTGCTGGCCCCCAACGGGTATCAGAATGGCGACGGGCCGCGCAGTTACCCGGCCAGAGACGGGGCTCCGCGGGATGATGTTGCTTTTACCTTTGCCGCGCTGGCGGACGCGGGACAACGTGCAGCACTGGACACAGACCGCGTTTACGTCGGCGGCTTCTCGGCGGGCGGGTCCATGGCGTGGCTTTTGGCATGCAAAGTAGGCGACCAGCTTGCGGGTATGGTCAGTGTGGCCGGCGCGTTGCGACGGCCCAATGCGACGGATTGCGCGGGACTGACGGGTCTGCCGATCCTGCAGATCCATGGTTTTGCCGATGGACAGGTTCCGTTTGAGGGCCGCGCCATCCGCGATTGGCATCAAGGCAGCGTCTGGGATGCGCTGGAGCAGGCCCGCGCGGCAAACGGGTGCAGGTCCAATCCGGACCGCATCGAGGCAAGCGCCGCATATCGCAGCCGCGTCTGGGATCAGTCCTGCGACACCGGTGCAGTCCGGCTGGACGTGCATGATGGCGGGCATGGTTTGCCACGTGGCTGGACGGCGCGGGCGCGCGCCTTTCTGGAAGGCAAGCCGGACGTGGAATGATTTCGGCCCCATGCCCGCAGGCCCATGAAATGTTGCAACGCACACAAGTCGAAAAAGGAAAGCCAATGATCGACCTCTACACCTGGACAACGCCAAACGGGCGCAAGGTTTCGATCCTGC
>CAYGQZ010000621.1:0-1221 GCA_964352055.1 uncultured Rhodobacterales bacterium
CCAATACAAACGACGGGACCGGCTATCCCGTCGCATATGTCGAGATCAAGCCCGAAGCGGGGCAGGGTGGTGCGGTTGCAGCAACAGATTTGGCCAGCGTCGCATTGCAAGCACCCACACAGATCGCGCTCGATTCAGACTATCTGGATCTTCTCAGAGTTCGGGATGCCCGACAGGAACTGTCCGAGGCAACCTGGACCCGGATGATGTATGATCGCATGCTGCGCGAACAAGAGGCGCGCGCTAGCGGGTACCCACTGGCTTGGGGCTGGTTTTTCCCCCCCGGCGTAAGCGAGATTGACCCAATCCGCGCGCAAGTCATGCTGGAGCGGTTCCAGGACTGGAGCGTTGCGCGGGCCGCGGCACTGCCGGACGAGGTATTTGTGCAGCAGTCTTCCGGCCAGATCGCCGGAGGGTTTCAATGTTGGACATCGTTTACGCCGCCGGCACAGAATTTCGAGCAATCCGTACCCTCAGCATTGGCGAAGCGTCTGACATCAGACCGTTACAGTGCGCAGGCGCAAATGTTCGCGATATACAATAGAAATGTGCGTGGTGGCGTCCGCAAGATGCCAGATCTAAGCTATGCCATTTTCGGATCCCCTGTGCTTGCGTCGTCCAACCGTTCCAGCAGCGCAAGATGTAATGCGATGTCGCGTAACGGTCTGCGCCTCGCTGAGGATCAAATGCAGGGTATGCAGTCGAACACCGCGATGATCACGGTGCGCGGTGCGATCCGCAAACCCTACGGGCAAAACCAGGATGCGCGTGTATTCCGTGACGTTGGAACGGCCAGCATTGAACGTGGTACGGACGGAATTTTGCAGGTTTTGCTCGATGTGACCCGTTCAGAAGTCTTTGCAGTGGACACAGACCGGCAAACCCGGCGCATGACATTGGCGATTGCCGAAACACTGACGGCAGATGATTTGCCGACATCGGCAATCACCCCTGACATTTTTGAAATCACGCCGGGTATGGACTGGGAAGCAGCGGTTCGATCGGCGCGAAGTCGTCTGCCCGGGTCTATCGAGGTGACAAATGATGGTCCCCCGGCCAACTTCCAGATGACAAGCAACAACACGCTTGTCGGGCCCATGCCTCAATTCCAAGCCTATCACAACGGTCAGTTCCTGTTCAGCCGGGAGGGCAACGAAGCGCTGGCTATCCTGCGCGAACCTGACCGGGACCCTGATCGTGTTCTCGCCGTGGCCAGCCACA
>CAYGQZ010000622.1:0-1211 GCA_964352055.1 uncultured Rhodobacterales bacterium
AGAGAATCAAACGGTGTTGTGACATGCCTGCCTCCGGCTGTTTGAAGCCCATAAAACATAATCGCCGCACAAGGCCCATGCGGTACTGTGGTGCCCGGGGCCTACATGCCGATCCAGGACTTGATCAGGCTGACCAGAGTGGCCCCGGCAAACAGAAGCGTTCCGATCCAGGCGGTGCCGAGGACGGTGCCGAAAATGACCAGAATGCCGTCACGCTGCAAGAGCCCCATGGCCACGATCACAACGGCAAGGCCGGGGACCGAATTGGTGCCGGGCAGGGGCACGAGAATCGAGGCGCTAAAAAGCACAAGGGCAAGGCCCACGATCCGGTCGACCGGCGGCTGGGTGAGGGCGGTCAGGCGCGGGCGGCTGACCGCTTCGATCCGTTTCAGCCAGGGGGCGGACCGGCGCGAGAGCGTGTCGAGCCCGTCCCTTGAAACCGTGCGCGCGCTCAGCTTGCCCGGCAGCCAGGGCACACGGCGGCCCATGAGGATCTGGAAGGACACGAACATCAGGGGCAGGGCCACGATCTGCGGGATGCCATAGAGGAACGGGATGCAGCAGGGCAGCGCAAGAATAAGCAGAAAGAGCCCAAAGGCCCGTTCATGCAATTGCCCGAGAATCCAGTCCAGCGAAACGGTATCTCCATCGGCGTCCGCCACCAGTTTGGCGAGCCGGTCCGAAATTGCCAGGTCCTGCGCATGAGCGGCCATGATGTCGAAATCTCCTCAACGGTCGGCCCCGCCTAGCAAAACGCGCGCGGCAGTGCCAGCGCCCGGCGTGCCAGCGGTCAAGAATTGTGATGCGCTGCGCAATTGTGCCGCTTTTGTGCGATGGCAAACCTTCCGGGCGGTGTCGCTTTGTGCTTGCCCCGGCCGCAGCGTTTCGCTATCCGGACGTTCTGAGGCCCAAGTGGCGGAATGGTAGACGCAGGGGATTCAAAATCCCCCGCCTTTGCGGGTGTGCCGGTTCGAGTCCGGCCTTGGGTACCAGCCTCATACATGACGTGCGCGTGCCGACCTGTGATCCGGGATCCCGGAGGGTTTTTGGAACCCGAGCCGTCTTGTCCGGACCGAATGGTCCGTTGCGGTGTTTGTCCTGTGTCAATTTTTGGCCGGTTTGGCTGCGCGCCGCTTTGCCGGGACGGTCTGCACACCCCTCACTGGCAAGGATACGGCGGCGTGTCGACGCGTCGTGCGATATACTGCCGA
>CAYGQZ010000623.1:0-1205 GCA_964352055.1 uncultured Rhodobacterales bacterium
CCGGATTGGGGCGATACGCCGTCCGAGGCGCGATGGCGGGTCCTGGGCGAAGGACCACCATGACCAGCACACCGATGATCACGGCAGGGCTGATCGCGCCGGACCGGCCAGAGGCAAAGAATTGCGCGATGGCGGCGGGAACCTCAGCAATGATGCCCACGAAGATGATCAGCGAAATACCGTTGCCGATGCCGCGCGCGGTGATCTGCTCACCCAGCCACATCAGGAACATGGTGCCGCCGACCAGCGTGATCAGGCAGGCAATCCGGAAGAACATGCCCGGATCGGTGACCAGATCACCGGATTCCAGCGAAACCGCCAGACCGTAGGCCTGCAAGGTCGCCAGCGCCACGGTACCGTAGCGGGTGTACTGATTGATCTTCTTGCGGCCCTGCTCGCCCTCTTTCTTGAGTTGCTCAAGCTTGGGCACCATCGAGGTCAGAAGCTGAATGATGATCGAGGCCGAGATGTAAGGCATGATGCCAAGGGCAAAGATACCCATGCGGCCCAGCGCGCCGCCGGTGAACATGGACACCATGCCGCCGATCCCCTGCCCCGCGCTTTCCATGAACTCGCGCAAGGCTGCTCCGTCGATGCCGGGCACGGGAATGAAGGTTCCCAACCGGTAGACGATCAGCAGACCGAGGGTGAACAGGATGCGATTGCGCAGGTCGGTGGCCTTGCCCAGAGCACTCCAGCTCGTGTTGGCGGCCATATTCTCGACAGCAGATACCATGCGGGCGATGTCCTTTGGCAAAACGCCGCCCTGGCCGTTTTCCGGCGGGCGGCGCTATGAAAAACTCTGCCTTATGTAAGCCGCTCAGGCGCGGCTCACAAGGCGTGTTTGAGGCTTACTCAGCAGCGACCGCGGCAACGGCAAGTGTGCCACCCGCTTTTTCGACAGCTTCGACAGCCGATTTCGAGGCGCCGGTCACAGTCAGATCAACTTTGCTTGTGATCTCACCTTTGGCCAGAACGCGAATGCCATCCAGCTTGCGGCGCACCGCACCCGACGCAATCAGCGCGTCTTCGGTGATGGCAGAGCCCGCGTCCAGTTTGCCCAGATCGATGAATTTCTGGATCAGGCCCAGGTTGATCACGGCAAAGGATTTGCGGTTCGGCTTGTTAAAGCCACGCTTTGGCAGACGTTGGTACAAAGGCATCTGGCCGCCTTCGTAACCGTTGATGGCCACACCCGAACGGGA
>CAYGQZ010000624.1:0-1204 GCA_964352055.1 uncultured Rhodobacterales bacterium
GCGGACCCTTGGTCCGCCTTGGTTGCGAATAGTGCAAAAGACTTACAGCACCTGATCCACGACACGGCGCAAACGGGCCAACGTACCCGGCACATCATAAAGTTTGTCGAGGCCAAAAAGTCCGATACGGAAGGTCCGAAAGTCCGCAGGTTCATCACATTGCAAAGGCACGCCAGCCGCGATCTGCATGCCTTCCGCCGCAAAACGCTTGCCGTTTTGCACCTCCGGATCGGCGGTATAACTCACCACCACACCAGGCGCGCCAAAACCTTCCGCCGCAACCGATGTAATCCCCTTCTGAGCGAACATCTGCCGCACAGCATCCCCCAAGGCCCACTGCGCTTCTTTCAGCCGACCAAAGCCGTACTCTTGCGTCTCGAGCATTGTATCGCGAAAATCACGCAAGGCGTCCGTGGGCAGTGTTGCATGATACGCGTGGCCTCCGTTCTCGTAGGCCATCATGATCTGATGCCATTTCTTGAGGTCGGCCGCAAAGCTGTCGGATGTGGTTTCCTGCATGCGCGCCACGGCACGTTCCGAAAGCATGACAAGTCCGGCGCAAGGCGACGCGCTCCAGCCCTTTTGCGGCGCAGAGATCAATACATCCACACCCAGCGCGCGCATATTCACCCAGGCACAGCCTGACGCAATGCAATCAAGCACCACCAAAGCACCCACCTCATGCGCCACCTCAGCCATTGCCGCAATATAACCATCAGGCAGGATCACTCCGGCGCTGGTTTCGACATGCGGGGCAAAGACAACATCAGGCCGTTGCGTGCGTATCGCCTCGACGACTTCCTCAATGGGCGCAGGCGTGAACGGCGACGGGGCGGTGTTGCCGGTCTGACGGGCCTTCAGGACTGTCGTGCTTGCCGTGAAATCACCGGCCTCGAAGATCTGGCTCCAGCGATAGCTGAACCAACCGTTGCGCACGACCAGCACATTTGCACCGCGGCCAAACTGGCGCGCCACGGCCTCCATCCCAAACGTGCCACCACCCGGAATGATGGCGACCGCATCGGCGGCGTAAACCTCTTTGAGCATGGATGAAATGTCGTTCATCACGCCCTGGAACACGCCGCTCATGTGATTGAGAGAACGGTCTGTAAAGACCACTGAGAATTCTTCGAGCCCTTGGGGGTCTACGGTGTCAAGCAATGCGGGCATGGGTCTTCCTCCAATGTTTGCCCCTTCTTAGGCC
>CAYGQZ010000625.1:0-1202 GCA_964352055.1 uncultured Rhodobacterales bacterium
GGCAAACCGATGCCCCTCCGGGCGATTGGACAATGGCCGATTATGCAGACGATGCGATCGACGTCATGGACGCGTTGGGCTGGGACCGCGCCTTTGTTCTCGGCGAGAGTTTTGGCGCGATGACAGCGCTTCATCTGGCCAAACGCGCCCCAGGGCGCATACGACGCCTTGCACTGGCTGCCGGAACGCCGGGCGGTGCAGGCGGGTCATCTTATCCCATTGAAACGCTTCGTGATATTGAGGACCCGCATGACAGGGCGGCAACCGCGCTTGGCATCATGGACACCCGTTTCGCGGCTGCATGGCGGACTGATCCTGCCGCACAGGCCGACAGGATCGACGCGCGTGTCGCCTTTGAGCGCCGCTTTGCAGGCAGTTTCAGCAATGCAACGGGATACCCCCGACTGCTGGCGGCACGGGCCAGACATGATTGCTGGGATTGCCTGCCGGACATGAATATTCCATGCCATGTCTTTGCCGGAGCGTTCGACGGCCAAGCGCCAATGCAATATGCAATGGCCATGGCGCAGGCGATGCCGCACGCAGAATTCCATCTGGTCGCAGAAGGGCATAACCTGTGTTTTGCCTCTCCGGTTCTTGCCGATACACTTGTTGCCGCGTGGTCGGTGACGGCCCCGCGCCACGGATAAGATCAAGAGGTCAGTCCCTGCAATGCCCATCGTCGGACTGGGGTCCATGGGCGACAGGCTGGCTGGCGGACCGTGGTGTTCCTCTTCGCCAAAGACTCGGTGTGCCGGATCAGACCCCTGCCAATTCTGCGGCGTTTGAGGAGATTGCCTTGAAATACCGGACTGCCCTTGTAAACGAAGCGGTGGGCGAGACGCGCAAAGCTTTGGAGTGGCCGAAACCGGCTGGCGCGATCCGCTTTTCTGGAATTGCCGTGCAACCGTCGAGGCAATGCCAAAGGGCAACACTGGGCCTGTGGCCGAGGCGCTGGTGGCCGATATCGGAACAGATCAGACGATGTTTTGCCCGGCGTTTCCAGAGAATGCTCGTGCGAGTTCTCTCAGTTCGGCTTTGCTGCCAAGGTTGTCTACGCATGCGTTCGTGGCCGCATACTCTGGACTGCACAAGAAAAAGCACCGCAGACAGTGTTGCGGTGCTCTTTGAATTTTGTGGTTTGCGTTGACTTACGCGACGTGCTGACGGCGACGCATCCAGACGAAAGCGCCAAGACCAGC
>CAYGQZ010000626.1:0-1200 GCA_964352055.1 uncultured Rhodobacterales bacterium
TATCGCGATGCGCTGATTTTTTGCGCGTTGTATACGCTGGTGATGTGGGGCGTTCTGGTCGCAGCAACTCCACTGGTAATCGACGCTTTCGGGCTGGTCGGGCAGGGGGCAGATGTGTTGCGTGCCTTCACAACGGTCGGTGTTGGTGCATTCGTGTTTGTGGGGGCGCTGTTCGTGTCGAACTCCGCCTTCAACAATCTGGGCAAGCCGGGCCGCTCCACCGCGTTGAACTGGCTGAAAGACGGTGTGCTGAGCTGGCCTGCGGCCTCGCTATTTGTCGGCAGTTTTGGCGCGGTGGGTGTGATTTACGGGCAAGCGGTGGCAGGTGTCCTTATGGGCGGGCTTGCAGCCGCGTGGGGCTGGCACTATGTGGCGCGCCTGGGACCACAGAGCCAGATCACCCCGCGCCGCCCACGCCCTTGGCCCAATTTCGACAGATACCGGAGACGATGATGCCCACCTGGACCGCCCTTACGACCCTTGAAGGCAAAGCCGCCGCAACTGCCCTTGGCGAAGCCTTGGAACGGATGGAGCCTGAGCCCACGGGTGTTGGCGTGTTCGAAGTAGAAGATGGGTCCGGTCTTTGGGAGGTGGGCGCGTATTTCACCGAAGTGCCGGATGACACCGCCCTTTTGATCCTGTCGACCGCCTTGGGGGCCAAGCCCTTTACCGTTTCTGAGCTGCCGGAAACCGATTGGGTGGCCCATGTGCGCCGCGAGTTGGCCCCGGTCGAGGCGGGCCGCTTTTTTGTCTACGGCAGTCACGATGCGGACAAAGTCCCGCCGGGAAAACAGGCCTTGCTGATCGAGGCCGCGATGGCCTTTGGCACGGGCCATCACGGCACGACGCTGGGCTGCCTGCAAGCGCTGGACCGGCTGGCAGACGAAGGGTTTCATGGCAAACGTGTTGTCGATATCGGCTGCGGCACGGCTGTGCTGGCTATGGCGGCGGCAGCGATATGGCCCGAAGCCGTTCTGGCCAGCGACATCGATGCGCAAGCCGTTGAGGTGGCAGAAGCCAACTTGCGCGCCAACGGCATGGAAGGTCGCGTCGACGTCGTGGAAGCGGCAGGATTTGATCACGCGGCCCTTAGCGGTCCGTTTGATCTGATCTTTGCAAACATTCTTAAAGGTCCACTTGTCGCTTTGGCCCCTGATCTGACTGCGCGGCTGGAGGCTGGGGGATTCGCAATTCTGTCCG
>CAYGQZ010000627.1:0-1188 GCA_964352055.1 uncultured Rhodobacterales bacterium
ATGTCAACAAATCTGAGCAGGTTACCGATGTTGAGTGTAAGTTTTAATTGACACTTTTCACCAGACGCCGATACGTTTGAGACAAGAGTCGTCAACGAGGCAAGCGTTCATGTCCAATCGGACACATCCCAACGAAATACCGACCGGCCTCTACACGCCCGAAGAACGGGCGCGTCGGGACGCGACCATCTGGACGCCGGTTCAGGGGATGCTGGCGCCCTTGCAATTTCTCGTATTCCTGATCTCTCTGGGGCTCGTGATCCGCTACCTTCTGACCGGTCATGGCTACGAGATCGCCGCCTGGTCCATCGTTGTCAAAACAGGCGTGCTTTACGTGATCATGGTGACCGGGGCGATCTGGGAAAAAGTCGTTTTTGGTCAATATCTTCTGGCCCCTGCCTTTTTCTGGGAAGATGTGTTTTCCTTCCTCGTTATTGCCTTGCACACAGCCTATCTCTGGGCCCTGTTCACCGGCGCTCTGGCCCCTGTTCCGCTCATGTGGCTGGCCCTTGCCGCCTACGCCACATACCTGATCAACGCCGTCCAATTCATCCTTAAATTGCGTGCTGCCAGATTGCAGGCGGCTGCCTTCGCGGGGGCGCACGCATGACGGAACTTCCACGCCTTCCCGCCTCGGGCGGTTGCCGGAACACACCGATTCTCAAACAGCGCGGTCAACGCGAAGTCTTTTGCGGGCTGACGGGAATCATCTGGTTGCATCGCAAGATGCAGGACGCGTTCTTTCTGGTGATTGGCTCGCGGACCTGCGCCCACCTGTTGCAATCGGCAGCCGGGGTGATGATTTTTGCCGAACCGCGCTTTGGCACTGCGATTCTCGAAGAGACCGACCTTGCAGGGCTCGCAGATGCTCAGGACGAACTGGACAAGGTCGTCGACGAGCTTTTGGCGCGGCGTCCAGACATCAAACAATTGTTCCTGGTGGGATCCTGCCCTTCTGAAGTGATCAAGCTGGATCTGGCCAAGGCCGCCGAACGAATGACACAGCGGCATGCGCCCTCGGTGCGGGTGCTGAATTTCTCGGGTTCCGGGATCGAAACAACATTCACCGAAGGCGAAGACGCCTGTCTGGCCTCAATGGTGCCGGTTCTGCCCAAAGATGATCAGCGCCAATTGCTGCTGGTGGGCGCATTGCCTGACGTGGTCGAGGAACAGGCCATCGGACTGCTC
>CAYGQZ010000628.1:0-1180 GCA_964352055.1 uncultured Rhodobacterales bacterium
ATCTTGACCGAAACCGGGGACATTGCGCTTAGCTGGCTTCGTCCAGCAGGGCGAAGACCTCGTCCTTGCCTTCGTGCTTTTCACCGCGCAGACGCTGCAATTCGCGCTGAAGACGGCGGACTTCGCGGGCATTGCGCGCGTTATCAGCCCGTATCGCATGCTCGCGCATCCACTCCCAGACAAACCCCACCAGAAGGCCGACCACGATGCCGATGAAGATGACAACAAACAGAGGCAATTGAACCTGCGGCGTCACGGCAAAGAGATACGCTACTCCTGGCGGCAGCAACTGGAGGGTGACCATATCACTGTTGGCCAAAGCAACAGCGATGAGTGCCCCAACAAAAATGGCGATGCAGGCGTAGCGAATGTAACGCATTTAGGCTTTCCCGTTCAAACGATCTCGGAGCAACTTGCCTGTTTTGAAAAACGGCACATGCTTTTCTTCAACTTCGACTGTTTCACCAGTCCGCGGGTTACGTCCAGTGCGCGCATCGCGCTTTTTGACCGAAAACGCGCCAAATCCACGCAGTTCGACCCGGTCACCGCGCGACATCGCGCCAGTCACTTCGTCAAAGATCGTATTCACAATACGCTCCACATCGCGTTGATATAGATGTGGATTTTCGTCCGCAATCTTCTGAATCAGCTCTGACCGGATCATCTATGTCTCCCCCGCAGGATACGTCTTTTTTTGGTTTGTCCATTGTTGAGTATAGGAACAATAATGCCAACCGGGAATAGGAAGCCTTTGGTATATGCGAATTTTTTCCGCATTCCCAGCCTGTAGAATGCCGAACCGCAGCCCGTTCTGCCATGTTGGGCATGTACTTTGGCGCGGCTGATGATTTGGCCAGCCGGTCACACCAACTTGATTCGGGGCCATCGCAGCAGACCACAGACAAAAAAAGGGGCCCCTTGCGGGACCCCTTTGAGGGCGTAGACCCTGAGGTCAGATCTTATTCGTCGCCTTTCAGCGCAGCACCAAGGATATCGCCAAGCGATGCACCGGAGTCCGATGAGCCATACTGTTCCACGGCTTCTTTCTCTTCGGCAATCTCGCGCGCTTTGATCGAGACACCCAAACGACGAGTCTTGCTGTCGATATTGGTGATGCGCACGTCCACCTTGTCGCCGACCGAGAAACGCTCGGGGCGCTGTTCGGCACGGTCACGGCTGA
>CAYGQZ010000629.1:0-1178 GCA_964352055.1 uncultured Rhodobacterales bacterium
GTTAACCTTTGCCAAAGCGCAGTCACAGTTTGGTAACGTTTGGGCGCGGCTTGGGGTGCTTGGGCTGGATTGAATCGGGTCTGCGGCTCAGGTGGTTTCAAGACGCCCTCGGGCAACTCTTGGATAGATCGGGCATGAGATGCGCGATGGATGTGGGAATGAGTCCATTTTGACGGATGCTACACTTTGCACGAACGTCGCCTTCTGTAGTGCTGGAAGCACGCCGCATCCGGTTACAGATTTTGGCAGGAAGCTTTTGGCTTCGTTTCCGGATTTCCTTCCCGGTAGGGATGCTGGGACAAAATTCATCTACTATGGTATGATTAATAGGTGCTCATACTGAGAGCATTTTCATTTGAGGAGGTGTTTTAGCGATGTACCAACCAACCGATGTGGTCACATCCGAAGCTCAAATCCGCAGCGTAATACCTCACCAATACTCTTCGCAACAAGCAAAGGTCATCGATCACATTGACGAACCCATCCGCATTTGGATTGAACGTTCGCCATTCCTCACTTTGGCCACGTACAATGCCAAGGGCCAAGTGGATATTTCCCCCAAAGGCGATCCGGCGGGATTTGTGAAAGTGTTGGATGAAAAAACGCTCGCAATTCCGGATCGTCCGGGGAACCATCGATTTGACGGTTTTCTAAACATCCTCGAAACAGGACGGATTGCAGTCATGTTCATGGTGCCAAACCGACGCGAAGTTGTACGCGTAAACGGCGCTGCGCAGATTGTGCGCGACCTTCCCCTGCGAAGATCAATGGCAATCAAAGACCGGGTGCCTGACTTTGTTGTTATCGTGAGGGTAGAAGAAGCGTTCTATCATTGCGGCAAGGCAATCCTTCGGTCCCACCTCTGGGAGCCAGACAAGGCCTTATCCACCGACGGTATCCCTACTTATGCCGAAGCGGTTTTCAATGAGGGCAAGATAACTGACCGCAGCTTGGCCGAACTGGAAGAAGCATTTCAGAGTAACGAGAAGCATCGACTCTACGACGAGTAAGCCAGTCAGATAAACCTACTGAACGGCAGACGCCACCGGGTGGCCAGCCAGTCTCTTTTATCGGTCAGCCCGTTGACCGTGCCAGCATGCCAAAGAGATCGCGCGGATCATCCGGGTCGGCCAGCAGGTCGAGCGGGTGGAAGAACGCGGTGCCCTTGATCCGGTCGC
>CAYGQZ010000630.1:0-1175 GCA_964352055.1 uncultured Rhodobacterales bacterium
CCGACCTGATCATCGTGGCCTGCGGCTATGATGCCAGCGCCATCGACCCCATGGCCCGGATGCTGGCCACTGCGGACACGTTCCGTCAAATGACATTGAAACTCAAAGACCTCGCGGCGCGCCTTTGCGGTGGAAAGCTGGTTCTGGTCCATGAAGGCGGCTATTCCGAGGCCTATGTCCCATTCTGCGGTCACGCCACGATCGAAGCCTTGTCCGGCAGCGCCATCACCGCCCCCGATCCCTTTGAACAGACCTTCAAGGTGCGCCAGCCCGGCCCCCGCTTTGACGCCTTCCTGAAGGCAGAGATTGATCACATGGCGCAAATTTTGGGCCTTTGACCCCTTGCATTCAAACCGTTGACCCCCGACATGGGGTGCACATGTAAAAAGGCGTAACATATGCCCGCTCCAAATCCCGAAGCTCTCGCGTTCATGCTGTCACGCCGTTCGCGCCCCGCAAAAACACTGTCAGGCCCCGCGCCCACCCGCGCCGAGCTCGAGCCGCTGCTGACAGCCGCCAGCCGCACACCGGATCATGGCAAGCTTGAGCCCTGGCGGTTTATTGTCATCGAAAAAGGCGCCATGCCCCGTCTGGCCGAAGCGGCAGCGGAACGCGGTGCGGCCCTCGGTCTTGATGAAGAACAGATCACCAAGGGACGTGCGCAATTTGATCAAGGCCAATTGGCCGTCGCGGTTGTCGAGGTTCAAAAAGATACCGCCAAAATTCCTGCGATTGAACAAACCTATTCCGCAGGTGCCGTTTGCCTTGCCTTGTTGAATGCGGCACTGGCTGCGGGCTGGGGGGGCAACTGGCTCAGCGGCTGGCCAAGCCATGATCGCGGGTTCATGGCCCAAACCCTCGGCCTGGCCGAGCACGAGCGGATTGCGGGCTTTATCCATATTGCCACGGAAACCAGCGCGCCGCCGGACCGGCCCCGCCCCGACCTCTCGGCCATCACAGAGTGGGTCGACACATGATCCTGACATCGTTTTTTGCGGCATTGGGGCAGATGGGCGATCCCCGTTTTCGCCGGGTTCTGCTGCTTGGGGTCGCGCTTACCATTGCCCTTTTGATTGCAGCCACCACGGGGCTTGTCTGGCTGATTGGCACCTTGACCGCAGACAGCACGACGATCCCATGGATCGGTGAGATCACCTGGCTGGACGACATCGTCA
>CAYGQZ010000631.1:0-1167 GCA_964352055.1 uncultured Rhodobacterales bacterium
TCCTGCGTGACGGACCGCCAGAGGTCCCACACCGGTTTGAGCGTCGAGTGTTTCTCGCGCTCGATAAAAGGTTCGGGGTCGAGATCCACCAAGGTCCCCAGTGCGCGCAGGAACTTGGTCGTACTCTCGACCCCTATCGGGGCTTGCAAGTATGGCTTGGCAAGAAGCTCACACAATCCACGCCCGAACTCGCGGTACATGCAGATGTTCACATCCGCATTTACCAGATTTCGCATTTCGGCCACATGCGCACCCAACGGATGCACCATGTTGACCTCGCAGCCGATCCCTTCGACCAGCCTGCGGATCTCGGCCAGATCGGATGGCATGTTGAACGTGCCATACATCGGACCGAGAATATTGACGCGAGGACGCGCACCTTCCTCGCGTTTCTTTTCGGGCGGCATGCGCCCTTTGGTCATGCCAAACTCGGTAAAGATCCAGGTCATGGCACGATCCGCCGCTTCCCACTGATCCTCATCAATGGTGCGTGGCAGAAATCTCTGAATGTTGGTGCCCATGGGGGTCACGCCCCCACCGATCATCTCGGCGATGGAACCGGTGACAACAACCGCTGGCAGCGCAGGGTCCAGCGTACCCCAGGCGCGCTTCATCGCGCCCTCGGTGCCATCGCGGCCCAGTTCTTCCTCGCCCAGCCCCGTGGTCACAATCGGCAACTCATGGGGCGGCAACGCATCGGTGTAATGCAACACCGAGGTCACCGGCAGGTTCTCGCAGCCTACAGGGCCATCGATGACGACCTGCAAACCCTTTACGGCACAGAACGCGTAAACAGCCCCCCAATACCCGCCAGCGCGATCATGATCCACAATCAGCATGGGGCACACCCCAGCTTCTCTTGGCCGGAAATATCCCGGGGAGTGTGAGGGGCTGGCCCCTCGCTCCAGACATATGCAGTTTCAACACACCAATACATCTGTGCGCGAACGCGTTCGGCTTGCGCCAAACACTGCCTCGCCCCGATGAGCGCATATGTTCCATATACGCCCATCAGATCATCTCCGCCGCTTTGGCAGCCTTGGCCTGACGCTCAAGTTTCTTCTGGTTCTGCGCCCGGAAATCTTCACGCACATTCGGCATGCCTTCCCAGACACCCGCTGTGTCGCCAGTTCCAACGCCCTCAAAGAACGCCTTCATATGGCTCAT
>CAYGQZ010000632.1:0-1164 GCA_964352055.1 uncultured Rhodobacterales bacterium
TTGACGATCCACGTGCCAAAGACGGTCAGCGCCACCACGATCCAGCCGCGCCCGGCAATCATTCCTTCGGCCCAAAGTGGCGTGTAGGCCGTCGACATATAGGCCCCTCCAATGCCTGCCATGGCCCCGCCAAAGGCCACGCAACCGCCCCGGATCAGCCGCACCTTTAACCCCAGCGCATGCGCACTTTCCGGGCTTTCGCCGATGGCGCGGATGATCAGGCCCAGTTTGGTTCGGTGCAGCAGGTACCAGGTGGCAAAGATCAGAACGATGCTCAGGTAAACCATCACGTCTTGCTGAAAGAACATCGGCCCCAGCACCGGAATGTCCGACAGCGGGCCAAGGTCCAGTTCCTCCAGCCCCGTGACGGTCTTGCCCTCGTATTGCTTGCCAATCGCCGAGGACAGCCCAAGGCCGAGGATCCCGATGGCCAGACCCGAGGCGACCTGATTGGCGCGAAAAACCAGCGTGAGCACCGCGTAGACCAGCGACAGAAAAGCGCCCAAGACCGCTGCCGCAAGAAAGCCGATGGTATGAGAGCCGGACAGCGTCAATGCGACAAAGCCCATGGCGGCCCCCGTCGCCATCATGCCCTCGATCCCGAGGTTCAGCATGCCCGACTTTTCGGCCACCAACTCGCCCATGGCGGCAAAGATCAGCGCAGTAGCTGCCGCAAGCGTTCCGCTGACAATGAAGATCAGGACATCCATTATTCCGCAGGTGCTCCCTTTGGCACGGCATCGGGCGTGATCCGCCGAATGCGCTGGGTCAACAGGAACGAACAGGCGAGGTAAAAGGTCAGCAGCATGCCCTGAAAGATGCCGGTGACCGCATTCGGCACGCCAACGGACAACAGTGCAAAGTCACCGCCCACATAGACCAGCGCCATCAGCGCCGAGGCAAAGAGAATGCCAATGGGATGCAAGCCCCCCAGAACCGCCACGATAATGCCTGCATAGCCGTACCCCGGTGAAACGTTGCGTTGCAGCATCCCCAGAGGCCCCGCGACTTCGCCAACACCGGCCAGCCCTGCGGCCCCGCCGGAGATCAGCAACGCCAGCCAGATCGCCTTTTTCGAAGAAAACCCGGCATACATAGCCGCTCCGGGGGCCACACCGCCGACCGACAGTTTATAGCCCGCAAGGCTGCGCTGCACAAAGATCA
>CAYGQZ010000633.1:0-1158 GCA_964352055.1 uncultured Rhodobacterales bacterium
GGCCCAGCCCCCTCAACCCGTATGTTGACTGTCAAACCAGCCGTCTTCATGCGGTGTGGTCGTGTCATGCAAAGAACGTCCACAGCATCCGCGCGCCGCTGATGGCCAGAAAGGCCGCAAAGGCCAGTTTCAGAGGGCGTGCAGACAGGCCATGGGCCAGCTTTGCACCCACCGGTGCCGTAAGAACGCTGGCCGAGAACAAGATGACGGCTGCAGGCAGGTTCACAAAGCCAAGGGACGCAGGCGGGCGCCCATCAACGCCCAAACCGTTCCAGACAAAGCCGCAGACGGCCGGCACCGCAATGGCCAGCCCGAACACAGACGCCGTTGCGATCGCACGATGCACAGCGACGGACATCATCGTCATGACCGGCACCGCCAGGCCGCCCCCGCCAATGCCCATCAACGCCGAGATGAACCCGATCGGCAAGGCAATCGCGCTCTGGCCAAGGCGTGTGGCGGGCGGATGATCCGTCAGCACAATCGGCCTGGGCAGTGCCAGGTTGATCGCCACAAGCAGCGCGACCGAACCGAAGACAAATGTCAGCCCGTCAGACCCCAGGGATTTCGACGCGATCCCGCCCAGAAAGGCCCCGACAAAGATCGCAGGTATCCAGCCCCGCAGGATCGTGCGGTCAATCGCCCCGCGCTTGTTATGTGCGATCGCAGACGCAATCGACGTCGGCACAATCGTTGCAAGAGATGTGCCAACCACAGTCAGCATCGCGACCTCTTGCGGGATACCGAACAGGTCGCTGACGATCATCAGGACAGGTACGATGACGATTCCGCCGCCCACACCCAACAGCCCCGCAAGGATGCCTGCCATCGCTCCGGTGATCAGAAGGCCGACAGTCAGGCCAAGCAATGCCGCAATCGAAAACCCGGCAATCATGCCTTTGCGCTTGTGCTTCGATAAAACCGAACAGCCGGAAGTGTCAGCATGATCACGGCGACAACAGCCAAACCAGCCGCAATCGGATGACCGGTAAAGAACGCGCCAAAACTGCCATCCGTTATGATCAATCCCTGACGCAGGCTGATTTCAAGTGTCGGTCCAAGGACCATCCCGATCACCAGGGGTGCCATCGGAAACCCCTGACGGCGCAAGACGAACCCGAAGATACCCGCCAGGGCCATGACCAGCAGATCAAACGG
>CAYGQZ010000634.1:0-1154 GCA_964352055.1 uncultured Rhodobacterales bacterium
CCCTGATCGCGACCAAAGACGATATCAACCAGATTGTCAGCGCCGTCGACAAGGCGCTGACAGACGTCTTCGGTTAAACCGACCGCAAAGCGGAACAAACCAGATCAAGGCCCCGCCGCTGTGTGGGGCCTTTTGAGTCCCCGGATGCATAAAACCCCGCATGATCAGAATGCTTGCGGACTCCGAAAATATCTCAAGGCCAACCCACCGAAAGAATTGCCAGCGCTGAAGGTATCTGTTTGATTGACGACCAAGGACCGGGCATTTCCCAAGGGGCAGTTTGCAGGCGCCCGTCAGATCAGACTGGAGCACGTTTGCCTCATGAAAAATGCGCCTCTCCTGAACTTCGCGCTCGCGCTTTTTCTGCTGATCTCGATCGGCTGGCTGCTTGTCGTGGGACGTCCGATAATTCTTCCCATCGTGGCGGCGATCATCGTTGTCTATGTCCTGGTGTCAGCGTCCCAGGTGATCCATCGTCAACCGTTCATGAGTGTCATCCCGTTGGGTGTCGTAAAACTCGTTTTGGCGCTGATTTTCGGCACCACCTTCGTCATGTTTGCTGCATTGGCGGCCGCGACTGTCCGCGAAATTGTGGCCGTCGCACCAGTTTATGAGGCCAATGTCGATGCTTTCCTTGTGGGCATCGCCGAAAAATACGAACTGGATCATCAGGAACTTTGGGGACATTTGCGGGCAGTCACGATTGACGCCTTCGATTTGCGCGTCGTGCTGCGCAGAGTCTTGGGCGGGTTCACGAATGTGGGGGCCACTGTCTTTCTGATCGCGATCTATGCAGCTTTTCTTTTGGCAGAGCGCCAGGGGTTCCCGGCCAAGCTGCAGGCGGCATTCCCCAATGGGGCGCAAGCCGAAAAGGCAGGGTATCTGATCGGGAAGATGAACAAGCGGATCGGCGAGTATCTGGCCGCAAAAACCCTGGTGAACTTTCTGCTTGGTGCCATTTCCTACGTGGTTCTCTGGGCACACGGAATCGACTTTGCGATCTTCTGGGCCGTCGTCATCGGGCTGTTGAACTACATTCCCTATGTCGGGTCCTATCTCGGCGTATTCTTTCCCATCGTCCTGTCCTTTGCACAGTTTGTGTCGGTGCCCCTGACCCTGTCTCTGACCGCGTTTCTGGCGGTAACCCAATTCAT
>CAYGQZ010000635.1:0-1148 GCA_964352055.1 uncultured Rhodobacterales bacterium
CAACAACCGAGCTCTTCGAAGGGTTGCTGGCAACCAGCCAGAACCACTGGCCGAGCCTAGAATTCGACGTCGGCGCCATAAACGCCACGCTGGCCCGCTTCATGCCCGCGGGCTTTTACTACAAGATGTTCATCCATCCCCGCCCACTCTGGAAACACGTCTACGAGCCCTTCATTCGGCAGGCTGCCGGGTTGGGCAAGGCTCCCAGGGGGCGCGACTTTGACAGCTACGAACACTTCTATGCGTTCTGTGATGTGCTGGTGATCGGTGGCGGTATCGCAGGGCTGCACGCCGCCAAGGCAGCGGCCCAATCGGGCGCCAAGGTCCTGGTGCTGGAGCAGACCGCACATTGGGGCGGGCGCGCGCCTGTTGATGGCGGTGAAGTGGACGGCCAGCCTGTGGATAAAGTCGTGGATGAACTCATTGCCACCTTGTCCGCCATGGAAAACGTCACCCTGCGCGCGCGGACCATGGGCGCGGGCGTCTACGATCACGGATATGTCCTGGGCTACGAACGCCTGACGGATCATCAACCGGATGCGGACGGCCCGCGCCACCGTCTGTGGCGGATCCGCGCAGGCCATGTTGTTGCGGCAACCGGCGCGATCGAGCGGCCGCTGAGCTTTGCAGGCAACGACATTCCCGGCGTCATGTTGGCCTCTGCCGTACGGGACTATGCGGTGAACTACGGTGTATGTGCCGGCGATCGTACGGTGGTTGTCACAAATAACGATGATGCCTATCGCACTGCAATTGTTCTGAAAAACGCCGGATTGACGGTTCCCGCCATTCTGGATGCCCGCACGCTGACCGATGACAGCGCACTGGTTGGCGAGGCGAAGGCCGCGGGCATCCGAGTTCTTATGGGCCACGGTGTTGCCAAGGTCCTGGGAGCCAAGCGCGTGACCGGGGTTGCGATCTGTGCGCAGGCCGGTGAAGGGTCGGTTTTGGAAGAGATCGCATGCGATGCGGTTGCGATGTCCGGCGGATGGTCGCCGGTCGTGCACCTCTGGTCGCATTGCGGGGGCAAGCTCCTTTGGGACAACAATTTTGCCATGTTCCGCCCCGATGTGGACAAAGCCCCAAAAGGTGCCGATGGCATGGCTTTTGTCAGCCCGGCTGGTGCCGCTAACGGTCATTTCGGGTTG
>CAYGQZ010000636.1:0-1102 GCA_964352055.1 uncultured Rhodobacterales bacterium
AATAGCCTGCATCCTTCAGAGCGGTTGAAATTGCGGCACCGATTCCTCGGCTGCCACCTGTCACGAGTGCAACTCTTGCCATGTTCGTCATCCTTTGAAAGTCAGTCTGTTGGGCGTAATTGCCCAGGATTATTCAGTTTTGAGATTGATCAGGGGCGCTCAACGCACAGAGCGACACCCATGCCACCGCCGATACACAAGGTCGCGAGACCTTTCTTGGCACCCCGGCGCTGCATCTCGAACAACAGCGTGTTCAGCACGCGACACCCAGAGGCCCCGATCGGGTGACCAATGGCAATCGCACCGCCGTTCACGTTCACAATTGCGGGGTCCCAACCCATATCCTTGTTCACGGCACAAGCTTGCGCGGCAAACGCCTCATTCGCTTCCACCAAGTCCAGATCGTTCACGGACCATCCCGCTTTGTCCAGTGCTTTGCGGCTGGCATAGATCGGGCCGACGCCCATGATCGACGGGTCAAGGCCCGCCGTTGCATAGGACGCGATCCGCGCCAGAGGCGTGATCCCGCGCTTTTCCGCGTTCTCAGCCGACATGAGCAAGGTTGCGGCAGCACCGTCATTCAGCCCGGACGCATTGGCCGCCGTGACCGAGCCGTCCTTGGCAAAGGCCGGGCGCATTTTTGCCATCGCTTCGAGGTTGGCACCGTGGCGAATGTACTCGTCCTGATCGACAACGATGTCGCCCTTGCGGGTCTTGACGGTGAAGGCCGTGATCTCATCCGCGAACTTGCCAGCCTTTTGCGCGGCTTCCGCCTTGTTTTGCGAGGCCACGGCAAATTCATCCTGCATGTCGCGGGTAATCTGCCATTGATTGGCCACGTTTTCGGCGGTCTGACCCATATGGTAGCCGTTGAACGCGTCCCAAAGGCCGTCGCGGATCATGGTGTCGATGTAAGTCATGTCACCCATCTTGTGACCAGCACGCAACGCGGCGGCATGGGGGCTGAGTGTCATGTTTTCCTGACCGCCCGCCACGACAATGTCCGCATCGCCCAACTGGATGTGTTGCGCGCCCAGCGCGACGGCCCGCAAGCCGGACCCGCAAACCTGATTGAGCGACCATGCGGCGGCCTCTTGGGGCA
>CAYGQZ010000637.1:0-1098 GCA_964352055.1 uncultured Rhodobacterales bacterium
CCCTCGTCCAATACGCTGCGCAACTGGCTTTCTGCGCCATTGCGCAAGGCCGTCGACAGGCGCAGACCATCCTTCTCTTTCAGGTTTTCGGGGAACGCCAAAAGATCACCAAGCTCTTCAAAGATCAGCGAAAAAGATCTGATCTTGGAGCGCTTGGCCTTGCTCGCCATGGAAAACAACGCGCCCACGGCCTCTTCGGTATTGCTGAAAGCGCCCTGCTGAGCCGCAACAACTGCGATCCGCCCGCGCTCGTAGTGCGACAGCTGCGCCCGGATTTCGTTTTCTTCGACCATTGCGGCAAAGCTGCCGCCAAGCGCATCTGGGTCACGCACGATTGCCTTGATCGTCTTGTATTTGTCCTGCTCGGTCAGGGTGAGCAGGTCGCGGACTGCCCAGAGCCTCCGGTATCCGGACAAAAGGCCATAAGGCTTGTCCGGGTCGTCGCGCTCAAACACCTCGACGGGAAGGCGGAGGCCATGGGCGGCGATCGACGACTTCAATTCGTTCATCTCTGCCGGATCGATGACCGTCCGGTCCCGGATCATGGCGTCGCCGAGGATCTGCTCGATCGGGATTTCCGCGATCACCCTGCCCTCCTCCAATGCCACCCGCATGGCTTTGGCATCGGCCTTGTCACGCTCGACGCTGGCGCGTTCTGCCGCGGGCACGACGGGACTGGCCTGAGCGCTCTCAGCCGAAACCTGGGAAATTGGCGCAAGCGCGGCAGATGGCGCGCTCAGGGTTTCGCGGCGAAACTCCGCTTCGATCTTGTCGAGATCATCGGCGCTGGGTGCCGAAATCTTCCTACGCTTCGCCATGTTTTGCCTCCTGCTCGTCTCTCCACCAGGCCCCTATGATCAACGCCTTGATCTCGGCCCAGGTTTGATCAAAGGCCTCTCGGCCGCGCACGTATGTGTCGCGATTGAAGTCCCGGTAGTCCGCCTCGTAGATGCCGTTCACCTGCTCGCCCGCTTGCCCGACCATCGCTGTGGTGTCCTGCCGGAAGGTCGTCATGAGATCCCCGAAATAGGCCTGAATGACGTTGGCCAGATCCGTCTGCTGCCCCGCATCGAAACGGGTGATCAAGGTCCGCACCGC
>CAYGQZ010000638.1:0-1093 GCA_964352055.1 uncultured Rhodobacterales bacterium
CGATCCGGGGTCCCAGCCCGCAGAGAAAGGCCAGCGCTTTGGAGGGCTCCACCATAAGGGGTGTGTTGAAGGCGCGCTGCGCGATCCGGGCGTGGTGCATTGTGATCACCTTGTGGGAGATGGTTTCGGGCGAACTCTTGATTTTCGTCTCCCGAACTGCGACATAGTAAGGAGGATACGGAAAATGTAAGGAGAAGCGCTCATGCAGGAATCAACGGTCACGGTAAAAGGCCAGACGACGCTGCCGCGGGACGTTCGGCGGGCGCTTGGCCTCGAAAGCGGCGATCGGGTCCGGTATGTCATCCTGGACGGCGAGGTCCGGCTTCTGAAGGTTCGGCCGGTGAGTGACCTTGCGGGCATGCTCCACCGACCGGGCCTGAAACCCATCGGCCTCGACGAGATGGACGACGCAATCGCCAGCGGGGCCGCTGACACGTGATCGCCATCGACACCAATGTGCTGGTGCGATTCCTGACCCGGGACGATCCCGGTCAGGCACGGGCCGCCACGCAGTTCATGGACGGGCTGCGCCAAAACGATCCGGGCTTCATCAGCCGTGAGGTCATGGTGGAACTCGTCTGGGTGCTTGAACGCGCCTATGGCTTCAGCCGCGCCGAGGTCTCCGGTGCGCTCGAAGGTCTGCTGTCGGCCACCGAGATCGAGGTCGAGCTTGCCGATGATACCGGCAGTGCCGTCCTGCAGTACCGCGAGAGCGGCTTCGGGTTTGCCGATCTGATGATCGCCGCTGCCGCGCGTCGGATGGATGCCGTGCCGCTGGTGACTTTCGACCGGAAGGCGGCTCAGCTCCCGGGCGTGGAGCTGCTCGAAACCTGAGGACGTCACGTCTCATCCTCGTCTTCTGACTCTTCGTCTTCCGGTTCCTTGTCGCTTCTGTTGTCGTCCTCCTTGTCTGATGGCCCTTGCGCTGGCGATCCCGGACGCCGGAAGTCGAGCCCCAGCGTCTGTTCTCGCTGCCGTTCGGCCGCAATTTCACGCTCAACCTGCTCGGCGTCATAGCCACGCTCCGAGAGGGCTTGGGTGCGCGATTTCAACCCGGCTTCGATCTGCAGAATTTCGGCGGACGCATCCTTCA
>CAYGQZ010000639.1:0-1092 GCA_964352055.1 uncultured Rhodobacterales bacterium
CGTGGCCGGGATCATCGCCGATGTGCGCGCCCGGGGCGACGCGGCCGTGATTGAGTTGACGGAAAAGTTCGACCGGATCGCGCTGACATCTGAAACCTTGCGGATCACGACGGCAGAGGTGGACGCCGCCATCGCGCAGGTCTCATCCGCAGACCGCGCAGCGCTGGAATTGGCCGCCGACCGGATCGCCGCCTACCACGCCCGGCAAATGCCGCAGGATGCGGAGTGGACGGATGATGTGGGGGCCACGCTGGGCTGGCGCTGGACACCCGTCTCGGCCGCGGGGCTTTACGTGCCGGGCGGGCTGGCAAGCTACCCGTCCTCGGTGCTGATGAATGCGATCCCGGCCAAGGTGGCGGGGGTCGGCAGGCTGGCGATCACCGTGCCCACGCCCGACGGCGTGCTGAACCCGCTGGTCCTGCTGGCGGCCAAACTGGCGGGCGTGGATGAAATCTATCGCATCGGCGGCGCACAAGCCGTGGCGGCCCTCGCCTATGGCACCGAAACCATCGCGCCCGTGGACAAGATCACCGGCCCCGGCAATGCCTTTGTCGCCGCGGCCAAGCGCCGCGTCTTTGGCAAGGTCGGCATCGACATGATCGCGGGACCGTCGGAGATTCTGGTCATCGCGGACGCTGACAATGATCCCGACTGGATCGCCCTCGACCTGCTCAGCCAGGCCGAACATGACGAAAGCGCCCAATCGCTGCTGATCACGACCGACGCGGGTTTTGGGCAAGCGGTAGCGACCGCCGTCGAGGCGCGGCTCGAAACCCTGCAACGGCGCGCCATCGCGGGGCCAAGCTGGCGCGACTATGGCGCGATCATAACCGTGCCCGATCTGGAGGTCGCCGCCTCCCTGTCAGACCGGATCGCACCGGAACACCTTGAGCTCTGCGTGGCCGATCCCAAGGAGCTGTCCGCAAGGATCACCCATGCCGGGGCGATTTTTCTCGGACAATGGACGCCCGAAGCCATCGGTGACTATATCGGCGGGCCAAACCACGTGCTGCCCACCGCCCGCTCGGCCCGGTTTTCCTCCGGGCTGTCGGTGATGGATTTCGTGAAACGGACGACCCTGGCGCAAATGAC
>CAYGQZ010000640.1:0-1085 GCA_964352055.1 uncultured Rhodobacterales bacterium
TCAGGCACTCACAGCCTTCATGAACCTGTGCTTGATGACAACGGGGTCCATGGTGATGACGGGCAGTTTAATGTTGCCGCTGTCGCATTTCACCACGATCACGGTCATCTTCTTGCTGTCGAGCGCCGCCTGCAGCACCTTGCCGGTGTCCACGTCCTGGCAGGTCACCACGTTCTCGCAGCCGCAGGCCGCAGCCACGGCTTCAAGTTTGGTCTTCTTGCCCGCATAGGTCGGCTGATCCCCGGTGGACCCATAAGACCCGTTGTCGATGATCAGCAGGATGAAGTTGTCGGCCACGTTGTTGGCGATCGTCGGCAGGGTGCCGAGGTTGGTCAGTACGGACCCGTCTCCATCGATGGAAATCACGGTCTTGGGTTGCGCCAGGGCAAGCCCCAGACCGATCGAAGACGACAGCCCCATGGTGCCCAGCATGTAGAAATTGGTCGGCTGATCGTCGATCATGTGCAACTCCTGGCTGGGCAGGCCGATGTTGCAGACAACCAGATGGTCACGAAGGATGGGCGCGATCTCGCGCAGGATTTCAGAGCGGATCATTGGTCGCCATAGCCTCCCCAGAAGTTGGCGTCGGTCAGGATCGCGACCGGCTTGTTGCACATGAAAGTGTATTTCAGGATCATGTCGAGTTCTTCCACATCCGATTGCGTATGGAAATGGTAGGTCGGGATGTTCATCTGCGCCAGAAGCGCCTTGGTGTGGACGGCCATCTCGACCTGGCAGGCGACAGGCTCGCGCAGTTCACCGCGATAGCTGATCAGCATCGGCAGGGGCATCCGGTAATACTGGATCAGCGTGGCCAGCGTGTTGATCGTCACCCCGATGGCGGTGTTCTGCATGATGATGGCCGGGCGCTTGCCGCCCATGTGGGCGCCTGCGCACAGGCCCATGCCTTCGTCTTCCTTGTTGGACGGAATGTGGAAAATCTCGTCGCGGGCGTCGATCTCCTCGATCACTCCGGCCAGCTGCTTGCAGGGGACCGTGGTGACAAAGGACACGTCGTTGGCAACAAGATCATCGCAGATCTTCTTGTCGATGTTCATAAGCAGGGGCCTTTCGGGGGTTGGGGC
>CAYGQZ010000641.1:0-1081 GCA_964352055.1 uncultured Rhodobacterales bacterium
CGATCACGATGTCCATGCCCCAGGTCTCATCGACTTTGTCGAAGTTGATCTCGGGAAAGACGATGTGTTCCTTGAGGCCCATGGCATAGTTGCCACGACCATCAAAGGACTTGCCGGAAACACCGCGGAAGTCACGGATCCGTGGCATCGCGATGGTGATCAGACGATCCAGGAATTCGTACATCCGGTCGCCGCGCAATGTGACCTTGGCCCCCAGCGGCATGTCCTCACGCACCCGGAAACCCGCGATGGATTTCTTGGCAACGGTGGTCAGCGCCTTCTGGCCTGCAATCGCGGTCAGGTCTTCCTGCGCGGATTTGGCTTTCTTGCTGTCACGAACGGCTTCGGCACCACATCCGATGTTCAGGACAATCTTGTCCAGACGCGGGATCTGCATGTCGTTCTTGTAGCCGAATTCCTCTTTCATTGCAGCGCGGATGGTGTCGCGGAACTGCGTCTTGAGGCGGGGTGTATAGTTTGCTGTGTCAAGCATCAGATCACGTCCCCTGTTGTCTTGGCAAAGCGGACTTTCTTGTCGCCGTCCATTTTGAAACCAACGCGGGTCGGTTTGCCGTTCGCGTCAAGCAGAGCCACGTTGGACAGGTCCACCGGCATCGCCTTGGGGATGCGGCCGCCTTGTGTTGTCTGGCTTTGACGTGTGGCGCGGATCGCGATGTTCAGACCATCGACCACAGCCTTGTTCGCGCGTGGATCAATCGAAGAGATCGTGCCCTCGCGGCCCTTGTCCTTGCCCGCAAGCATGACGACCTTGTCGCCTTTTTTGAGTTTCGCAGCCATCAGAGCACCTCCGGAGCCAGCGAGATGATTTTCATGAAGTTCTTGGCACGCAGCTCGCGCACAACCGGGCCAAAGATACGGGTACCGACTGGCTCGTTGTTGTTGTTCAGGATAACGGCGGCGTTGCGGTCAAAACGAATGGCTGTGCCATCGTCGCGACGTACTTCCTTGGCGGTGCGGACAACAACGGCCTTGCGGACGTCGCCTTTTTTCACACGGCCGCGTGGGATGGCTTCCTTGACCGACACGACAATAATGTCGCCGACGGATGCGTATTTACGCT
>CAYGQZ010000642.1:0-1070 GCA_964352055.1 uncultured Rhodobacterales bacterium
AGGTTGGCACCGAGGTGTCGTTGGGCGAACGCCTGCTGCAAACCGGTGGCGGCGCCCATGCGTTTCAGCAACATCTGAGCAAACTGGTGGCGGAATGGGCGCAGTCGTCACTGCCGCTGCCCCATTCACACGCGATCTCCCAAGGCATCGACCTGCTCAGCCAGGGCGTCATCGACGGGATGGTCGGCGGCTTTTCCCAACTGGAACGCTATGGCTACACCGAACATCTGGGGCTGTCCTCGCAGAAGGGTCTGCGTGACTACCTCGCCGAGGTGGTCAAGACCCAGATGGACGAAGAACTTGGGCCCGATGACCAGCCCGACCACACCACCTTCATCTTTGGCCACACGCACAAGCCGTTCTCGGATCAGATCATCGTGCCGGGGTTCAAACGCCCCGTTTCAGTCTACAACACCGGGGGCTGGGTGATGGACACGTCCCTGCTCAGCACCGTTGAGGGCGCGTCGGTTGTCTTCATCGACCAAGACTACAACACCGCCACGCTGCAGGTCTATCAGATGCCGGACGGCCACGCGTTGCAGTGCGCGCATGTATCCTCTGCCGATCCGTGCCCGGATGCGGACAACCCGCTGGTTCAGGCCTTGACCAGGGCCGTCACGGCCGCCCATCCTGCCTGGCATGACTTCCGCAACACCCTCATCACCGAGCTTGAGCGCAAGCAGGACATGTACCTGACCCTGGGCAACCAGGCCGAGCAGAAATACCAACCTCTGAGGAGGGCGCAATGACCATGAAGATGGCACGCATTTCGACGTCCCTGAAAGACGCGCGGGCGGCTGCCCCGGATGGTGTGGACCTAAGCGCTGAATTTGATGCCGTAGTTGTCGGATCGGGCTATGGCGGTGCCATCTCGGCGGCGAAACTCACCCTTGCGGGGCAAAAGGTCCTGCTGCTGGAGCGGGGCCGCGAAATCTTGCCCGGTGCCTATCCCAACACGCTGGCGCAAGCGCAGGCGGAAACACAGTTGACGACCGCCACCGGGGGCCGGTTGACAGATGTCAACGGCATGATGGATCTGCATATCAATGACGACATGCATGTGATTGTCG
>CAYGQZ010000643.1:0-1066 GCA_964352055.1 uncultured Rhodobacterales bacterium
CCGTACCATACGGCGCGTTTCGCGCTTTCCTGTCCGCTCAGGCCACCAAGGCTGAGGATGAAGAGGACAGCCGCAACCGCATAGGCTGCAATAGTAAATCCGAATTCCATGTGTCCGCTCCCGCCTTAAGATTTCTGGAACATGGCGAGCATGCGCCGTGTCACGAGGAAGCCGCCGAAAATGTTCACCGAGGCCATGAAGACCGCCAGCGCGGCGAGTAATGTGATCAGCATGGAGCTTGACCCGATCTGTATCAGGGCGCCCAGAATGATGATCGACGAGATCGCGTTGGTGACCGCCATCAGCGGCGTGTGCAGCGAATGGGCCACGTTCCAGATCACCTGGAAGCCGATAAAGACAGACAGGATGAACACGATGAAGTGTTGCATGAAGCTGGCGGGTGCGACCAGACCAACGGCAAGCAACAGGCCGCCCCCGATGGCCAGAAGACCAACCTGCGTCTGTGTCTGCTTCTTGAAGTCCGCAACTTCCTTGGCACGCTTTTCTTCGGCGGTCAGCTCTTTGGGAGTTTCCTTTTTCTTGGCCGCTGCAATGGCTGCCACCTTGGGCGGCGGCGGCGGAAAGGTCACTTCCTTGGCATGCGCAATTGTGGCGCCCCGGATCACGTCATCTTCCATATTGTGATTGACGACACCGTCTTTCTCGGGCGTCAGGTCGGTCATCAGATGACGGATGTTGGTGGAATATAGGTTGGAGGCCTGCGTCGCCATCCGGCTCGGGAAGTCCGTGTAGCCGATGATGGTCACGCCGTTTGCCGTCACGATCTTCTCGTCCATGACGGTCAGCTTGCAATTGCCGCCCTTTTCCGCGGCCAGATCCACAATAACCGAACCCGGCTTCATCGCGGCGACCATGTCTTCGGTCCAAAGCTCGGGCGCTTCGCGGTTGGGGATCAGCGCCGTGGTGATGACAATATCGACCTCGGGCGCCAGTTCGCGGAACTTGGCAAGCTGCGCCTCGCGGAATTCAGGTGAGGAAACAGAGGCATAACCGCCGGAGCTCGCGCCGTCCTGCTGCTCTTCCTCAAAGTCGAGATAGACGAATT
>CAYGQZ010000644.1:0-1052 GCA_964352055.1 uncultured Rhodobacterales bacterium
GCCCATCAGGTGGAGGGCGTCAAGGCCGTGGACATTGATCGCTTTTCGCGCAGCACAGCACCCCAGTCGAACCCCTTCATCGCCTATGCCCGACTGGTGTCCCAACCCGGCAGGCTGGGTGCCGATGGTACCGTGTTGCCGGCTGAAATTCTCACGCTTCACCCCGGCCCCCTTGCCAAACTGGAGGTGATGTCGTGAACCGGATAACCCCGAAAACCCTGTATCAGTTGCTGCCTGCGGTTCACCGTCTGCGCGACGCCGATGAGGGTGGCCCCCTCGAAGCACTGGTCGCGGTGCTCGCGCGCGAAGGGGCCGTGGTCGAAGAGAACATCGAACAGTTGTTCGACAATCTCTTTATCGAAACCTGCGAGGATTGGGCCGCACCCTATATTGGCGGCACAATCGGCTACCGCGCGCTCTATCAGATCGAAGGCACAGATGTCGGCAACAGGGCCGAGGTTGCAAACACGATTGGATATCGCCGCCGCAAAGGCACCGCCGCCGTTCTCGAAGCGCTGGCACGGGATGTCACGGGCTGGCCCGCCCATGTTGTCGAATATTTTCAAACGACCGCGACATGCCAGCACATGAACCACATCCGCGCCGGTCATCACCTGGGTCCGGATTTGCGCGATCCGCTGACGCTTGAGCCGTTGGGAAACGCCTTTGACAGGGTGTCGCACAGTGTTGACGTGCGTTCGATCCAGCAATCAACAGCGCGCCAAAGCATTGGGGGCAAACACAACTTCTCGAATATCGGTCTGTTCCTGTGGCGGTTGATTCCGATGGATCACGTGCGGATGCCCACGACTCCGGTGGATGCGCGGCGCTTTTTGTTCGATCCGTTGGGCGCGCCCCGGCAGTTGGTCAACCTGCCACAACCCGAAGCGACGATCACGTCGATCTCGCGGCCCGAACATGTCCCCGGTGATGTCACCCGGCGCGCGCTGGATGCAGCACCCGCCCTTTGGTACGGATCCGGGCGCGCATTTGAAATCTTTGTCGATGACGTGGCGGTTCCGGTGACGCAGATCGTGGCCTGTGACCTGTCC
>CAYGQZ010000645.1:0-1047 GCA_964352055.1 uncultured Rhodobacterales bacterium
GTCCCGGTCTATTGGGCCTGCGGCGTGACACCGCAAAACGTTCTGCTCAATGCCAAATTGCCCCTCTGTATCACCCATTCGCCCGGTCACATGTTGCTGTCCGATGTGGCCGAAGACGCAGAAACAACAATCCTCAACACAGAATAATACTGATCAACAAGGAGTTTATCATGCGAAACATACTAGCCATTCTTGCCGCCACCACAGCCCTAGCCACCCCTGCCATGGCCGAGACCATCTCGGTTGTTGGCAGCTGGTCCAGCCTGCCGCTGCACAACGAATACGAGGCGCCGTTCTGGACAGGCACCCTGCCTGAGGCGTCCGGCGGTGACATCACTGTTGAGTTGACCACGCACAACCAGATGGGCCTGGGCCTCGGCGACATTTACCCGCTGCTGGGTCAGGGCGTCTATGACGTCGCGATGACCGTGGCCGACTACGCGGTCGCCGATGCGCCAGAGCTTGAAGGACTGGACGTACCGCTGGTCGCGCTGACCGCCGCAGAAGCCCGCGCAATGGTCGACGCCGCCCGCCCGATGGTGGACGCGATCTATGCCAACCGGTTCAACGCCAAGGTTCTGGCCATCGCGCCCTACCCGCCGCAGGTCGTGTTCTGCAACCACGAGATCACGGAACTGGCCGATATGGAGGGGCTGAAAGTCCGCGCCTCCGGCCGGATGACGGCCAAGCTGCTGGAAGCTCTCGGGGCCGAAGGTGTCAACGTGTCCTTCTCCGAAGTGCCGGGTGCCTTGCAGAACGGCGTTGTGGACTGTGCCGTCACGGGTGCCGGGTCCGGTTACAGCGCGGGCTGGTGGGAAGTGTCGACACACCTTCTTCCGATCCCGCTGGGGGGCTGGGATTCCGTTGTAACGGCTATGAACATGGACAAATGGAACAGCCTGAGTGCCGAACATCAAACCCTGATCCAGGAACAGATCGTGTCCGGTTTCGAGGATCCCGCATGGGCCAGCGCGCAAGGCGCGCTTGACAACGACATCGCCTGCCTGACCGGAACGGGCACATGTGCCTCGGGCGACGCCCGCGACA
>CAYGQZ010000646.1:0-1040 GCA_964352055.1 uncultured Rhodobacterales bacterium
CCGATCTTGACCTTCCGGAGCGAGGATCAGGTGATTGCGCGTGCCACCGCCTTTGCTGTGCGCTGGCCGCTCTTGAACGCGCCATTTACCAGTGCGGATCGGGATCCCGCCATGGCTTCGCCCGCAAAAAACAGCTTGTCTGCCAAGGGTTCGGCCAGCTTGTCGCGGGCACCCCAGCCGCCGGGCCGGACTGCCCCATAGGCCCCAAGAGTCAGCGGGTTGTCAGCCCAGTCCGTGGCAAACCCCTTGACGAAGTGTTTTCTGGCATCGCTGCCAACGCAGCGCGTCAGCTGCTCAAGCGCGTAATCAACCACTGCATCCTGGCCCTGTGCGTAGAGGTCCCAGGCAAAGGCCCCGCCAATATTGCCAAACAGATAGTCGTGGCCGCATGGCCAGGCCACAAAGAAGCACGCCTCGCCCGGTTTGTCTTCCGGGGTCTGGTAGGTGACCCAGTTGTTTTCTCCCAGCCCCAGCCGCGTACCGTCAAACAGCATGGGCACCTTTATCAAGAGACCCATGGGAATGTTGGCGGCAGCCTCAAGCTTCCAATCCGGCAGGTCCGGCGTGAAGCGGATGGAACCTGCGTTCAGTACGCCGGTGGATACAGTTATCATGCAGGCCTTGGCCCTGATCATGCCGTCCGAGGTTTCAACCACGACGCCTTTGCCGGACCAATCGATGGCCGAGACTTTTGTGCCCAGCTTGATCGGAAGACCGTCCGCCAAAGTGGCGACAACAGCCCCCAGACCTTCCCGGACGATAAAACTTGGCTGACTGTCGGCGCTGTCCCAGTAATCGGCCGTTGAAAGCATGTCGTAGTCGACGCCGAAATCCATCGCGCCTGACCACGCCTGCACGCTCGCCCCCCAGGGCATGTCAGGGATAACGGTTGAGGCGGGAACGTCCAGTCCTGCCTTGCCTGCCCGCTCCAGCGCGCGGGTGATCGACCCCCACGCCCGGTCGTACGCGGCCAGGTCGGCATCACTTGCCGGTTTGCCGTCGATGTCGAACAGATCGTTGCCCGCGTTGGTGTGATTCAC
>CAYGQZ010000647.1:0-1032 GCA_964352055.1 uncultured Rhodobacterales bacterium
CCCGTCGCAGTCCGCAAGGCTGTCGCGGCGGACTTGCCGATGCTCGAGGCCTGGTTCAACGCCTATGAGCAGGATGTGGGCCATGCCCCTGTCGGCACGCCCCCTTCGGCGGGGGTTCTGGAGCGTGCCGCGCGCGCCATCGACAGCGCCGATGTCATGCTGTTGGAGCATGACGGCACCCCGGTTGCGATGGCGGGGGTCAACGCGCGCTTGCCGGACATCGTACAGATTGGCGGCGTCTACACGCCCAAGGCGTTGCGCGGTCGCGGGTATGCGAGACGCGCCCTTGCGGGCTTGCTGCGCGCCTGTGCGGACAAGGGCGTGACACAATCGGTGCTGTTTGCGAACAACCCGGCCGCGGCGCGGGCCTATGAGGCGCTTGGGTATCACTTGATTGGGCAATACCGGGTCTGCCTGCTACAAACCGAAAGGGTGATCGGAGGGACATCATGAGTTTTATCAGACCCGAGGCCTCGGCCGCCGTGTGGCGTTGGCGCGAAGTTCTGGTGGGTATTGCGCTTGCGGTGCTCGCACTCTGGTGGTTGGCCGGCCCCCAGGGCCTGTTGGGATGGATTGCACCCGTGCTGCTGGTGGCGGCAGGGGCGCTGATCATGGTCGGTTTGCAACGGGGCCGGTTTCGCGGGGCGGGCGACGGGCTGGGCGCTGTGCAGGTCGACGAGGGACAGGTCACATATTTTGGTCCTCTGACAGGGGGGGCGGTCGCGCTGCGCGAATTGTCGCGGCTGAAGCTTGACGGCAGTCTGCGGCCCGCTCACTGGATGTTGGAGCAGAAGGATGGACCTGCCCTCATGATTCCGGTGGATGCGGCGGGGGCGGATGCGCTCTTTGATGCCTTTGCGACCCTGCCGGGCTTGCGGACGGAACGGATGCTGGCGCAGTTGCACGACAAACCCGATGCCGCCGTCGTTATCTGGGAACGCGCCCGCCCGTCTCTGGTGGATATGGTGCCGCGAGGGTCCGCCTGAGATAAAGGCATGAAGCGGCTGTGCAGACGTGCACATGTGTAGGTCT
>CAYGQZ010000648.1:0-1022 GCA_964352055.1 uncultured Rhodobacterales bacterium
GGGTCATCAGACCGTTGATCATACCACCCCAGCTTGGCATCCACAGGATGATCGAAAAGACCATGCCGAGGGTCGACGCCCAGTCTGGCAGCGCAGTGTAGTGCAGGTGGTGTGGACCCGCCCAGATGTACAGAAAGATCAGAGCCCAGAAGTGGATGATCGACAGCTTGTAGCTGAACACAGGCCGCTCGGCCTGCTTGGGAATGAAGTAGTACATCATTCCCAGAAAGCCGGCCGTCAGAAAGAACCCGACCGCGTTGTGACCGTACCACCACTGCACCATCGCATCCTGAACGCCGCTGAAGACCTGAACCGACTTCGAGCCGTAAAGGCTGACCGGGATCGAAATGTTGTTGATCAGGTGCAGCATCGCGACAGTGACGATAAAGCTCAGCAGGAACCAGTTGGCCACGTAGATGTGTGGCTCGCGGCGCTTGATGATCGTTCCCAGAAATACCGCCAGATAAGAGACCCAGACGATGGTCAACCAGATGTCAACGTACCACTCAGGCTCGGCATATTCCTTGGACTGCGTTCCACCCATCAAATACCCGGTGGCGGCCAGAACGATGAACAGCTGATAGCCCCAGAAGACAAACCAGGCGAGGTTTCCACCCCAAAGCCGCGCCGCACAGGTGCGCTGCACGATAAAGAAGGACGTCGCAATCAGAGCGTTGCCGCCGAATGCAAAGATAACCGCAGACGTGTGCAGCGGACGCAACCGACCAAAGTTGGCATATCCTTGTGCCCACTCAAGGTTGAGCACCGGAAATGCCAACTGGAACGCAATGATGACGCCCACCAAAAACCCTGCGATGCCCCAGAAACAGGTGGCGATGACACCCGCTCTGATAACCCCGTCCATATACTCGTTCTGCGGCGCTGGTGGCGCGGATGCCTCACCAGTCTGGCGGACTTGCCACAAGAACATCCCACCCGCGATCAACATGATCAGGATGGCATGTACCTGGTAAGCTATGTCGCGGGCGTAGTTTGCCGCGATCATCGCGCATAGGGTAATC
>CAYGQZ010000649.1:0-1021 GCA_964352055.1 uncultured Rhodobacterales bacterium
GAAAGCATTCTGGATCAGGCCATGCCGTTCATGCACCACAGTTGCGAAAGCGTGCTGGAAACCTATGAGGACGATCATCAGCAGATCGCGGATATCGTCGCGCTGATGGTCATGGTGTCGCTGTACAACCGTGAAATCGACATTCTGGCCGAGGTCGAGGACGAAAGTGACCGTGATGCCCTGGATGTCGAATTTGTCGAAGAGCTTGAACAGGCCTGCGACGATGACCCCGGTTTGTTGTTGGCCGCGGCTGTGGACACCGCTGTCGTGCGCACGCTTGCGGCGTTTGACTGACGCGGATTGCGGCGCGCAAGATCTGTCTTGCCGACGCGCATGGACAGCCGGGCGGTCAGTGTTTGGCCAGTTCCTTCAGGATCGAGGGAAAGACATCCGCGCCCGCATCCCGGCCCCAGAAACAATCCAGATGCCCGTAACCGGCAAAGACCTGACGGGTGAATTTGTCGGCACTGTCCGGCAATGCATTGCGCAGCCAGTGCTGTGTGCGCAGGGTCGTGTCGGGAAGGACCAACTGGTTCAGGGACCCTGCCATCATGTGAATGGGAAAATCCAGCCGTTCGGGATGTGACAGATAGGTGTTCTCGCCCGCGGCGTTGACCGCCCGCCCTTTGGACATGATCAGGCCCAACTGTTCAAAGGCGAAGGTCGCAACCGGACCGCACATTTCGCCAATCGCATTGTGCGTGGCCTGGTTGAGATTGGAAATCAGGTAGACCGGCCCGAACGCCCCAAATATGCGGTGGTCTGTTGGACTGTACGAGCGTACTCCGTCCGGGAATGGCACGTTCCACAACATCGTGTTCAACATCAGGTCCAACTTTTCCTGATCGTCGGGCGCATCAGACGGCGGCTTTGTACTCAGATCAAAGGACTTGCGGGGCGCGACCAGATCGCTGACCAGCTTGCTGCCCGTCAGCTTTTCGATGGCGTCGCGCCATTCCGGTGACAAACCGTCCCGGATCACCTTGGCCACGTTCAGATCCGATTTGATCTGATTGAACCA
>CAYGQZ010000650.1:0-1019 GCA_964352055.1 uncultured Rhodobacterales bacterium
CGGGGTGCTCTCGCATTACTACGGGCGCGAGGCGGGGCTGGAACTGCGCGAGGATGTCGACACGGTGCTGGAACCCGGCATGGTCATCTCGATGGAGCCAATGCTGACCATACCTGATGGTGCGCCCGGTGCGGGCGGCTACCGCGAGCACGACATTCTGGTGATCACCGAGGACGGGGCCGAAAACATCACCGGCTTTCCCTACGGCCCGGACCATAACGTGGTGGGCTAGAACGGCGGGTGCGACCCGAGGTGGACCGTATGTCAGTCTGACCGGTCCACCTTCAGGGCACGGCCCCTGCAAGGTTGGGCGCGCCTATTCAAGATGCGCGTGCCATCGCAGTGCCATCTTCCAGCGCCGACCGATTGTTCTTGAGCATGCGATTGACCAGTTGCGATTGCGCGTGCCCCTTGGGCGTCAGCCGGGCCAGGGTTTGCGGGCGGCGCAACAGGTCCGGAAACAGGGTCTGGATCTCGTCCATGGCCTCATCGGACATGCCACGGCGCGCCATCGCCCCCATATACAGGGTCTCAGTCGGGGCCCCGTTGGCAAAGATCACCTCGTGCCGGTCGCACAGAACATGCCAATAGGTGACAAAGGCGGCGGCGTCGTCCAGCGTCACACCGGGCAGGCCAACAAGCTTGTGCGCGGCGACAAAGACCTCTCCGTCGCCAAACATGCGCTGGGCAATGCGGGATTTCACCAGCACCCGGTGTTGGCGCGACAGGATCAGCCTGTGATGGGGCAGACCCAGACCCAGCGCATGGGCCTCTACCCGGATCGGCTGCATCGGCCCGCGACACCGCACCGTGCGCCCGCCGACCCAGCGGATGGTCTGTGCGCCGTTGTCCTGGGTGGTGATCTGATCCCCCACAGCCAGGTCTTCGATGGGGCGTTGCCCGTCCGGGGTCGCGATCAGCGTGCCAGAGCCGAAACAGGTGAGGAAATCGGTATCTTCGCGACTGGTCGTCATGCCCGACCAGCGATCGCCCACCAGACTGTCGAGGGACATGGACTG
>CAYGQZ010000651.1:0-1012 GCA_964352055.1 uncultured Rhodobacterales bacterium
AAAGGCCAGCGCCAGGCCGGATGTGCCGACCGAAACAAGCAGGGGCGGCCCGGTCACTCCGCCATCGGTGTACCAATAGACGGCGGCCCAGATCCCTATGCCCACCACAAAGGTCAGCCCGATCCACATCATCACCGGCCATGTGGGTTTGGCTCGGTTTTTCGGGCTTTCCATGCCGCGGCCTCCCATCTGCGTCACGCACTGACGGGTAGCTTAGCACGATTCGGGTGGGATCAGAGTGCCGCCTCGATCAGGGCGAGCAGCCCGGACCCAAGGACCACACCGCCGACACCCGCCAGAACGATCCAGCGCCAGAATCCGCGACGCTGCGGTGGTTTCGGATTGGATTGCGCAATCAGCGCCGCCTCGACCAAGAGCGGCAGGCGCGGGCCAAAGCGGGTCAGCACGCGGGCGGTCTTGTACAGGTCGGTCACGACCGCCTTTGGCCCGATGGACTTCTGGATGTAATCCGTCACCACCGGGGCCGCGACCTGCCAGATGTTGATGTTGGGATTGAGCGACCGCGCCACCCCTTCAACCACCACCATGGTGCGTTGCAACAGGATCAGCTCGGTCCGTGTTTCCATCCCGAACCGTTCGGTCACCTCAAAGAGGTAGTTCAACAACCGGCCCATGGAAATCTTGGAGGCATCCATACCAAAGATCGGCTCGCCCACCGCGCGCAAGGCACGGGCAAATTCGTCGACATCCTTGTCGGCGGGCACGTAACCCGCCTCAAAGTGCACTTCGGCCACTCGTTTGTAATCCTTGCGGATAAAGCCAAACAGAATCTCGGCATAGACCCGGCGTGTGTATTCGTCGATGTGGCCCATGATCCCGAAATCATAGGCGATGATGTCCCCGTTCGGGGCGACCTTCAGGTTGCCCTGATGCATGTCGGCATGGAAATACCCGTCGCGCAGGGCGTGCAGCAGGAACAGTTTCAGCACCCGCTCGCTCAGGTCGATCCGGTTGTGCCCTGCCGCATCAATCGCCGCATTGTCGCCCATGG
>CAYGQZ010000652.1:0-1001 GCA_964352055.1 uncultured Rhodobacterales bacterium
GACTTTTCGGGCCGTTCGGTCATTGTGACCGGTCCGGAACTCAAGCTGCATCAATGTGGTCTGCCGAAGAAGATGGCGCTCGAGCTGTTCAAGCCGTTCATCTACTCGCGACTTGAGGCCAAAGGCCTGTCATCCACGGTCAAGCAAGCCAAGAAGCTGGTCGAAAAAGAGCGTCCCGAGGTTTGGGATATTCTGGATGAGGTGATCCGCGAACACCCTGTGATGCTGAACCGTGCGCCCACGCTGCACCGTCTGGGCATTCAGGCGTTTGAACCCGTTCTGATCGAAGGCAAGGCCATTCAGCTGCACCCGCTGGTCTGTTCGGCCTTCAACGCCGACTTTGACGGCGACCAGATGGCCGTGCACGTGCCTTTGTCGCTGGAAGCACAGCTTGAAGCCCGCGTTCTGATGATGTCGACGAACAACGTTCTGTCGCCTGCCAACGGTGCGCCGATCATCGTGCCTTCGCAGGATATGATCCTGGGTCTCTACTATGTGACCCTCGAGCGGAAGGGCCTCAAGGGCGAAGGCATGGTCTTTGGCTCGATCGAGGAAGTACAGCACGCGCTCGACAGCGGTGTTGTGCACCTGCACTCCAAGATCACCTCACGTGTGCCTCAGATCAACGCAGAAGGTCTGGAAGTGATGGAGCGGTTCGAGACAACACCCGGTCGGGTCTTGTTGGGCGCACTTTTGCCATTGAACAACAAGGCGCCATTCTCGCTGGTCAACCGTTTGCTGCGCAAGAAGGAAGTGCAGCAGGTCATCGACACTGTCTACCGCTATTGCGGTCAGAAAGAGTCTGTCATCTTCTGTGATCAGATCATGACCATGGGTTTCCGTCACGCCTTCAAGGCGGGCATTTCGTTCGGCAAGGACGACATGCTGATCCCCGATAGCAAATGGCCCATCGTGGACGAAACCCGCGAGCAGGTGAAAGACTTTGAACAACAGTACATGGACGGCCTGATCACTCAGGGCGAAAAGTACAACAAGGTTGT
>CAYGQZ010000653.1:0-1000 GCA_964352055.1 uncultured Rhodobacterales bacterium
GACGAGGTGCGCAGTTTCTCGAAGTTTTGCACGGCCAATGGCGGCAGCAATTGACGCGCTGCCTCGCTGAGTCCGTCCATGTCAGTGATCGCAGCGGCGGGTGCGCTGGTCCCGTTCAACCGGGCCAGATCGGCCGCCTTGCCCTTGCGTTCCTCCCGCGTTGCCTTGTCGATCCGCCACATGAAACCCAACAGGTATTGCGAGGCGCGAAAGCCTTTGGTCGGGTCGGCCTCGGCCCATGATTTGCGGGCGCGGGGCGCTTTGAACAGGTTTTTTGGCAGGTTGTGCCGTGCGATGAGTGTTTTGTTTGCAGCGGCAAAGGTTTTGGAGATGGCCGAGAGCGACGCAGGGTCAATCGGGGCACCGTCCACCTTGATTTCATTGACGAATGATCGCCACAATTGGCGTGGCAATATCTGCTTCTTCGAGGCCAGCACTTGAAGGATAAGACTGTTCAACTGCCGACCGCGCGCCAGCCAGGCGGCGGATGCAGGCTCTGGCAGGGCAGCGACTGGGGCATTTCCAATGCTGTCTTTGATCTGAAACGCCGCGCAGATCTCTTCGGTGACGGTTTCGGAGGCAAATACCTTGGGATCATAGGCGCGAAACTGCAACGCACCTGTCCCGAAGACGCCATTCCAGTGTGCTTCGAGTGCGGTATAATCCAGCCAGAAGGGCGCGCCTTGGTTTTCCATGAAAATACCGGCTTGAGGGTTGATTTCGGGGGCGGCTGCCAACGCATCGGACCACCAGTTCTGGCTTTCGGCGAGGGCGATTTCCTGATCCAGCTGTGCGCCGCGCCCCTCCAGGATCTGTTCCGCATAGTGGCGCGTCAACAGGCGCGCCGGTTCGTCAACATGAGCGATTACGCGGATGTCCGTGGACAGCGGCGACAACAGCGCATGCAACCGTTCCAACTCCGAGCGCGCAGCAAGGCTGACGCCCAGTTGCGAGGCTGAGAGAATAAGGTGATCGGGTGCGTTCTGCGCGACCTCCCTGG